>WBXD01000077.1 GCA_008932935.1 Verrucomicrobiota bacterium
AATAGGCCGCCTTGTACCACTCGTTTTCGCTGGGGATGTAAACCGAAGCCCCGGCATTCGCGGTAATGATGCCGCTCATGGCTCCTGCCAGCGTGTACGCCCCCGTCTCCATGCTGTTGCTGCCTTGGCCGTTGCCCAGCCAGTTGCTAAAGCGCGCCGCATTAAACCACGTCACGCCAACCACCGGCAGGTTCGCGTAGGTGCTGCCCACGCTGTAGGTGAAACTGCCACTAGCGCCGCTTTGGGTGATGTTGCTGCCGTAGGTGCCAGCCGTTCCCATGGTCTCAGTGAAAATCCCGTTGCTGTTGGAAGCGCCTTTGGCGTTGAGGAAATCCACATACTGCGCGTTGGTTACCTCGTAGGTGCCGATGTTGTAGGCATGGTCCACCGCACCGTAGCTGGTGGATGGGTCCGCCGCGTTGCCGGAGTTGCCGATGCTCGTCCAGTTCATGTTGATCACGGCAACTCTCTCAATAGCGGTGAGAAAATTGGCGCGCTCCGATGGCGGCTTTCTTTCCGATGGTCAGCCGAGTGGGTGTGCTTGGGTTTGACGCGGTCTACCCCCCCGTGCGCGGGGAGCGCTTTTTCTGCGACTCGGTGGCGCTAGAGGAGCCGGATCCGCCCTGCTGGCGCTTTTTTTGCGCAGCGGCCTGTTGTTCGGCCATGCGTTGGACCCAGGTTTTTTTGCCGCTGTCCTTGCGGGGTTTGAGTTCGGGTTCGGGGATGCGGCTCATCAGCCAGGTTTGGCCGATGGAGAAGATATTTTGGGTCGTCCAGTAGAGGGCGAGGGCGGAGGCGAAATTGTAGCAGAAGAACAAGAACATGAAGGGCATGAACATGATGATGCGCTGCTGCATGGCGTCGCCGGTCTTGGGAGTCATGCGGATTTGGAAAAAGCTGGAGATGGCCATCACCACTGGCAGGATGTTGATGGGCACGCCTGCGAGCACGGCGCAGGTATCGGGTTGGGAAAGATCGGGCACCCATAGAAACCCTTGACCACGCAGTTCCACGGCGTATTGCAGCATCTTGTAAAAACCGAAAAAGATCGGGATTTGGATGAACATGGGCAGGCAGCCGCCCAGCGGGTTGATCCCGTATTTACGATAGAGCCCCATCGTCTCGGTGTTGAGCTTGCCGGGATCCTCGGCGTACTTTTCCTTCAGCTTGGCCATTTCCGGCTGCAGTTTGCTCATCCGCTTCATGGTGCGGGTGGACTTGGCGTGCAGCGGCCAAATGACCAAGCGTACGACAATGGTGAGGAAAATAATAGCGAGTCCCCACGACCATTTTTTAGCAATGCCATCAAGGCAGTTGTGGAAGAAATTGAGAGTGCGGTTGAGGGTGACCGAGACTGGCCAGAACCAACCGTACTGCATCAACTCACCCCAGCTATTGCCCATGGATTGGAGAAGCGGGTTGTTTTTAGGGCCGAGGAAGATGCGGTAGGAGATATCTTTTTTGGCTGTCGCTGCGAGCAGGCTATCTGGCAAATGCAACCCGGCCCGGATCGCTTTGATCGGCAGCGCGCCGTCCTTGAGTTTGATCTGGGACGGCTTGGCCCAAACCGTCGTCTCGAGCGAATCTTGAGGCCGAATCACGGTCGCGAAAAACTGGTTGGTCACCCCCGCATATTGGATTTTCTTGCCGGCTGGACTGTTGAAGATGGATGTTTCCGAGGACAGCATGCTGCCCTTGAAACTCGACGCCTTGGTAAAGTTCATCGAATTGTTTTCGAGCCACAACATCCCGGTCCAGTCCGGCATTTCGGCTTGATAGAGAGGGGCGGCCTCGCCAGCGTAGATGCTGTATTTTTGCAGATTGAGCGGGCCGGCCGTGGCATTCTCGAAATTCAGGACGAAATCTAGCAAGTACGGGGCGCCCGGCTCGCCAGTGGCGACTAGGCTGAAGGATTTTTTGACGAGCAGGCCATCGGCGAGCTTGGCGGAATAAACGACCTTCTGTGCGGGGACGGATTCCGCCTCGAGATAGGTGTAGCTGAGGTTCTCCAAGGTTTCGTCGGCACCGGCAAGGCCGCCGATGGGGCCGCCTCCACGCTCGTTGACCCGCACCAAATCGGATTTTTTGCCGACCTGGAACTCGGTTTTGAAATCGGCGAATTTAATGCCGCCGCCGATGTTGGAAAAGGTGAACAATACTTTGTCGGTCGCCAGCGTGACCAATTCTTCCTCCAAGGGTGCCGGTGGCACATTGACGACGAGGCCAGGGGTGACCGGGGCGGCGCTTGGGTCGGCGGGCGTGGTGCCCGGGGCGGTTGGTACCGGGGGCAGGGCTTCCAGGCGGGCACGTTCCAGGCGGGCCTTGGCCTGGGCATTCTGGTTGGATTGATACATGCCGACGGCTAACAACGAGCCGCAGACGGCTAGGACAGCCCAGGTTTTTCGGTCATACATAAGAGGAGATGGGAAAGGGATTAAGGATGGAGGTGAGAGCAATAACGAGAATCGGCGGCGGGTTGGCCCGCACTGTCTGGCAGCGGTGGCACCGGGTCATAACCACAGCCCCCCCAAGGATGACAGCGGAAAATCCGGCGAATGCCAAGCCACGAGCCCCGCAGCGGGCCGCAAATAGCCACGGCCTCGAGGAAGTAGTTCGAGCAGGTGGGGGAGAAACGGCAACCGGCGGCGGGCCCTGCGGCCACTTTGAGCATGGGATTGAGCACGCGCTGGTAAAAGCGGATCGCGAGGCGGATGGCGGTGGCGAGCAGGTTTGAGATCACGTTGTTTCCGCGGGGCGGGGAAAGAGGCCGAGGCGCTTGGCCTGTTTGTACCAATCGGCCTTGAGTTCGGCGAAGCTCGCCTGCGAGGCGCCGGGACGGGCGATGGTGATGAGAAAGCGGTGCATATCGGCAAAGTCCGGGGCGTGGGCTTGCACCAACACCCGGAAATGCCGGCGCAACAGCACGCGGTCGTGGGCCTTGCCGCTGCGGCGAGTCGTGATGAAGCCGGTGCGCAAGGACGACAAGGAGGCGTCGGCGAGCGTGCTGAGAATGACGAAGCGCCCGGCCTTGGCTTGGCCGAGCGTCTTGACGCGAGCGAAATCTGCCCGCCGGGTGATGCTGCATTTCCGCGGGAGGCGCATGACGGGGATGCAAGGGGCACCCGTGGCGGCAGCTGAGCAGGTGCTCAGGAGTGCTGCTGCGTGTGACGTGCGAATTGAATCTCCACGCCCTTGGGAATGAGGCGCTTACGGCCTTTTTGGCGGCGCCGACGAAGGATGTCGCGGCCGGATTTGGAGGCCATGCGGGCACGGAAACCGAATTGTTGTTTGCGGGTGCGCTTGGATGGCTGATAGGTGCGTTTGCTCATGGCTGATGCCTGTGGGTGAAGAGTTGGATAACCGCCGGCAGGTCCGTACGGACGCGCAGCCTAGCTACACAAACCCGCTTGTCAATCCGCCAGTGTGAAAATATGTGAGTATTTTCACAATACTCACAACCATCGTCGTGGTGTGGCCAAATCAGGTGCTAAACCAGCGTCCCCCCATAAACCCATGCTAGAGGTGGCAAGGGGGGGGATTACTTGGCGGCAGGCTTGGTTTCTTCGAGTAGGGCCGTGACGGTGATATCGACGAAGGGACCGGGAGGGCCGGCATAGTGGATTTTGCGCTCGCCATCCAGAACATAAGCCATGGGCCAGGCGCCGATCCGATACTCGTGTGCCAAGCGGTTCTGGGGGTCGGAGAAATTCGGGAAGGTGACGAGTTCGGGTTGTTTGCACATATCGCGCAGAGTGGCGGTGGGGTCGTTATTGACGCCGATGAGGGCGAAGGGTTTGGCCGCGAATTTTTTGCGCAAGGTGGAGGCCATTTCGAGGATCCTGGCGGCCTCGGCCACATCGCTATTCCAGAACAGCAACACCACAACCTTGCCGGCGTCGTTGGACAGCTTCATCGGGAGTGGGCCCGAATCCATGCCGCTGAGATCGGGGGCCACCCGTCCTTTGCTTAGAAAACGGATAATGTAGAGTTCGTCCTCGGCGAGTTTGGCGACCGAGACACCGTGGATTTCCACTTCTGCGCTATCGATGATTGCGGTGCGCAGCAGCGTCAGGCGTTTGGACATCAGGCCCGGATCATCACCGAGAAATTTGAGACGCATGGCGATGGCAAGGGCGGCCACGCCGCGGATTTTTGTATCTGGGTGCAGGGATTGGATTTTTTCCAGGAGGGCGAGCGAGCGCGCATCGTCGTTGGCGGCGAGGGCGAGGCAGAACGTGGGGAGTTGGGGCGACTGTTCAAGCGCTGGCAGTTTGGTGGGCACGGCGACCGCTGGGGTGGGGCTGCCCTTCACGTGATACGTTTCAACCGCCGCGTAGATCGCCTTGATTTCCTCGGCAAAGGTCAGGCTGTTGCTGCCGTTGGGCAGGGTGGTGCGCAGCCCGCCGACGAGGCGCAGGTACCAAGCGAGCGGCTCCAAGGTCCAGCTTTCGCGGAGGTCCTGGCTGATGACCGCCCACATTTGTCTGGCGGCAGCGGCGGGATCCGGGCGGCTGCTCCAAGCTTTGCTGCGGGCCTCGGTGGTGGTGGCGGCACGCGCGTTCTGGGCCCACTGGTCCAGCGAGAGTTGATAGGTTTTTTCCACGCGTGCGGCGTCGGCGGGGGCGGCGCTGGCGGCTGGCATCAGCAACAACCACAAGGCCGCTAGGTGGAGGGGAAATTTCATGACTTAGAAGATAGAGGCAAGGATGGGTGAAGGGAATCTTAAAATACGGGGGGCGGCCAATTCAGTCCGTCATCGGTGGTTGCATGATGGAATGGCAGCTTTCAATGTTAGAGTTCAGGTACCAGCGCTCTGTTGGCAAAAGGTGGAGGCGGCATCGCGGGCCCAGAGATCGGCGGCGAGCACTGCGGCCAGCGACGAGGACGCTTGCACCTGATGGGCGTCCATCGCCGCGGCCACGCAGGCCCAGATGCCGGGAAATCCCAGGTGGCCGCTGCGAAAGGCCGCCACTGCTACCTCATTGGCCGCGTTGAACACCGCCGGCAGCGTGCCGCCGCACAGGCCGGCCCGGCGAGCCAAGCCGAGTGCTGGAAACACGTCCTCGCGCGGCGCTTCGAACTCGAGTTTGGCCAAAGCCGTAAAATCCGGTGCCCGCAGGCCGCCGGCCACCCGCTCGGGCCAGGTGAGCGCGTATTGGATGGGAAAACACATATCGGTGCGGCTCAGTTGGGCCAGCAACGAGCCATCGCGGAATTCCACCATTGAGTGGACGATGCTTTGCGGGTGCACCAGCACGTCGATGCGATCCATGCCAATGCCAAACAGCCAGCGCGCCTCAATCATTTCCAGGCCCTTGTTGAACAGGGTGGCGGAATCAATGGTGACCTTTGGCCCCATCTCCCAGGTCGGATGGCACAGCGCCTGCGCCGGGGTCACCCGCGCCAAGTCCGCCGCCGGCAGGGTCCGGAATGGCCCGCCAGATGCTGTTAGGACAAGCCGTGCCACCGCCTCCGCCCCGTCGCGCTGGCCGTCAAGGCATTGAAAAATTGCGTTGTGTTCGCTATCCACTGGCAGCAATTTCACGCCGTGGCGGGTGGCGGCGGTGGTGATGAGTTCGCCGGCCATGACCAGGATTTCCTTGGAGGCAATTGCCAAATCCTTGCCCGCCTCGATCGCCGCGAGCGCCGGATGCAAACCCGCCGTGCCCACGATGGCTACCAGCACGATGTCAGCCTCCGCCAGCGTAGCGAGTTGCAGCAAGCCCTCCGCGCCAACATGAATCTGCACGCCCGACGGCAACAAGGCCCGCAGCGCGGCTTCCTTGCTGGCATCGTGCAGCGCCACCTGGCGCACTCCGGTGGCGCGCACTTGTTGGGCGAGCAGTTCGATGCTGCCGGCCGCGGCGAGGCCGACGAGTTCGATGTGATCGGGCAGGTGGGCCGCCACCTTGAGGGTGGAGCGGCCGATCGACCCGGTGGACCCGAGCAGCACGACGCGGCGTTTGCGGGGCTGGCTCATGAGGCGGGAAGCAGCACCCATTGCAGGTAGAAGTACAGCGCCGGGGCGGTGAAACAAATACTGTCGATTAAATCCAGTGCGCCGCCGATGCCCGGGAGCATCTGGCCGGAATCCTTGGCTTGCAGCGCACGTTTGACCACGCTCTCCGCCAAATCCCCGAGCACCGCCAGCACCGCTAGAATCAACCCAAGAAAAACCACGTGACCCCAGCCGCCAAGCACCGCCAACTCCTGTGGCAAGGCTGCATACAGGCCGCAGCCGGCGAGCTGGGAAAATGCCAGCGCGCCGCCCAGTCCTTCCCAGGTCTTGCCCGGGCTCACGTGCGGGATGAGCTTGTGGCGGCCGATGAGCGACCCGACGAGGTAGGCCCCCATATCCGTGAACTTGGTTACCGCCAGCAACCACAATAGCAGTACCGCCGCAGGTTGAGCCACTCGCCCGTCACCGACCTGCCAGCCGGGTGCCAGAAATAACAGCTTCGCCCCAAAATTAAATAAAAACGCGATGTAAATGAACCCGCACAGGGTGACCGTCACCGCCACCAAGCTTTCCAGTACGCGGATGGGACCGCGCATTTCCAAAGCAAAGGCGCCGATGAGCGCGACGCAGACGGCGAATAGGTCCCAGCCGCCCAAGATGCCTTCGGCATTGCGCAGCAAGCCCGCATGCAAAACCCCGCAGTAGCCCACCGCCAAGCCCAGCCCAAAGCGCGGAAAACACCTCACCCCCGCCGCACGCAGCATTTGGAAATATTCGCGCGTGGCCACCACCGTCAGCAGCCCCAGCAAGCCCAGATACGCCCAGCTGCGCATGCTCGCAAACACCACCCCCACCACCGCCCACAATACGACGGTGCTGCCAGCGCGCCGCACAAACACGCGGGCTTTCGAAGGGGCGACGGAAGGGGTTGGATCGGTCATGGCACAGCGCCATCCAAGCCTGCCCCGCGCCCCGTGGCAACTCATTCCACTCATTCCACGATTTGCCACACAACCTTTTTAGTATCCCTGCGGTTCACGGCCCACAGTCCCCGCCATAGCGAGCGCTTGGCACCTGCCCGGCCGACGCCTCGCTGGATTCCGCTACCAGTCGCCTCTTCGCGCTTGCCCTTGGTTCGCTCGTCGCTATGCTGCCACCCGTACCGGGACAACCGGGCCTGTAGCTCAGCGGTTAGAGCAGGGGACTCATAATCCCTTGGTCCAGGGTTCAAATCCCTGCGGGCCCACCTTGGACAGGTAGGGATTTGCGGGTTTTTCTTGCTCACCATAAAATCATGGGGGAGGGGAAGACTCAAGACGGCAAGACCCAACAGAAGAGCCGATGTAGAAGCGCTGCGCTCTTATCTTGTCTTGTGTCTTGCAGTCTTGCGTCTTCTACATGCACTGAGAAACATAGCTATTTCCAGCGGGCTGGTTTCCAGATAAGCTCGGGCCGTGAGTTTTAGCGCCGTCATCCCCCCAGCCGAAGACCGTGGCGGCGTGGTCTGCACACCGGAAACCGGGACGAGGCCTCAGGGCGAGGCTGCAGCCAACCTGTCGGAAGCCCGGAAGATCGGGGTGTTTGGCGGTACCTTTGATCCGGTCCATCTCGGGCATGTGCACTTGGCGGGGCTGGCGCAGCAGGCGCTGGGCTTGGACGAGCTGCGGTTTGTACCATGCCGGATTTCGCCGCATAAGACCGGGCAAGCGCCGGCGGCGGGGGCTGATCGCATGGAGATGTTGCGGCGTGCCACGGCGGACTTGGCGTGGGCAGTGGTGGATGATTGCGAGTTACGGAGTGAAGAACCCTCATTTTCCTACGCGACGGCGGAGGCGATGCTGGACAGGTTTCCCGGCACACGCCTGTTCTGGATGATGGGTGGCGACCAATGGGAGGCTTTGCCGCAATGGCGGCATCCGCAGCGCTTGGCAGCGTGCGTTGAGTTCATCGTGTTTGGCCGCTGCGAGGTGCCGCAACCCCGCGAGGGTTACGTGATGCATGCGCTGGCCGGCAATCATCCGGCGGCGGCCCGCAGCATCCGCGAGGCCATCGCGCAAGGCCACCCGTCACATCCCTGGCTGGCCCCGGCAGTCGCCGAGTGGATTGTGAGTCGCCGCTTGTACCAGCCGGGCTGACAACAGATGTACCGGGCCGGGTGGAAATGGCGGATTTCCGCTCTTGTGTGACGGGCATAGGCAAGGCATGGTTTGGCCAGCACATGCGAGCTTTGCCCTTACGCTGGATTCCCCGCGGCGAGCCCTTTCAAAATCAAGCAAAGGGTTTGTTGGGCTCGTTTCCGCCAATTTTGGAGCACTTGATCCGCCAGCGGGGGCTGCCGGAGGGCGTGGGAATGGAGGAATACCTGCAACCGAAATTGCGCGACTTGGCCGATCCATTCTTGTTGCCCGACATGCATCTGGCGGTTGAGCGGATCCTGCTGGCGGCCGATCGCAAGGAAACCGTGTGCATTTATGGTGACTACGACGTGGACGGAGTGACGTCGATCACGTTGATGCGGCGGATTTTGCATGCGTACGGGCTGGAGGCGCGCAATTTCATCCCCCAACGCGGCGCGGAAGGCTACGGCCTGAGCGAGGCGGCGCTGGCCCGCTGCATGGCGGAAGGCTGCAAACCGGACCTGCTCATCGCGGTGGATTGCGGCACCGCGTCGCTGAGCGAGGTGGCCAGCCTGCGGGCCGTGGGCATTGACGTGCTCATCGTCGATCACCACGAACCGAGTCCTGCCGGACGGCCGGATTGTTGCGCGCTAGTCAATCCGAAATGCGGCGAGACATTCACCTACCTGTGCGCCGCTGGGGTCACCTTCAAGTTGGGGCATGCTTTGCTCAAGACGCGGCCGGTGGATCTGGATCTGAGACAACTCATGGATCTGGTGGCGGTGGCCACCATTGCCGATATTGTGCCGATGATCGGTGAAAATCGGCTGATGGTGCGCCACGGCCTCAAACAATTGTCCCACACTCTCAACCCCGGCCTGCGGGCTCTCAAAGAAGTCACCGGTATTCATGGTGAGGCCACAGCCATGGACGTCGGGTTCCGGATCGGTCCGCGCCTCAACGCAGCGGGACGGATGGATGCACCCGAGGTGGCACTCGCCACCCTGACGACCGACAGTGCCACCGAGGCGATGGAGTTGGCGCAACAACTCGATACTTATAACCGCGAGCGCCAGCAACATGAGGGGCTTATCCGCCAGCAGGCGAGCGACCTGCTGACGAGTTTTGACCCATCGAGTGATCCGGTTATTGTGCTGGGTTCGCGGCAGTGGCATCACGGCGTGGTGGGCATCGTGGCCTCGCGCTTGATGCGCCAATACCACAAGCCGACCTTTGTGGTGGCGATCGACGCGGCTGGCATCGGCAAAGGTTCGGGTCGCAGCATCGAGGGGGTTTCGCTGGTGGAGGCGATCCGCGCCTGCAGTGACGACTTGGAGGCGGGCGGTGGTCACGCCATGGCCGCAGGTCTGTCGATTCACGAGGCGAAACTCGATAGTTTTCGCGAGCATTTTGGTGCGTACGTATTGGCCAACACCAGCGAAGAGCAGCGCCAGCCGACGCTTTCTTACGATGCTGAGATTGGGTTTGAGCAGCTTTCGTTGGAGTTTTTGGCGAGTTATGAATTGCTCCAACCCTTCGGCAATGGCAACCCGCAACCGATTTTTGTCAGCCGCAAAGTGGAATTGAGTCGGCGGCCGCTGCACATGAAAAACCATCACTTGCGGCTGACGTTGCACCAGGGGTTGCACGAACAGGATGCGGTGTTTTTCGGCGGCGGGGAAAGCCCGTTGCCAGACCCGCCGTGGGACATTGCCTTTTCCATCGATCGCAACACGTTCCGCGGGCGAACCGCGCTGCAATTGGTCATCCAAGATGTGAGGGCCGCGGCCACGGATCACACGATTCCTTGAATTTGCCATTCCCAAGTGGCCGCTGACCAGTTTGAATGTGTGCCGCCGACTTATGAGCCAACCTTCCTTCCGCATTGCCCTGGGTGCCGATCACGGTGCCGTCGATCTCAAAAACGCCGTCGCTGCGCATCTAGCTGCTGCTGGTCATCACATCCAAGACTTCGGCACGCAGGGTCACGAGGCCGTCGATTACGCCGATTATGCCAATCTAGTGTCCTGCGCCGTAGCTGATGGCAGCTGTGATTTCGGAATTCTCGCCTGCACCACCGCCGCAGGCATGTGCATCGCCGCCAACCGCCACCGCGAAGTGCGCGCCGCTGCCGCCCGCGTGCCGGAGGACGCCGTGATCATCCGCCAGCACAATGATGCCAACGTCCTGTGCCTCGCCGGCAAGTTTACCGACGCCGCCACCGCCGTGGCCATCACCGAGGCGTTCCTAGCCACCGACTTCGCCGGCGGTCGCCACTGCCAGCGCGTGTGCAAGGCGTCCGGCAGTCGCATCGCCGAGGTCGATCCGCCCATCGCCGCAGCCATCGCCGCCGAGGCCCACCGCCAGCGCAACAACATCGAATTGATCGCCTCGGAAAATTTTGCATCGCCGGCGGTGATGGAGGCGCAGGGGTCGGTGCTGACCAACAAATATGCCGAGGGCTACCCCGGTCGGCGCTGGTATGGCGGGTGTGAGAATGTGGACGTGGTTGAGCAACTGGCCATCGACCGCGCCAAGGCGCTGTTTGGAGCCGAGCATGCCAACGTGCAAGCGCACTCTGGTTCGCAGGCCAATACCGCGGTGTATTTCTCCGTGTTGCAGCCAGGCGACAAGATTCTAACCATGGATTTGGCGCATGGCGGCCATCTCACCCACGGCCACAAGGCGAACTTTTCCGGGCGTTTTTACGCGGTGACCCATTACGGGGTGAGCCCTGAGGATGAACGCATCAACTACGCTGAGTTGGAAGCCACGGCCCGCACCCTCAAGCCCGCGCTCATCACCGTGGGAGCCTCGGCCTACTCGCGCGTCATCGACTTCGAGCGCATGGGACGGTTGGCCCGCGAGATCGGGGCCTATTTGTTTGTCGATATGGCGCATATCGCCGGACTGGTGGCCGCCGGCGTGCATCCCAGCCCGGTGCCGCACGCGGATTTTGTCACTTCCACCACCCACAAATCCCTGCGCGGCCCGCGCGGCGGCATCATTCTGTGCAAGGAGGAGTTTGCCAAACGCATCGACTCGCAGGTGTTTCCCGGCATTCAGGGCGGGCCGCTGATGCACGTGATCGCCGCCAAAGCCGTGTGCTTCGCCGAGGCCTTGCTGCCGGAATTCACAAGCTACCAACAGCAGGTTGTTAGAAATGCTCAAGCCATCGCCGCGCGCCTCACCCATCACGGCTACCGGATTGTCTCTGGCGGCACCGACAACCACCTCATGCTGGTGGATTTGCGCAGCGTGGGCCTCAACGGCACCCTCGCTTCCCACGCCCTCGACCTGGCCGGCATCACGGTGAACAAGAATGCCATCCCCTTCGACACCGGTTCGCCGATGAAACCCAGCGGCATCCGCATCGGTACCCCCGCGGTAACCACCCGCGGCATGCGCGAGGCGGACGTCGAACAAGTTGCCGAATTCATTCATCAAGTCCTCCTCGCGCCGGAGGACGCAGCGCGACTGGCGATCATCCGCGACCAAGTCTTCGCTTTCAACCGCGCCTTCCCGATGCCCAGGTAACGACCCAAGACCACTTCGCTGCAAGACACCAGCAGCGCTGAGGTCGCAGAGGCAGACGCGGCGCTGATTGCTGGAGGTGGCACCGGGTCGTCATGGCCGCCACTCCTTGAGTGCGGTGGCTCGCCACCGCCTAGTCCAGCCAGCTTGCTGGCGCGTGTGGGCAGCATGGAGCGGGGGCAGCTTGCCCCCTGCTGCCCATGAGACGCGTAAGAGCAAGCCGCCATGCGGCTGCCCTTGCTCTATCCATGGGCCATGGCGGTTGGCAACCGCCACTCCTTGAGTGCGGTGGCTCGCCAC
>WBXD01000078.1 GCA_008932935.1 Verrucomicrobiota bacterium
CCAGTACAAGGTGACAGATAAATAGTGTACTGGAGTGCGGTGGCTCGCCACCGCCTGGCCAAGCCAGCTTGCTGGCGAGTCGGGCGTCCCAGCGCCACCTCATTCACGGCTCCGCGCCACCGGCGGGCAAGCCCGCCCCCGCCCTGGTGGGGGCAAGCCCCCGCACTCCGCGCAGTACAAGGTGACCCAGTACAAGGTGACAGATAAATAGGGTATTACGAAGTGCACGCACACTCGCCAGCAAGCTGGCTGGGCTAGGCGGCAGCAAGCTGCCGCACTCCATGGCGAGTGCTATCTGCGGTAAGCCATGGATCATCAGACAGGTGGAGGCGAGGGGAGTCGAACCCCTGTCCGGAACGCCATCAACACAGGCATCTACACGTTTAGCATGAGATCTGGGATTTCGGATAGGCTGGGCTCTCACGCCGCGTTGTCGATCCTAGGAACCTGTTTGGTCTCGGCGCGAGGCCCGGTTACCCGGCTCCGGCCCAGCCTGCAAAGGTGTCACCATTCCCCGCAGCAGGCGTCTGGGTTCAGGTGTGACTGTCAATTAAGCAGCCAGTGCGAGCTCGTTAGAGTTTGCATTTGTTTGTTTTGACCGGCTTTTAAGGAGGCCAACCGATCAACCTCCACGTGCAGCCAGCGCATCAGACATTCCGTCGAAACCAGAACGCCCCCTGTGCTAGAGGGGGGGAGTATGGCCCGGAACCGGGGGGACGCAAGGGTGAATTTATCGAAAAATGTGATTGCATGGAATCTACAGTCATTCTAGCCTGACTAGATGAAGTCTAAGGAAAGAGGAGGTCTTGGCGGCCGTTTCGATGGGTTGCCTCGCATCGCGTTTTTGGGGAATTACCCGCCGCGGCTGTGCGGGATAGCCACCTTCACCCATGACCTGTGCGAAGCAGTGGCGTGCGCGGCCCCCGACTCAGAGTGTTTTGTGGGAGCAATCAACGACCGAGCGGAGGGCTATGCCTACCCAGCCCGGGTCCACCTTGAATTGTTAGAAAAGGATTTGAATTATTACCGGCGGGCGGCGGATTTTCTTAATTTCAGCAATGCGGACGTGCTCAGTGTCCAGCATGAATTCGGGATTTACGGGGGGGCGGCGGGCAGTCATCTGCTGGCCTTGCTGAAAGAGTTGCGCATGCCGGTGGTGACTACGCTGCACACGGTTTTGAGCCAGCCGAATGCGGCGCAATACCAAGTGATGGAGGAGCTGGTAGAGCGCAGCGACCGGCTGGTGGTGATGGCGCGCAAGGGCGCGGAGATTTTGCGCGATACCTACGGGGTGGCGGCGGCCAAGATCGACGTCATTGCGCACGGTATTCCAGATCTGGGGTTCATTGAGTCGGGCTTTTTCAAGGGGCAGTTCGGGGTGGACGGCCGCCAGGTGCTGCTGACCTTCGGCTTGATCAGTCCTGGCAAGGGCATCGAGCATGTGATCGAGGCGCTGCCGGAGATTGTGCGACAACACCCGAAGGTGGTGTACCTGGTCTTGGGCGCCACTCATCCGCAATTGCTGGCGCGTGAAGGCGAGCGCTACCGGCTCAGCTTGGAGCGCCTCGCCGAGGATCGCCAGGTGCGCGATCATGTCATTTTCTACAACCGGTTTTTCTCGGCCGAGGACCTCAAGCAATTCATCGGGGCGACCGACATCTATCTGACGCCGTATCTCAACGAGGCACAGATCACCTCGGGCACGCTGGCCTACGTTTTTGGGGCGGGCAAGGTGGTGGTGTCCACGCCGTATTGGCACGCGCAGGAATTGTTGGCGGACGAGCGTGGCGTGCTGGTGCCCTTCCACAACCCCGCCGCCATCTCCACAGCGGTGTGTAGCCTGCTGGAGGACGCGCCCCGGATGGAGCAAATCCGCCGCGATGCCTACGCGGTGGGCCGCGAAATGATCTGGCCAGTGGTGGCCCAGCGCTATTTGGAGACATTTCAACAGGCCCGCGCCGATCGCCGAGCCACCCCGCGGGCCGCCTTCGCCGGGTGGACGCTGGGCGGCCGGCCCTATCAGTTGCCACCGCTGCGCCTCGAGCACCTGCTGCGCATGAGCGACGGCACGGGCATGTTTCAACACGCGATTTTCAATGTGCCCGACTTTCGCCACGGCTATTGCACCGACGACAACGCCCGCGCTTACATTTTGTGCAACATGCTCGACGAGCTGGGCGACCCGCTGCCCGCGGAAACCCTCGACAGTCTGGCCACCCGCTACCTCGCGTTCCTCGCCGCAGCTTTCAACGAAGATAACGGACGCTTCCGCAACTTTATGAGCCACGGCCGCCAGTGGCTCGATGAATTCGGCAGCCAGGACAGCCACGGGCGGGCGCTGTGGGCGGTGGGCACCGGGGTGGGCCGTTCGCAAAATGCCGGGCACCGCCAGCTCGCGACCCAACTCTTTGAACACGGGCTGGCGGCAGTGGCTTCATTCAGCGCGCCGCGAGCCTGGAGTTTTACCCTGCTGGGCATCCATGAGTATCTGCGGCGCTTTCCCGCCGAGCCCAAGGCACTGGCCATGCGCGAAACTCTCACCGCCAGATTGGTGAACTTGTGGCATGAGTGCGCCACAGACGCTTGGCCGTGGTTTGAACCTACTATGACCTACGACAACGCGCGGCTTTGCCAAGCCCTCATCCTCAGCGGCCAAGGCCAGAGGCAGGGGCACAGCGAAGCTCTGGCCATCGGACTGAAATCCCTGCGCTGGCTCGCCTCCATCCAAAAAACCCAGGCCGGAAATTTCCGGCCCATCGGCAGCGACGGGTTCTATCAGCGTGACGGAGCCCGGGCCGACTTCGACCAACAACCGCTCGAGGCGCAGGCGATGGTCGCCGCTTGCCTCGAAGCGTTCCGCATCACTCAAAATCCAACTTGGTCGCGCAAGGCGCGGCGGGCGTTTGAGTGGTTTTTGGGGCGCAACGACCTCGGACTAGCGCTCTACGACTCGAGCACCGGCGGTTGCCGTGACGGCTTGCACCCGGACCGAGCGAACGAGAACCAAGGCGCGGAGTCGTCGCTGGCATTCCACCTGGCTCTAGCGGACATGACTTTCGCCGAGCATCTGATCACCCCTCCCCCCCTCCCCACCTGATGAGCCCAATCCACATTCGCCGCCATGAACTAACCCTTTCGCCAGAGTGCATGCGGGTGATTATCCGCCCGTTCATTCCTTCCGAAACGCATCGTATCACCACTATCATCGGCCGCGCACTGGCACTCACGGAAGAGGAAGTGGCCCGCGAGCTGCGAGGGGTTTGCCAGGAATTCGATGATCGGCATTTCGACATCGAGTCACTGCTCCAAGCGCATTACGAAAAAGTGCAACATCACGTGTTCACTCAACGGACGCTCTCGCATGAACGCCAGCTTCTCATCGGGGCACTTTTTTCGGGCGAATATGCCTTGGAAAGCGCCGCTATTTTCAATCCATCCATCGTGCCTCATCCCGACCAGAGCGGGGTGCCTGACGGGGCTTTGCGCTTTGTGATGAGCCTGCGCGCCACCGGCGAGGGGCACATTTCATCGATTGAGTTTCGGGCCGGGCTCATTGCGGCGGATGGCGACATCACGTTAGAGCCGGTGTCGCGCTTTGTCACGGTGCCGGAGATTATTCTCAATCCCAGCTACAACAAGAAACGCTTCATCACCAAGTTGCGCGAGATGGGCTTCAGTGACACCGACGTGGTCATGGTGATGGCTCCGCTGGGCGAGAGCTTCACCCGCAGCGACTTGAATAAAAGCCTCAACCTCGTCCTGCACGGGTCCCATCCGGTGTCGCGCGACCTGCGCCGCACCCTGGAGTGCCTGCAATGGCTGGCTGACTCTAACTACGAGTTGCTTTTTCCCGAGGAGCTGGCGATGAGCGAGCGGATCATCTTCCCGGTCTCATCCAACGAAACTAACGGTATCGAGGACGCCCGCTTCGTGCGCTTTACCGAGGATGACGGCTCGGTGATGTATTACGCGACCTATACCGCCTACAACGGGCGGGTGATTTTGCCGCAGCTCATTGAAACCGAGGATTTTCTGCACTTCCGGATTCTAACGTTGAATGGCAGCGCGGTGCAAAATAAAGGCATGGCGTTGTTTCCGCGCCGCATCGGCGGCCGCTACGCCATGCTCTCGCGGCAGGACGATGAGAACCTTTTTATCATGTTTTCCGGCAGCCCGCATCATTGGACCGACCCGCAATTGATCCTGCGCCCGGCACAAATGTGGGAGTCGGTGAAAATCGGCAACTGCGGCTCGCCTATCGAAACGGAAGCCGGTTGGCTCGTCATCACCCACGGGGTTGGCCCGATGCGCAAGTATTGCATCGGTGCCGCCCTGCTGGATTTGGACGATCCGACCCACGTCATTGGCCGCTTGCGCACGCCGCTGCTCTCGGCCGAAGGGCACGAACGCGAAGGCTACGTGCCCAACGTGGTTTACAGTTGTGGTGCGCTGCTCCACGGCCGCGAGCTGATACTGCCCTTCGCGGTGAGCGACCGCGCCTCGGCCATCGCCAGCATGTCCCTCGATGAGCTGTTAGCCGCGTTGCTGCAATCCGCCCCATAAGCGCTAACTCAGCCCGCAAGAAACGCGTCGATGGCAGCTCGGGGGATTCGATAGGCACTGCCGATTTTCTTGCCCTTCAAGTCGCCGGCGTCTATCGCGGCTATCACGTCGGCTTCGCTCACTCCTAACACCTCCGCCGCCTGCGCCGGGCTGAGCAGGTCGGCCATGGCGGTGGCGGCCAGCGGTGGCGGACTGCCGGCTGGGGTGGCTTGCTGCATTTGTTTGACCATTTCCTGAGCCAGGCCGAAGCCCATGGCCATCTGGGCAGGCATGGCCGCGGCGGACTCGCTGGTGCCGCCGTGGGTCATGGATTCGGCCATCTGGAATTTCACGTAATCGTTGAGGTTGCCTAACACGCCCATGCTGGAGCGTTTGTCGATGGCGGCTTCCACTTCGGGTGGGACCGAGACGTTTTCGAGCAGGAAGCTGGTGATTTCGATGCCGTACTTGGAGGTGACCTGCGGGTTGATGAGCGGCAGCAAGGCATCGCCGAGCTCCGAATAGCGTGCTGCGACATCCAGCGCCGGCACCCCGGCAGAGGCCAGCGCGTCGCTGAACACGCTGACGATGCGCGAACGCATGGTGTCAGCGAATTTATCGAGGCGCAAATGCGGGTCGGTGCCAGCCACTTCCTTGAGGAACACCGGCACGTCGGTGATTTTGAAATCAAAGGTGCCGAATGCGCGCAGCCGCACCACCCCGAAGTCCTTGTCGCGGAGCATGATCGGGTTGGGCGTGCCCCACTTGTTACCGGTGAACAGCCGGGTCGTGACGAAGTACACATCCGCTTTGAACGGTGATTGAAAGCCGTATTTCCAGCCCTTAAGGCGGTTGAGGACCGGGAGATTGTCGGTGACTAGCGAGTGCTTACCGGGGCCGAAGCCATCGCCGAATTGTCCCAGATAGACAAACTGTGCCGCTTGGCTCTCCCGCACGATGAGTTGCGCACCGTTTTTAATCGACTTGTCCTCATCGGGAAACCGCCACGCCAGGGTGTCGCGCGAAGCGTCTTGAAATTCGATGATTTCTAGCAGTTCGCCTGTGATGAAACTCATGATGCTCATGGTGGTATGGGGGAGGGGTTGGCTGGAAGCTAGCAGGGCGCGCGGAGCGGACAAGCGCAAAGGGCGGAAACCGCCGCTGCCGCTTGGCACGATCAGATGCAGCGGGAGGTGGCCGCAAGGCGCTCCGGTGCCTGTCCCCGCGGGGATTGGCAAGGCGGCTGCAAGATTGGCGTGTGCCGGGCCGTTTATGACTGCAGCCCAACGCTCTGGGCTTCCCTCACCTCCACATACACCGGATTCACCCAAGCTGAATGTTTTTTTCTAACATGAAATCGACTCCTGTCCTCGCCGCATTTTGGTTAGCCATGGTCGCGCCACAGACAGCGCCTGCCGTGCCGCTCACCGTCAAGCTCATCACGCTGGATCCCGGGCATTTTCATGCGGCCTTGGTGCAGGCGGTTGCCTACCCGCAGGTGGACCCGACGGTGCACGTCTATGCGCCAGCGGGTGCGGATCTCGAACTGCATCTCAAGCGCATCGATGGTTACAATACGCGTGCCGACCAGCCGACCCACTGGCAGGAGGACGTGTACAGCGGCGCGGATTTCATGCAGCGGATGTTGGATGAGAAGAAAGGCAATCTGGTGATCATCTCCGGCAACAACTCGCGCAAGGCGGATTATATTCTGCGCGCCATTCAGGCCGGTTATAACGTGCTGAGCGACAAGCCGATGGTGATTGTGCCGGCGGACTTGGAGACGATCAAGCAGGCGTTCGCCGAGGCGAAACAGCGCGGAGTGTTGTTATATGATATCATGACCGAGCGCCATGAGACGACCACCATCCTGCAGCGCGAACTCTCCCGCATGCCGGCGGTTTTCGGCAGCTTGCAAACAGGCAGTGCCGCACAACCGGCGATCACCAAGGAAAGCGTTCACCATTACTGCAAGGTGGTTTCCGGCAAGCCGTTACAGCGCCCACCGTGGTTCTTCGACGTCACCCAACAGGGCGAGGGCATCGTCGATGTCACCACCCATCTGGTGGACCTGGTGCAGTGGGAGGCGTTTCCCGAGCAGATTCTAACACCATCCGATGTCACGGTGCTCGCGGCGCGCCGCTGGACTACCAAGGTGAGTGCGGCGCAGTTTGAGAAATCCACCACGCTCAAGGAATTTCCCGCTTCCATCAGCCATTGCGTGAATGCTGCCGGCGAGTTGGAAGTATATGGCAATGGTGAATTCAGCTATACCCTGCGCGGCGTGCATGCCAAGGTGTCGGTCACCTGGAACTTCGAGGCACCGGAGGGTGGGGGAGATACGCACTATTCGATCATGCGCGGCAGCTCCGCCAATCTGATCATCCGCCAGGGCAAGGAGCAAAATTACAAGCCGCTCCTCTACGTCGAGAACACCGGCAGCGCCAGCGCCGCCGACTTTGAAAAATCCCTGCAAGACGCCATCGCCAAACTGCAAAAACTCTATCCGGGACTTTCTATCAAATCATCCGACAAAGCGTGGCAGGTCGTCGTCCCATCACAATTCTCTATCGGCCACGAGGCTCACTTCGCGCAGGTGACAGCCAAGTACCTGCAATATCTGGCGGATGAAAAACTGCCGGACTGGGAAGTGCCCAACATGCTCACCAAGTGCCACACCATCGTCGAGGCCTACCGCCTGAGTCGGTGACGGGACCCAAGGCCTAGGCGCGACCGGCTCCAGAGTTCTGGATGGCCGAAAGTATTTGCAGTTAGGTCAAGTTTTCAAGAACCGGTTTGATTGACGATTGATGATTGCTGAATTAGGGCTTTGGATGTGAGATGGTGCGTGCGGATGCTCGTTGCCTTGACCGCGGCTGCCTAGGTTAGATCTCCCACCCAAATACTCCATCGATGGCGGCGGCCACTCACGTCTCTGACACATGCGCGCAAGAGGGGTATAAGATGGCCGAGGACGCTGGCGTTGCAATTTCCGGCAATCTGCTTGAGTTGGTGGCGGGGCACCCTCAGCCTTGTGCCACCCATGACCGCCACCCAACCCGCAAGCCGCTATCGCTGGATGATTCTCGCGCTGGTGTTTTTCGCGACCACGATCAACTACATCGACCGGCAGATTCTCTCGCTGCTCAAACCGATGTTGGACGTGAGCATCGGCTGGACCAACACCCAGTACGGCTGGGTGAACTCCGCGTTTCAAGGTGCCTATGCCATCGGCCTGCTGTGGTTCGGCAGTTTCGTAGACCGCGCGGGCGTGAAACGCGGCTATCAAATATCCATCATCGGGTGGAGCGTGGCGGCCATTCTGCACGCCCCGATCATCCTGCTGGTGGGCATGTCGCTGACCCTGCCATCGTGGTTAGGATGGCTGGCCAACCCGCAGACGCCGTTGGTGGTGCCCGCCGCGTTTGTGGCATTCCTGGTGGCGCGGGTGTTGCTAGGGCTGTTTGAAGGGGGTAATTTTCCGGCCGCAATCAAGGCGGTGACTCAATGGTTTCCACGGCGGGAACGGGCATTGGCGACGAGTTTGTTCAATGCCGGCACCAACGTCGGGGCAATCTTCGCACCCGCCTTGGTGCCGCCGCTGGCATATTTTTTGGGTTGGCCGTGGGCGTTTGTGTTGGCCGGGATTGCGGGGTTGCTGTGGCTGCTGCAGTGGGGGCCAAAGTACGACAGCCCGGAGCGACGGCCCGAGGTGAATGCGGCGGAGTTGGCACATATCCATAGCGATCCGGCGGAAGCGCCGGGCCGGTCGCCGCCATGGCAACGGGTGTTGTGCCACCGCCAGGCGTGGTCGTTTATCACCAGCAAGTTTCTAACCGATCCGGTGTGGTGGTTTTTCCTGAGCTGGCTGCCGGACTTTTTCAAGAAGACGCGCGGGCTGGACATCAAGAACAGTTGGGTTCATCTCGTCACTATTTATGTGATCATCACGGTGCTGAGTATTGGCGGCGGCTGGCTCAGCGGCTTGCTCATCAACCGCGGGTGGAGTGTGTCGCGTGCCCGCAAAACCGGCATGCTGTGCTTTGCCTCGCTGGTGGTGCCGATCATTCTGGTTTCCAAGGCCGGTGATTGGCAGGCGGTGTTGCTCAGCGGGCTGGCAGGCTCCGCGCATCAGGCGTGGTCGGCGACCCTTTACACCACGGTTTCGGACATGTTTCCCAAGCGCGCGGTGGCCACGCTCATTGGCATCGGCGGGATGGCCGGGGCGATTGGCGGGATGATCTTCCAAGTGTTTGTCGGCTCGTTGTTGGATCGCTTTGCCAAACTCGGTAACGCAAGCGCCGGCTATGCCACCCTTTTCGGCATCTGTGCCGGGGCTTATTTGTTGGCCTTTGTCATCAATCACCTGCTGGCACCCAAGTTCGAGCCGCTGGTCATCCGCGAGTAGCGCGGATCATGGCAGTCCGCCGCTCATACCATTCTTTCCAAGCATAGCCATGCAATGGAAGTGAGGCAGCGTCGTTATCATTTGCCGGCCTTCATTGCTTAGCTCTGCAACCGTTCAAACATCTGCCCTCCTCGCTGCGGGAGGCGCGGGTGGTCGCGAGTCCTCGGGATTAGAGGTTCTGAGTGGCGGAAGTGGTGGATGCTCGCTGGCGCTTACATTTGCGGTGGTGTTTGCCATTGCCAATGAACTCTTGCAGCGAAAGTTTGCCGTCGTGATTCGTATCCTTTCTAGCGAAAACCTTAGCCTTCTCGGCCGCATGCTTTGCCGGGCCAATGAATTCCTGCTCGGAGAGGAACCCGTCGTGGTTTTTGTCCTTTTTATTGAAGATCTGCTCTGCCGTGGGCTTGGACTTGCGGCCTTTATTGTGGCCGGCATAGAGTGGCAGGGAAAGCGCGAGGCTGATGGCAAATAGGATGCGGTATTTCATAGGTGTTTGGCTGTGGGAGTAGTGAGCGGCCATTCATAGCGCGGTCGGGGCCGGTGGTGAAGGAAAAAAAACCCACGCGCTTGCGGGTATTGCGTCCTGCACGATGGCAGCGGCGGCAATGAGGCAAGCGCCCCCAGCGGCGGCCTCACCGATCAGCCGCCCACAGAAGATGCGCAGGTTTTTCCAGCTCCGTTGAATCCCCGACCCTCAGGTGGCGGCGGACGTCCATGCTTGACGGGGTTGCTTGACGGTGCATCCTGCGGCGCAAGTTGGTGCCTTTTCCAACTTCCACCAGCTTTCCCAATAACCAATCACTCAGCCCCATGCTCACCATCGCCGGCCGCCAATTCAGCTCCCGTTTGTTTCTGGGTACTGGCAAGTTCTCCTCTAACGAGGTCATGCGCGACGCGCTGGCCGCCAGTGGCACCGAGATTGTCACGGTGGCCCTGCGCCGCGCCGACCTCAGCGGCCAGCGCGACCCCTACGCCAATATCCTCGAATTCATCGACCCCACACGCTACCTGCTCCTGCCTAACACCAGTGGTGCGAGCAATGCCGAGGAAGCCGTGCGCCTCGCCCGGCTTGCCGCCGCCGCTGGCTTGCCGATGTGGGTGAAGCTGGAAATCCACCCGGATCCCACGTATCTGCTGCCCGACCCAATCGAAACCCTCAAGGCTGCCGCTATCCTCGTCAACGAGGGCTTTGTCGTCCTCCCATATATCAACGCCGACCCAGTCCTGGCCAAGCGCTTGCAAGACGTCGGCGTGGCCACCGTGATGCCGCTGGCCTCGCCCATCGGCTCGAGCCGCGGCCTCACCACCCGCGACCAACTCCGCATCATCATCGAGCAAGCCACCGTCCCGGTCATCATCGATGCCGGACTCGGTGCGCCCAGCCATGCGGCGGAAGCCATGGAACTCGGTGCCGACGCCGTGCTCATCAACACGGCCATCGCCATCGCTTCCGATCCCTCGCGGATGGCCATTGCCTTCAAGCTCGCCGTCCAGGCCGGCCGCGACGCCTTTGAGCTGGGTCTGCCTGAGCCCACTGCACACGCCAGCGCCACCAGTCCGCTCACTGGGTTTCTCGGCTAGTTCAGGCAGCCCGAACCTTGCGCCATCGCGCAAAACAAAAAAGGCCGCGCACTCGCGCGACCTTTTTTGTTTTTCACAATCCCTTATGAAACTGGGGATCACTCCCCTCAACGGACGTAAAATGCGCTAAAACCGCAATCGTGTCACGTCCCTAAGATTTGGGACAAGGCGCGATGAATCTCTCTAGCAAAGGGCGCAGAGTGTCCACGGTGGCCGCCGGCCACAGCGCCTGCGCAGTCATGATCGCGTCATCCAGCGCACGGTGCTCGGGCCAGTCAGCCACTGCGGGAATTAGCGCAATGGCCGCTGCCAGAATCCGTTTGGCGGCGGCTACGTTGGCATGCAGGTGGCCGATAACGGCCCCAGCGCTCACCGGTGCCTCCTCGCTTTTCCAGCAATCGTAGTCGGTGATCATGGCCAGGGTGGCGAGCGCGATTTCCGCCTCCCGCGCCAGTTTGGCTTCCGGCAAATTGGTCATGCCGATCACGTCGAAGCCGAGCTGGCGGTTGATCAGGCTTTCCGCGCGGGTGGAAAACGCCGGCCCATCGATGTGGACGTAGGTACCGCGGTCGTGGCAGGTGAGGCCGGCGGCGACGCTGCACTCGCGCAAAATTGCCCGCAACCCGGCGCTCACCGGTTCGGCAAATCCGACATGCGCGACGATGCCCTGCCCGAAAAACGAGTGCCGTTCGCGGCCGCTGCTGCGGTCGAAGTACTGGTCCGGCAACACCACGTCGCGCGGTCGGTATTCCTCGCGCAAACTGCCCACCGCCGTGACGCAGATCAGCCAGCGCACGTTCACACTGCGCAGCGCCCACAGGTTCGCCCGATGGTTGATTTCGCTCGGCAGCAGGCGGTGACCGCGCCCGTGCCGCGGCAAAAACCACACCTGCCGCCCGCCCAGCCGACCACCCACCAGCGCGTCGGATGGTTCGCCAAATGGCGTCGCTACTATAAGCTCTGCGGATTTTTCAAAGCCGTCCAATTCGTAAAGCCCACTGCCGCCGATGACACCGATTGCCGATTCCATGCGCCTTTGCTAGCGGTCGTCCCACCGTTGAGCAAGGCAATTAGCTCATTAGTGGGTCAGAGAAAGAGTCACAGCCGGCCTCAGCCAGCTGGCTGGCAAGTGTGCCATAAGGAGCGGAGGGGCGCTGCGCCCAGCCCGGAAAAATCTCCGGATGGGGGCTAGACTCCGCGGGGCATGGCGGTTAAACCAAGGCCATGACCGTACGCACCCGATTTGCGCCCTCGCCCACTGGCTATTTGCACGTTGGAGGGGCCCGCACCGCCTTGTTCAATTGGTTGTTTGCCCGCAGCCAGGGTGGCACCTTTGTGTTGCGC
>WBXD01000079.1 GCA_008932935.1 Verrucomicrobiota bacterium
CAAGACCCAAGACCCAAGACCCAAGACCCAAGACTTCAAGACGCAAGAAAAGAGCAGATGCAGAAGCGCTGCGCTCTCTTCTCTGGTCTTGTGTCTTGCGTCTTGCAGTCTTGCGTCTTGCAGTCTTGCGTCTTGCGTCCTTTGCGACTCCGCGGTAAATCTTCAAGTGAGTCGCGAGGCCGGCACTTTGGGGGATGGCGGATGTGTCCGTTAGGGCGACTTCTCTCAACTGTGTGTTCGCTCGCGAACGGCCATGATGACGAGCAAGATAGACTGAGTGCCGAAGGCTGGCGTCATGGTCGAGTCTTCCGCACGATGACCGTGACGTCGCCGCGTCCTAACGGGCGCTAATCAGAAATCGAGATAGATCTCGGTGCGGCGGTTGGCGCGGCGGCCGGCGGGGTCGTCTCGGCCGCTGGCGGTGACGTTAGGGCGTCGGGGTTGGCTGGCACCCCTGGCGAAGGTGACGATTTGGGTAGGCGAGACGCCGGCGGCAGCGAGGAAATCGCGGACGGTGGCGGCGCGGCGGGCGGAGAGCTGGTTGTTATATGGGTCGGTTCCCAGAGCGTCGGTGTGACCGCTGAGGGTGATTTTCTTACCGGGGTCGGCGCGGAGGATCAGGGTGACGATTTCTAACTGGCGACGAGTGCGGGGGCTGATTTGGTCTTCGTCGAATTCGAAGTAGAGTGCGAGAGTGTCGCCGCCCTGGGGGTTTTTAACGAGGGGGGAGTAATAGGCGTCGCCACCGGCGACGCGACTGGCGTAATCGGCCAGGAGTTGGTCGAGATTAATCTCAGCGATAAGCCAATTGGCGGGAGCCGCCGCTTGGTGCAGGGTGAGGGCGAACTGAGCGGTTTGGGAGGCATCCGGGGTTTGGAGAAAGGCCAGGAAGCCGACGGTGTCGCCGCGATGGAACATAGCTCGCAGGGGCTTGGCGGAGCGGAGCTGGTACTTGCCTTCTTCAAAGAGGATGCACAGGGCGGCAATTTTGGCATCGGAGAGGGTTTTGGGATCGACGAAGGCTCGAGCCACTTCAAAATTTTGGTGCAAGACCGCCTGGAGGAAGGCATCGGCGATGCCGAGGGCATCGGCGGCGGGACTGGAGGGGAGAGGTTTCTCTGGCGACGGGGGCAAGATGAGTTTGGCCACGGACCATTTGCCGTTGGTATTGCGCAGATCGAGGAAAATGTGTTCGCGTCCGGCTTGGGCACCTTCTAAATCGAGCGACCAGCGGGAAAGGACGTTGAGGTCGAGTTCGCCGACTTCACGGATGCCGTTTCCAGGTTTTATCTTGAATGGGTGGGCCGCGGCGAGGGCTTTGAGGAGTTTCAGCGTCTCAGGATCGCAGACGTCCTTGCCCAGCTTGCGGGTCAACCCGTCGTAATCTGCGGCTTCGAGGAGTTTGTCGATGTCGGTGACCAGTGCCGCCTGATCCGCATTGACAGGTGCTACCACGGGCGGGTTCACCGGCGGGGGCGCTTGAACTCCAGGCGCTAGGGCTGGAGGAGCGGGGATGGCCCCGTTTGGAGGGGTGTGGCGCGCGAGTGGCGGGCGGTCCGCCACCGCTGGCGGACTCTCACCTGGTGTTGGAGCGGCGGGCGCGAGCACAGAGGAAGGCACAGATTGCAAGGCTGGGGGCAGATACTCCCGAACCACCCCAGAACGGTAAACCAACAAGCCGAGCGCGGTCAGTGCCAACATTGCGGCAATCGCCAAGAAAAAGTATGGAAGTTTGGAGCGGCGCATATAAAGGGGACGGGGGCGCGGGTAAGAACCAGCAACTATGGAAAATCAAGGAGGCGACGGGTCTCTTACAGGTTCAGGATTGAGTCGGAAACCACCTGCTGCAAGCTCATTCTTCTAGCAGGGTGCTGCGTGTGAACAGGCAGATCACTGGAATGCCGCGGGCTTCAATCGCTTGGCGGCCGCCTTCTTCCCGATCCACAAGTACCAGCGCAAAGGCAACTTTTCCGCCCTCGCTCTCGATGACGTCGATGGCTTTCAGCGTAGAGCCGCCAGTGGTGATGACGTCATCGACCACAATGACGGTGTTGCCGGAGTGGAAATTGCCTTCGATTTGGCGGCCCCGGCCGTGGCCCTTGGGCTCTTTACGAACGGTGAATACTTGCAGGGCCTCGCTGGGGTGGCTGCGCGCGGAGGTCATGCCAATGGCCAGTGAGATGGGATCGGCACCGAGAGTCATGCCGCCGATGGCGTCGATTCCGAGGTGTGACGAATGAATTTTGGAACGCAGCGCGTGCCAGCCGAGTTCGCCGATGAGATTGGCACCGAAGGGATCCATGGCGGTAACCCGGCAATCGATGTAAAGGTCGCTTTGTTTGCCTGACGCGAGGGTGAAAGTGCCTGTGCGGACGGATTTTTCAAGCAACAAGGTTTTGAGGGCGGCAACGGTTTGGTGCATGGACGACAATGAAAAAACCGCCTCCAAGGTGCAAGCCCCAATAGTTTAGGTCAGACCGAAGGCAGCGTCTTTCTCTCTTGCATTTGATGTTCGATGTCCGAGTTTCCCAACCCTCCGCTGCAACACCTCACAGCTGCTTGAGATCGTGTGGCTGGGGCTGGCAATCGCGACTGGTTTGGCGGGGAATTTTTACTGCTCCTCGGGTTGTGGACCGCGGTGGTGTGGGCCGCAGCCAGCGGCTGGGTGGCGCTGGCGGACGCGACGTTTGTGGTTTTGCTAGGCGCTCTGGTATGCGGGCTGGTGCTGCGGTGGGCCTGCGGACACCGCGACACGCCGCCGCCGGGCTTGGTGTTGGCGCTGGCCGGATTGCTGGGTTGGGCGTTGGCGGCCCCTAGTTTGGGGTGGGACCACGGGCTGTGGTTGGGTGCGTTGGGGCAAGCATGGGCGAAGCTATGGCTGTTCCAAGGCTTGCTGCTGCTGCCATTAATGGGGGTGGGGCCGTACTTGCTGCCGCGGTTTTTCGGTTCGCCCAGCAGCCATGCCTTCAACGATTCCCCGCAGCCGCCGGCCGGTTGGTGGCCGCGGGTTGGGCCGTCGCGCACTCGCCGCGGGCGGGTTTTTTGGCTGCTAGTTTCTTAGGAACGGGTTGCTCCTTAGGCTTGGCAAAGACCGCCAAGGTGGTGTCTTCGAGAAACGTCCGGGCATTTTTCAGCAATTTCATAAATCCATCATGCAGTGGGTAGGGCGTGCCTTTGCCACACCAATCCACGCAGTAGGGGCACTGATTTTCCTCCTGCGAGTGCCCAAACAACGAAACAATGTCCACCAGCCGAATCTGCCCCGGTGGCTTTGCCAAGCGATAGCCGCCACCCGGCCCGGTCCTCCCTAACACTAAGCCGGCAGTCGATGCCTGACTCAGCAGCTTGGCCGCCAGTGCTGTGGGAATTTTGCGGGCTTGGCCAATTTCACTCGAGGAAATGGCCGCTGCGTCCACTGCGTAGCGCTCTGCAATGTAACCTAGTACCGCAACAGCCTGCCTAGCGAGTTTTCCGTAACGCAACATACGGCAGTCCTAACTATCCGGCGGCAATAAGCAATAACTAATTTGATAGGTGACGCATTTCCTTGCTAGGAGGCTGTCACCGCGGGCTGCGTTGGGGAAACCTTGCCTTCCAGACGGCCAGGGCGTTGCGGATATCATCGGCATCGCGGGTGGGGCTCAGTTCCCAGACGAGTGGGCAGTCCAAGGGGAAATACCGCAGAATGGCCGCATAATCCAGCGTGCCGGAAAACGGTACCCGGTGATCGCGGGCCGGCCATTCCACATCATGTACGTGGCCGCCGATGAGCCGCGGAGCGATGCGTTCCAGCCATTCGCAGTGATCTAGCAGACCGAGGTTATGCTTGAGCTGGACGTGACCAAAATCGTGCCAGTAGCCGATCCACGGGTTGTCGGCAAAATGCTCTTGCAGCGCCTCCATCTCCCGCTCGTTAGGCATGTCCTCGTAGTGCGAGCGCGATTCGATCGCCAGCTTAATCCCCAGCTCGGATGCCCGCCCGGCAATCGCGGTGAGCGCCTCCAACGCCCGCTGGTAGTATAGTGGGCCGATTTTCTCGCGCTTTCTGACGAAATTGAGTTTGGCCTTCACGTATTCCGGATGAGTCTGGCGGCCCTCCGCCACCATCGCGGTGAGCCGGCCGCTCCACTTGCGCGGGTTGAGCGGCACCGAACCCATGTGCAACACCAGATACTCAGCCTTGAATTCCGCGGCAAGCTCGAGGGTGCGCAAGCTCAGGTCCAGCGCGCGTTGGCGTTCAGACGGCCGATGCGAGGTGAATTCGTAGGCATCCGGCGCGTCGATCATGACTTCCACTGGCGAGGGGAAAAAATTATGGACGCCGCAACAGGTGAAGATTCCGCGTTTAAACGCCTTGCGGATGCCTGGCACCTTGGCCACGCTCATGCCGTGGGACAATTCGATGTGGGAAAACCCGAGCGCGACAATCTCCTCGATCATCGCCTCCCCATCGGTGTGGCGGCTGTTGTTCCAACATGATGAAAATGCGAGCATGGCAAACGGCCCGGCGCAGCCAGGCAGCCGCAACATGGCCCAACCCGCTCGCGGTTGCAAGCCCGTCCGCGCTTACTTTGCGATGCCCGCGAGCTTGCTGGTGCCGCGGGTGAACACACAGCTGTTGAATACGGCAATCGAGTCCCAGGCCGGCAGGGTGCCTCCCATCACCGGTATTGGAAGTGGCGGTTCAAGGAGAGGATGGGCTTTTCAAAGTAGCGCCAACTCAGGTAAGCGAGGGCGATTGACAGGCCGTAGGCGAGCGGCAGAAACACCAGCAAGGCGGTGGCACGCTCGCCGGCCATCGCCGGTACCAACCAGGCCTCGTATATGTGCTGGCGCGCCCAGTTCTCAAAAAACGAGTGATAGACGTACAGCCCGAAGCTGATCTTGCCGATGAATACCAGAACTCGCGCGCTCAACCAGCTCGCCAGCACACTGCCAGGCAGCAAGCTGAGCACCAGCACACTGCCCCACAAATAAGGTGCCCACAGCGCGGCAGCCGCACTGCAAAAACCCGAGCGCGGCGCATACATGATGCCCACCGTCGTTAGCACGCCGGTCAGCGCTCCAAGCGGTAGCGCCCAGGCCTGACAGCGCTGCCAGGACGCTGGATGGCGCAACGCCACGGCGAGCAGGGCGCCCATGCCCAGAGTATGAAACCGATTGAGCGTGAACACATAACTCCCCAGGCCGTTACCTGCTAGAAAAAACAGTACCCCGCTGAGTGGCGCGATGATTAGCAGCGCCAGGCTCACCTGCACTAGGCGGCGCGTTGGCAACAGGTACACCAGCAGCGGCCATATCAAATAGAACTGTTCCTCTACCGCCAGCGACCAGAAATGCGCAATCGACACCCCGTCGGTGACGTGTAACCAGCGCCCGTGGTAGGCGTCGCCTAAATTCGAGGCAAACCCCACAAACCACCACGGCGAGTCGCCTCCGGGGTGACGGCAACACCCCAAGGCCACCCCCAGCACCCCATAGTACAAGGGGAAAATCCGCAGGAAGCGGCGCATATAAAACGTTTTGAAGTAGCGCGCGCCGGATTTTGGCGAGTCCAACAAAATACCGGTAATCAGGAACCCCGACAGCACGAAAAACATGTCCACGCCTACAAACCCGCCGCGCAATAACAAATGCCACGGCTGCTCGTCGCCGATCACTCCGCCGGTCTTGACGAAGTGGCTCAGCATCACCAGCAGCACCGCCACCCCGCGAAATCCGTCTAGCGCGCTGAAATGCCGGCCTTGCAGGTTGTGCTGCTGCGCGGCGTCGGCGGCGTCAGTGTCGGCCTCAGACATCTGCTGGCGAGTAGGTTCCATGCGCTTGAAACGGGAAAAAGAAACCACGGATTACGCGGATTTTACGGATTAAGTCAGGGACCTTCTGCAGCTGTTGCAGTGCTGCACATGGTGGCAGTATCCAAATCCAAAAAATCCGTGCAGTCCGTGGTTTCATGATCGAATTACAGATTTCAAATTCGGAGTTCGGGATTAATGCTTGTGGGAGATTGTATATTAGATGTTAGAGAATGGTCCCCGTCTCAGGGTGGCGTTCCATCCGCTTCGAAGCGGCTGAACCAGCGTGCAAACGCATCGGGAAAATACTGGTGGAGGGCAGCTTCCGCTGCCTCCGGGCTGGCAAAGTGCATTTCCCCGCCGGGGCCGCTGAGCCGCTCCAGCCAGAGCCGCTCCGGCATGCCTGGCACCCAGATTTTGGCCCATGAAAATGCCGCCTCGTAGCCGTTGCGCCGCCAGTGCATGCCCTCACAGTTATGCGAGGCGAAATGCGTCGTCACCATCACCGTCGCGTCGCCACCGTGGCGCAGCGAGTGGCCGGCCATACCTAGCAACTGCTCCGGGGGGCAGCCCAATACTTCCAGAATCGACGGCACGATGTCTAGGTGGCTCGCCTGCGCCACCGGCGGGCCGGGACTCATACCCTTGGGCCATTTGATCAGCAGTGGCACGGCCGTTTGCTCTTGCGTCAGGCCCGTAGCATGGAACCAGTAACCGTGCTCCTGGAACTCCTCTCCGTGGTCGCCGGTGATGACTATCATCGCATCGTCATAGCGCCCGTGCACCTTGAGAAACGTGATGTAATCCCGCAGCAGTGTGTCGGTCCAGGCCACCGAGTTGACATAACGGTTTCTAACTAACTGGACGTCCTTCGCACTCGGATGCAATGGCAGCATCGCTGATAAATAGTAGTCGGCGCGCGGCGGGGTGTACGCCGCAGCCCAGTAGTAAGGGAAATGCGGCGATTCCACGGCCATGAGTCTGAAGGTAGCGCCGGCGGGGTGGTTCAGCACGGAGCGCTGCCAATGCTCGCGAACCAAGCGGTCGCACTCGCTGGCATCCGGGAGCCAGGAGTTGGGGTTGATGCGTTTGTTGAGCATGTCATCGGTGGCCTCACCGTGACCAAAGTTGGTGGTGTCCATCTCCGCATAGTCGAAGATCGAGGCAGAACGAATCTCATTGCGATAGCCCGCAGCGTGCAAGATGTCTAACAATAATGCCGGCCGTTGGGCTTGGCGCTCGCGTTCCCAGAATACCGCCGGTTTGCCACTCAGCAGCGCGAACCACGACAGGTGGGTGGCGTTGGAGGCCGAAAACGTCGCCTCTAACGGCTGGCACTCGGTATCGCGCCAATGGCTCAGGAAGGGCATTTTCTCCGGGCAGATGGCATCGGCCCGCAGGGTTTCGACGATGAGCAGGTGGACGTCTGGCTTGCGTGGCATGCTCCACACCGCCGGTCGCTCCTGTTCGCGGAATTTGACCGCGAAGCACACCCAGCCCGGCGTCGCGTTGCTGGGAGACAAGTGCACCAGCAGTGAACGGCGTTGCAGCCAGTGGTCGCCACGGTCGATCCACAGCGCCTCGGCCCGCTGCTCCAGGACCAATAACAGCCACACCGCGGTGGCTGCCAGCAGCAAGCTGCGCGGACGCCGCCGCAGGCTTAGGCGTCGCGACAACCAGCCGCTGCTCAGATAGATTCCTACCACCGGCAGCGCGAGTGCGGCCACTTGCAGGCAGCTGGTGAGAGAGAGTTTGACGCCGCCGCCCTCCATCGCCCGCAACAAGTCGAATTTTCCGCCGACCACTAGTTCGCCGAAAAACAAGATCAAGCCCTTGCCCCACAGCAGGTTCATGCCGATCTCAGCCGCCAGCCCCACCAGAATGCAACACAGCACGCCGCCGCCGAGCCAGCGAGTGCCGGCCGGCGACCATAACTCAAACAGCTGCAGTCCATACCACAACAAGGTGATAATCACCCCTTGGGTGAGCATCCGCACCGCCACCAGCGTGATGGCAGCCGCCAGCGAGGCGTCTATTTTGCCCAGCACCAAACAGTCACTCACCACGCTGAGCCCAAGAATTAAGCCGAAAAACACCCCGTTCCACAGCACCCCCCGCTCATCGTTTGGGCTGCAGACCTCGCTGCGGCGGCGGGCCCGCCTCGCACTAAACCACCCAAGCGCCAAGCCGAGCAGCAGCAGGCCCGTGCCCGTCCAATAAATCCACGGCACCAAATACCCAAGCCAGCCGGCCAGCCCCCACGCGGCTAGCCCTACTGCGGTCAGGCGGCCGCCGCGCCACTCGCGGCCCCCGCCGACACACCACCAAAACCCACCGAGAATGGTGCCGCTGAGGGCGAAAATCGCGCCGACCATCGCTTCGACAATGAGGTTGCCGGGCCAGACCCGCAGGGGCGTGATCACCCCGCCGCACGCCACCGTCCAGCCACACACAAACGGCGTCAGAGCGCTTAGTCCACCACCCAGCCATGCCATCACATGACCGGCGTGATTCAGTTGCATCGCACGTCTTCCCATCGGACACCCGTTCTAGCGCTTCATTACGGTTAGACAATCACAAATTCAGCGATTGAACAACGGCCCGGTAACTGCTGCCATGGTCCTTTTCAGCAGCACAACCCGGTGGGCGGGTGTGAAACGTTGAGCAACTGCCAAATGCTTACCACAAAGCCGCAAAGAAGACTCAAGACGGCAAGACCCACGAAAAGAGCAGATGTAGAAGCGCTGCGCTCTCTTATCTTATCTTATCTTGGGTCTTGCGTCTTGCGTCTTGCGTCTTGCAGTCTTGCGTCTTGCAGTCTTGCGTCTTCTGCTGTCACCCATTCCTCTTTGCGCTCCTTTGCGACTCTGCGGTAAATCTTCAAGTGCGTCGGATGCATTAAGGCTTGGCGGCTTCCGGGCGCGGTTGGCCAGCGGCAGCTGTGGCGGGCGGCCACGGCCCGATTTGGACGGTCACAGGGGTGCCGATGGTAGGCACCACCTTGGTTAGAACAAACCAGTCGCCATAATTCTCGCCAACCTTGTTGCTATCCCCGGGAAAGTTGAAAATCGCAGCCTCGTTAGTCAGGATGGCGACGATATCGCCGGTCATCTCCGCGACAAAGCGGCCCTCATGGACTGCGGAACCGCCATAGATCCAAGGGCCGGCGGCCATCACTTTATCATTCTTGGTGTTTTTGATGCATTCATTGACGGTGGCGGAGTGCGCCGTGCCGCCATCCTTCCACTGCAAGCGGATTTCCACCCTGGCGGCGGCCTTGACGGCTGGCGGCACCACCGGCATCAGGCCGTCGCCCCCCCCCTCTTCGTCGCGCAGCGGAAATAGCTCGCGAGAACTCTCAAAGCCCAGCAACTTGAGCGCGATGTTGAGGTGGGTGGCGTTGATCGAGGTGCGCAACAGTGATTCGTGGACCTTGCCCTTGTCGTGGACTATCACATATTCCAACAAGCCATCGCGCTGGTTGAAAACCGCCGGAAAATGAATCAGACGGCTGTGTTTGTTGAGTTCTACCTCACCGATCTTGAGGCGGTTCTCATCAAGCTGCACAAACACCGCTTGGCCCTTGGCGGGCTCCACTCCTCCCGTGGCCGGCGCGGCCGCTGGTGTGGCGTCCGTTGCACCGGCTGGTTCGCTCGGCGCGGCACCAGCACTGGTGATGGCGAGGCACAGGGCAAGGCAACGCAGCAAGGCAAACATGGCGCGATGCTCCGCTGGCATGCCATGAATGTCAAAACCTGTTTTCCGCCGAACCCCTGTCGCCGCTGCAAATTCCTCCATGACTGCAAGACCCAGAAACTTCTGGCAAATGCTGAGGGAAATGCCGGATGTAGGCGATGATGCATATTTTGCAGCTCAAACGTTCACGCAATCATCGAAACGCAGAACCATGCCTAGCGAAATACACTTGAACCGAGCGCAAGCCCCTCAGGGCATGCGCGGTAAGTTAGGGGCTTTTCCCTTTAACCACGTGCTTGCTCCAGGGAGTGCTGAGTCTAGATAGAAGATCGGCAGCAGGCTCTGCTCCGTTAGGACATTCTGATGTCCGATCGGACCCTAGGATGTCCTAGCAGACGCCAGGCTGTCAAAGTAGTGCAACCAGTTCATTGGCCGAGTCGGTTGGCGCCGCCAACCGGGACTTGGATAGCTCGACGCAGCGGTCCTCGATGCCTGGTAGCTCGAGCCTTTTCGCCTTAACTTGACGCGCATGCCAGCAGGGGGGCCGCCGGAGGGCGGGATCAACCTCGGGAGCCGCCGAGCAAATTGCAGCCTGACTTTCGGTGAACGTAATGCTGACGCGGACTGAGGTGGCCCGGTGGCGAGCTCCTTAGAAATCTTCGCGTATGCCTCTGCGACCTCAACGTTTTACTTTCGCTCCGCCTAATGCGCTGCCGCTGCCTAGCGCGAGCGCTGCCGCCAAGCACCGCGGCCCAACCCGGCACCGGCGAGCAGCGCGAAGGTGGCGCCCAGCAGAGCATAGGTGCCGATGTGCCGCGGGAAACCGGAAGCCAGCCGGCCACAGGGCGTCACCGCCACCCATTGGCAGCCGGCCCATAACAGAATGGTGCCCACGCCGACCAATAGCAGCGCGGCAAACACGCGACCGGCGGGCAGGCCGCGGCGGGCAAGCAGCCGAGAAAGTCCTAACATGACCGCGCTCCACAGCCACCATGCGAAGACTTGCGTCCAGGAAAGCTCCGCGGCATAGCGCAGGGTTTCGGCGACGGGCGCGAACACCGCCCGCCACCAGGTGGCTGGCCCCAAAACCCCGGCCACCACCGGGAGGACATCGCTGGTGCCGCGCTCGCGCAACTTCTCCAGCACCGCGTCGACTTTTTGTTGGGGAGACATAGCGGCCACCGGCGAGGCGGCGTGAATGACTGTCCAGGTCCGCGCCGTGCCGCCACAGCCGTGCCAATCCGACGTGGCCACCAGCGCGAGGCCGTGACTGCGGGCCGCCGCGAGAATCGCCTGACGCACCGCCACCGGAATGTTAGGGTGGCCGTAGTTGGCAATCTCAAACCCGTCGATGCCAGCGTCGGCCAGTACAGCGGCCTGCGACGGGTTGAGCGTGAATCCCATGGCGAGGGTGGTCCCGCGCTGTTGAGTATGGATGAATGCGAGGTAGTCGGCGAGCGGATCAAGTCCATGGTTAGGCGATTCAACATAGTCGGCTTGGAGGCCGAGGAGCAGCAGCGGGAGGAACTTGCGCTGATAGAGAAACCCCAGTTCCTGGCCTGCAATCACGGCGGGCTGCGGCGTGGCGGCGTCCTGTGCGTACGTCTGGGTAGCGAAGGCGCCGGCCGGGTAGCGATGTTCGGTGACGGCCACCACATTGTAGCCGGCGGCCTTGTGCCAAGCGAGGTTTTGGGCGGCGGACACCAAGCCGTCGTGGGACCCGTAAGTGTGCGAATGCAGATCCACAATGAGCGCGTTCGGGTCATCAACCAGCAGCCGCCAGCGCGGCACCCGCAGCATGACGGTGGCTGCTATCGACAGTGTCATCACCAGGCTCGCCGCCAATCCGGCGGCGGCACTCCTGAGCACGCGGGTCCTGATGGATGTGCAACGGCGGGCACGCCGGTCGGCCACAGCACGCCAGATGGCGGCACCGACGAATAGCCAAATCACGCTCACCAAGCCCGCCATGCGGAAGTCCGGTGCCCCCGCCAGGATG
>WBXD01000080.1 GCA_008932935.1 Verrucomicrobiota bacterium
AAAGAAACAGGATAAATCGGGATTGGCAAGCGCCGAATTTCATGAGATTTCATTCGGGCCATGCAACGCATTAAAACCGCCCTCGTAGGAGCCAGTGGATACACTGGGATGGAACTTTTGCGTTTGCTGCTAAGCCACCCGCAGGTGGAGTTGGTGGCGGCGACCTCGCGGCAGGAGGCGGGCAAGACGCTGGCACAAGTGTTTCCGCGGTTTGCCAAGGCTGCGGGTGCAGAACTGGTGTTCAGTGAGCCGGGGCCTGAGGCGATCGCCGCGAGCGGGGCGGAAGTGGCGTTTTTAGCGCTGCCGCACGGGGTGGCAGCACCGATTGCGCGTGGCTTGCTGAAGCTGGGGTTGCGGGTCATTGATTTGAGCGCGGACTTCCGCTTGCGCGATGCGGGCGTGTACGAGGAATTTTACGGACAAGCGCACGCCGCGCCGGAGTTGCTGGCAACGGCGGTTTACGGGTTGCCGGAATGGCGCGCGGAGGCGATTCGCGACGCCCGTCTGGTGGCCGCGCCGGGCTGCTACCCGACGAGTATTTTGCTGCCACTGCTGCCGCTGCTGCGGGCGAACCTGCTCGATCCGGCAACGCTGGTGGCCACCTCGATGAGCGGGGTGAGCGGGGCGGGGCGCAAGGCGGACCTGAGCATGTTGTTTTGTGAGTGCAACGAAAGCGTGCGTGCCTACGGCCTGCCGAAACATCGCCACCTCTCGGAAATCGAGCAAGAACTCAGCCTCGCCGCAGACCGCCAAGTGATCCTCACGTTCATCCCCCACCTGATCCCGGTCAACTCCGGCATCCTCACCACCACCACAGCCACCCTGCGCGAGGGCGTGGCACCCGAGGCGATTGGCCAGGCGCTCGACGCCGCCTACGCCAACGCGGATTTTGTCCGCCTGCTAGGCCGCGGCGGCTGCGCCGATACCAAGAATGTCACCCGCACCAATTTCATCGACATCGGCTGGCAATACGACCCGCGCAGCGGGCGGGTGTTGCTGCTCAGCGCCGAAGATAACCTCGGCAAAGGGGCTGGCGGCCAAGCGCTGCAATGTTTCAACCTGATGTGCGGACTGGCCAAAACTGCCGGATTGCAAAATTTTTAGCGCGGCTGCGCCGCTGCCTTAGACACCAGACTACAAGACACAAGAGAAGAGGAAGACGCAGCATTTGGCCTGCCGACAGGATCTTTGGCTTTGCAAGGACTCCAGGGGCTGCCAGCATGCGCCGCTTTCGCCCACTAAAAACCCATGGACTTTCCCTTTACACGCATTGCCGGCGGTGTCGGCGCACCCAAAGGATTTCTCACCAGCGCGGTGAGTTGTGGCATCAAGAATCCGGCCAGCGACCGGCTCGATCTCGCGCTCATCCACTCGGATCGGCCGTGCAGCTCGGCGGGCACCTTCACCACCAACCGCGTTAAAGCCGCGCCGGTGCGCGTGTCCCAAGCCCACCTGCGCAAGGGCGACCTCCGTGCCATCATTGCCAACTCCGGCAATGCCAACGCCTGCACCGGGGTGCAAGGGATTCGCGATGCCAACGCCATGTGCGACGCTGTGGCCAAACCGCTGGGCCTGCGCCGCAGTGAAATCGGCGTCTGCTCCACCGGGGTCATCGGCCTGCCCATGCCGATGGTTCGCCTGCTGCCGCACACGCCAGAATTGCTCGCCGGGCTGGCCCCCGACCAGGGCGCGGAGGTGGCCAAAGCCATCATCACCAGCGACACCCACCCCAAGGAAATTGCCATCGCCTTCGAGTTGGGCGGCCACACGGTGCGCATCGGCGGTTGCGTCAAGGGGGCGGGCATGATTTCGCCGAGCATGGCCACCATGCTGTGTTTCATCACCACCGACGCCAACCTGCCCAGCGAAGCGCTCCGCAAAACCGTGCTCGAGTGCGTCGAGGATTCGTTCAACCGCATCACCATCGATGGCGACATGTCCACCAACGACACCGTGTTGGTGCTCGCCAACGGGGCCTCGGGTATGCCGGCGATCCGCCGCCACGGTCCGCACTGCAAGCAATTCCGCGCGGCGATCCACTGGGTGATGTTGGAATTGGCCAAGGCCGTCGTCCGTGATGGCGAGCGGGTCACCAAGTTTGTCACCGTCAACGTCTGCGGTGGACGCACTTATCTGGATGCCAAAAAAGTCGCCGAGGCGGTGTGCAAATCCGCCTTGGTCAAAGCATCCTGGAATGGTGGCGACCCGAATTGGGGTCGCATTATCCACGCAGTTGGCTACTCGCGAGCCCGCATCCGCGAGGAACTCGTCGATATCCACATTGGCGGCAAGGCAGCCTGTCTCGGCGGCTTGCAGGCCGCCACCCCGATGGCCGAATTGCGCGACATTGTCGCCGAGCGCGAGTTCACCATCGGAATCAACCTCAACCAAGGCAGCGCGGATTACACGATGTACACCAGTGATTTATCGCCAGAATACATCGACTTCAACCGTTCTGAATATGCGTATTGGAAACAGGCGCGCAAGGATGGGTTGGTGTGAAGCGCAGCAGGCAAAAATCTATTCTCGACAAACGGCCACGCGGCTCCTAGCTTGCCGCCCACCCAACACCATATGATCAGCAACTTCATTCCCAACGCCTTGGCTCTCGGCCTGATCGCCGCCACCACCGCCCAGATGTCGGCCGCGCCGGCTGCCCCCTCCCCCGCCGCTGCCCCGGCCAAGCCTGCTGCAGCAGCCGCTCCAGCGGTGCCTGAGGCCCCGGCCAAGCCGGCGCTCGATCCGGCTGTGGTCAAGACTGATTCCTCTTACGCCCTGGGCTTCCGCACCGGTGGCAGCTTCTCCCAGCAATTCGGCCGCTTTGGCGTGTCGGTGGGGGATTTGGATACGGAAAGTTTCCTCAAAGGCTTCATGGCCGCCTTCAAGGGTGAAAAACCCGGTCTCGACGAAGAAAAACTCCAAGCCGCTATGCAGGCTCTCGGCGATCTGCTCCAAGGCCGCGAAAAAGAATCCGCCGCCGCCAACTTGGAAAAAGGCAAGAAATTCCTCGACGAAAATGCCAAGCGCACCGGCGTGGTGACCACCAAGAGCGGCCTGCAATATGAAGTACTCGCCAAGGGTGGCGAGGAAAAGTACGCGGCTCCTAAGGAAGGTGCCACCGACAGCAAGGAGTTCCTCGTCAACTACAAGGGCACCCTCATCGACGGCAAGGAATTCGACGCCTCCCCAGCCGGCAAACCCGTGCCAATGACCCTGCAGGTGGTCCCCGGCTTCAAGGAAGCCCTCACCACCATGCCCGTGGGTGCCAAATGGAAACTCTTCATCCCCAGTGCCCTCGCCTACGGCGAAGAACGCAAGAGCGCGGCACTCGCCCCTAACAGCGTGCTGATCTTCGAATTGGAGCTCGTCAAAATCCAGGATGCCCCGCCGCAACAGCCCTTCCAGATGCCCGGCGGCCCAGGCGGCGCCCCTGGCGGCCCCGAAGGCCCAGGCGGCCCAGGCGGCCCAGGCGGCCCAGAAGGCGAATAAGCGCCTGTAGCAAGCCATCTTCACCCAAAGGCCGCCGCTCACCCGGCGGCCTTTTTATGGTCGGCCATCCGAATAAAGGGACAGATAAACTGTAGATAATGAGACCGACCATGTCCCTCACGAATGATCCGATAGCGCAACTGACCTGGCGGATCGCCATGCCGATGAGCGTGGGCATGTTTTTCAACACGATGTTCAACGTCGTGGACACACTCTGCGCAGGATGGCTTAGCACTGACGCGCTCGCCGCTCTGTCGCTTTCCTTTCCGGTTTTCTTCATCGTGCTGGCCACCGGCAGCGGCCTCAGCCAAGGCACCACGGCACTGATGGCGAATGCGCTCGGAGCGGGTGATCCCGCGGATGCCCGCCGCGTTTTTACGCAATCGCTGCTCTTCGCCGTGGCAGTGGGGATCGTGCTTTCATTCGCGGGCTGGCTTGCGGCGCCGTCACTGTTCCGCCTGCTCGGCGCGGAAGGTGACTACCTCCGCACGGTGCTCGCATTCATGAATGTCACGCTCGCCGGCGGCCTCTTTTACTTGCTGCCAATGGTAATGAACGCGGCACTCACCGCGCAGGGCGAAACTCGCGTGTACCGGAATTTCCTCATTGGCGGATTCGCCGCAAATATCGCGCTCAATCCCGTACTCATGTGGGGCTGGTTCGGTCTGCCTGCGATGGGCGTCGGCGGCATAGCGCTCGCCACCGTGCTGGTGCAAATCGGCGGCACAATTTACCTCGCGCGCTGCCTTTTGAAAACACATCTCCTGAGCAACATCAGCCGCGGCGACTTCCGCCCGCAGGCAGCCGTGCTGCGGCGCATCGCCGGACAGGCCGTGCCCGCCGCGCTTAATATGCTAACTGTCGCGCTCGGCGTGTTCGTCATCACATGGTTCGTGAAACATTTCGGCAAGGAAGCCGTCGCCGCGAGCGGCATCGCCATGCGCCTCGAGCAAATCGTGCTCATGCCCGCCATCGGTCTGAACGCCGCCGTCCTCACCATCGTCGGTCAAAACCACGGCGCGGGCCTAGTGCATCGGGTGCGCGAGGCGTGGCAGACGAACGTGAAATTTGGCGCGGGCCTCATGGGCATCGGCGGCGCGCTCGTGTGGCTTGTGCGCGAACCGGCGATGCGCATTTTCACCAGCGACGCCGCAGTCATCGGCCACGGGCGCGACTACCTGCTCGCCGCATCGTTCACGCTTGCGGCGTATCCGATCCTGTTCGTCACCGTGTTCGCGATGCAGGGCATCAAGCGGCCCGCCTACGGACTGTGGATTGGCATCTACCGCCAGATTGCCGCGCCACTCACCGTGTATCCCGCGCTCGCTTTTGGCCTCGGCTGGGGATTGTGGGGCGTATGGTGGGGCATTTGCATCGTCACGTGGAGCGCGGCGCTGTTCGCGCTTGGCTGGGGTTGGAAAAAAATTGGTCGCGGCGCGTGATGAATCGCTGCGTTATTATTATTTGCTAGGTCCCAGATAAAAAGCGCTGCTTCAATTCCCCGCACAAGCCCCAGGTGGCGGCCCCATCGCCCAAGAGACTCTAGGTGCCATAGCGTCCCGCCAACAAACTCATGACCCTATCTCATAGTATCTGAAATCGCGTGCGCTCAGAACATGTAGCTCAGGCTCACCTTGCACGACACCGGAGCGATCACCTGGTTGCCGTTAACGTGTTGATAGACCGGCAGCTCCACGTCGGCATAGAGCTTCACGGACTGCAGATGAACCTCGATGCCAGGCGCTAGCAGGATCCGCTGATAGCCCGTGTCGCCAGGGGCGGCGGCGGCACCGCTATCATGCTCGCGGGCCGAGCCGATGACTTGCAGGATAGGAGCGATGGTAGCTCGCCCGCAGGACCAGCTGCGATAAACCAAGCCCGCCGCCGCATCCACCTCGTGGCCGGGGCGATAGGCGCCTTGATACAGGAATGGCAAGTCGAGTTCCGTCTGGGCAAACCATTGCCAGAGGCTGCCAGTGGCCAGCGCATGCCGATAAAACCCACCGAGTAGCAAGTCGGTGCTGCCACTGCCGATTTGCGTGTCGCGATCAATGTCACCCTCCGCCTCGGTGTGGTTGTAACTACCTGTTGGCAGTTTCAAACCGAAGGTGACGCCGGCGGACATATCCGCCGCAAAGCCGGCGTAAATCCCCTTGAGGCGGATGTCACCCATGCCGGTCCAGTTCAGCGAAGCGGCATTGGCCGCAGTGTCAAAGCTGCGGTTGACCACCGGCACTTCGAGCTGCGCGCCCCAACTGCGATCAAACATGTATTGCAAGCCAAGGGAGACCGACTGCGTCTCAATCTTTTTGTCGTCATTGTCCTCAGAAGGAGCCGAAGATGAGCCGCTCCAGTTGTGGTTTTGATTCTGGAAATAGTAATTCAGCAAGGCGGTAGCGCCTGCCTCCGAGGGAAACATGGCGCTGGTTCCCACCTCGAACACCCCGCAAGAGCAGGCACACCCAAAAGCAACCCCCGGGGCTAAAATTCCAGCCAACAAGCCGCCAATTTTCACAATTCGTGATATCATGTGCATCTGCGCGCAAGGTGGTGTGACTGCCAGATTGTGTCAAGGCGGAAGCGCAATAAGATTCAAACCCCGCCACTGCCACTAACCGCAACCAGATCGACGGATTGAATCCGCTCAGGCAGTATCGCCTCCACACAACATTTGTGTGCATTCGTGGTAAAAAATTCTGAGAGTGCGCTCAAGAAAACAGCTTGCGGTCCAGCGAGCGGATATCATTTTCGATAAAACTAACATAAATCTCGATAATACATGGGTCAAAAAATGGGTTGCGTTGAAAAAACCGCGCATCCCAGAAGGTGGAAAACGCTCCATAGTCTGCTCTCTGGCTCAAACCGGCTACATAATACCGCACAATTGCTAGTCGCGGTTGGCATACGCCTACCATCCGCTTCATCAACCTGGCCGACGTGGGGATGCATCAGGATTTGACTGCTGTGTTCGAGGAAGTCGTCAAGCAGCGGCAGTCCCCCGAGTATGAGTGTGACAAGCAAGGGAATCTGATAAATTCCAGCAGGCGAATGGAATCCATAGCGAAGTCCCAAATGCGACAAGATTGCCACCATGGACAGTGGTACTTCCGGTGGGTTTGATGTTCCAGTTATGGCTTACCCAAATTTGAGGCTGCTGCCGCCGCGACCGATTTGCCCGGACAAGGAGTCAATAGTGCGTCCCGGGTTAAAGCGATGCGCTCGATCCATTACTTTTCCCGCGCCATCCCGCGCCGAATCATATCCCTCCTGCAGTCGTTGCGCGACGGGCACGAGTGCGGCGATAATGGCTTTGTGCGCGGAGTCCAAAGGCTCATCCACATACCGTTGACGGGTCGTAGGCTGTTGCCGGGCCATCATAAGCAGGCAACCGATGGCCGCTCCGAAGGCGAGGGCTCCCGCGACAACAAGCACTGGATTTCGATGCACATACTCTTTGGAGTTTGTCAGTGTGTCCTCGGCTACGTCAGAGGCTTGACGTGCAATTTCCTTAGGGACTTCTGGCAGTTGGTTCATGGGTGGCTTTGAGTTGAGTGAAAGTCGGTGCTCATTGGCTTGATCTGTCGGCTGAAGTGTCGATTGACTTTATACTATTTGCCATAAGGCGTGACAATAAGCACGGACCTTTCCGCTGCGCTCTGGGGTGTTCACCCCAGAGCCGAAGCTCCCCCACCGACTCAAATCCTGCCAAGTAAGAACAGGACCAGCAGGATGATCAGAATCAGGCCCAGCCCGCCGCTAGGAGCATATCCCCAGTTCCGGCTGTGCGGCCAAGTCGGCAGTGCGCCTAGCACCATCAGAACGAGTATTACCAGCAGTATAGTTCCTAGTGACATAAGATAGTTTTCCAAGGGTTGCACCCGACGCAACGACAGCGAACCTTAGCTGTCTGACGTCCCGTTTTGGCTACGTGGGCGGCTAATCAGGACAAGGCAACTAGAACCCAGAAGCCCAGAACTTACTATGGGGTGTAACCCTATTTCAAAGACCCAAGACCACTAGACCCAATATCAGCGGCGCTCGATAAGCAGCGCGCGGATGATGCGCTCCTTGTGCGCCGGCACCAGGCGGGCAAACATGCTGGTGGCCATGGCGGCATCGGCCAGTTCCGGCTCGCTCATCGTCTCGATTTACGAGCCTAGCAGGATATGCTCCCCCGGCATGCCCACCGGCTTGCAGGTGGTCTGGCAACTCCTCGTGGTCGAGGATTGCCTGATCCAGCAGGTTTTTCCGGCCGGTATGTTGAAAACTGTTGAGGTAGCCGAAATGCAGCACTTTATCGCTGGGGTCGCCGTGCACGTTGAGGTGCTTTTCGAGGATGATCTTGCCCTGGGTGAGAGTGCCGGTCTTCTCGGTGCACAGCACGTTCATGGCACCGAAGTTCTGGATGGCGTTGAGGCGTTTGACGATGACCTTCTTGCTGACCATCGCCTTGAGCTTTGCGGCGGCGGCGTCGGCACGCATTTCCTGCACGAAACGCAGCACGACGCCTAGCATCACCATCACCAAAATCACCATCGTGGCGCGCTAATCACCAGTTAGAAAAGACAGTAAAGCCAGGGCCAGCAGGAGCAGCACCAGTGGATTCTTGATGTTGTCTAACATACGAATCGCGCTGGATTACCGATGATCGCAGGCGATTTCGTTAGTGCCCACCTGCTGCAAGCGGGTGCCGGCATAGCAGATTAGGCTACTTACCGCCGCAGGAGCCGCAGGCATCATGGAGCGCCTTTTCGACCGCTACGCGGCTTTCCAATGGGGACTAGCCCTACCGGACTGGGGCCAGCTCCGAATTGATTGACGATTGATGAATGAATGCTAGAAAATGGCTTTCGCGGTGAAGGCCGTTGGAAGAGCCGGAGGAAGAGCCGGAGGACGGGGAAAAGGGGTTGGTATAACCTGATGGTTGCGTCCGGGTTGAGCGGCGGGCCAGTAGCTTCGTCAATCTTAGGCGGTCATTCCGGAGGGGTGGCATGACCATGGTTGTCCCCGCCGGAGCTGCTGGGGTCGATGCATAGTAGCTTACCTCTGGCGTCAAGATGTTCGCTAGACCATTCAGGAAAACAGCTTGCGGTCCAGCGAGCGGTATTGGATGGCTTCCAGAATATCCTGCGGGCGGATATTGGTCGAGCCTGCTAGATCCGCCATGGTGCGGGCCACCTTGTGGATGCGGTCATGGGCGCGGGCCGAAAAACTCATTTCCTCCATCGCCTGTTCGAGGTAGCCGGTGGCTTCCGCATCGAGTTGGCAATGCTGGCGGACTTGGCGCGAATTCATCGCCGAGTTGGTGGAATGGCCGCAACGGCGGAAGCGCTCGTGCTGGATTTGCCGCGCGGCGACTACCCGGGCCCGGATGACTGCGGACGCCTCACCGATGTTTGTGTTAGATGATAGTTCGCGGAAATCCACCAGCGGCACTTCCACGTGCAGGTCGATCCGATCTAACAAAGGCCCCGAAATTCGTTGCCGGTAGTTTTCTATCTGGCGGGGCGAGCAGCGGCAACTGCGTTTTGGATCGCCATAGTAGCCACACGGGCACGGGTTCATCGCGGCGACCAACATGAAGCGCGAGGGAAACGTCAGCGAACCGGCGGCCCGCGAAATTGTCACTTGCCCGTCTTCCATCGGTTGGCGCATCACCTCCAAGGTCTGGCGGCGGAATTCCGGCAGTTCGTCAAGAAACAGCACCCCGTTGTGCGCTAGCGAAACTTCGCCCGGCCCTGGATTGGTGCCACCACCTAGCAGACCTGCGTCAGAGATGGTGTGATGCGGCGCGCGGAATGGCCGGGTCGTTAGAAATGCCCGTCGCGGATCCAACAGACCGGTGACCGAGTGGATCTTGGTAGTTTCGATGGCATCCTCTTCGGTCATGTCGGGCATGATGGTGGGGATGCGCTTGGCGAGCATCGACTTGCCGGTGCCGGGGGGGCCGACCATCAGCAGATTATGATTGCCTGCGGCCGCCACCTCAAGGGCACGTTTGACGTGGTGCTGACCTTTGACCTCATCGCAATCCACCTCGTACGTCCGGTGGGCATTGAAAAACGCCCGCCGATCCAGCGTGAAGGCTGGAATGATCGTTTTGTCTGTTAGAAAATCCCAGGCCTCGCGCAGGGAGCGGACGGGAAACACCTGGATGCCATCGATCACCGCAGCTTCCGGCGCGTTTTCATCTGGAACTAACAAACGACTGCGGCCGCGGCGTTTTGCTTCCAGGGCGATGGACAGCACGCCCTTGACCGGGCGCACCGCTCCGTCGAGCCCGAGTTCGCCGACGATGCAGCAATCATCCACCGGTAAGACCTTGGTGCCGCTGGCGGCGATCATGGCTAGGGCGATAGGCAGATCAAACGAGGGTCCCTCTTTTTTTAAATCGGCAGGAGCGAGATTGACGATTTTCATACCATCGCCGAGGACCAGCGCCGACGCCCCGATGGCAGAGGTGACGCGCTGCGATGATTCGCGCACCGCCGCATCCGGCAGGCCGACAATGATGATGATCGGTTTATCGGCTCCGTGGGCGTTGACTTCCACCTCTACCTCCTGAGCGTCGACGCCGCGCAAGGCCGCTGAAAAAAGTCGGGTGATCATGAGAGAATTACCACATTGCCCATTTCAGCAATTGCGGGCAAGCAGAAAACACGTTTACATGGTGACAGATAAAGAATATGTTAGGTTAATAGGTTGGGTTTAAGTTAGCGCTTATGGGGCGGCACCTCCCCTAGCTCAGATCCATCTGAAAATACACTCCCCCGCAGCGGTAGCCGGAAAATCCGCCACAACGGCCTGAAAGGACCGTCTAAAATCCGATTTGGAAGGGTTGAAAAACATAAAACTTGTGAATTTGGCTGCCGGACCGGTCTCCAAAGCTCCCGATAGTTTGGCGTAAGTTGCTTATTACAAGGGTCTTAAAAAATTATTAAAGGTCCCTTATTTTTTTGTTGCACCTTGGTGTATTTTTGCGACTCTGGGTGCACGAGTTTTATTTATTTTCGTACGTGACGACCACAGGACAGACATATTTGGGATTCAAGCCCTACGCCATCGACCCGAAGTACCGGTTCGCGGTGCCGCCTGCGTGGCGGCCAGCGAGTGGGGAGCTGCTGTATTTGCTGTACTCGCGGACGCATGAGATGCCGATGCTTAAAGTGCTGACGCAAGCAGGGTACGACGAGCGGGTGGAGATTGTGGATAAGAGCGACAAGGACGAGGCGACGAAACGCCGCTTGAAGGGCAGCTTGGCGATGCTGTGCCGCGAGGTAAGCATCAACGAACAGGGGAAGCTACTCATTCCCAAAGATTTGAGCGAGAAGGCGCAGATCAAACCTGACAGCGAGATCATGCTGGTGGGTCGCCACGGGCATTTTGAGGTGTGGAATCGGCTGCATTTTGAGCGCTCGCAAGAACTCGAGATGAACCAGAATGACGAACTGGGCATTCTCTAACTAGATCCAGGCAACCCAATTTTTTTTGCAAAGATGGCCACCTCCCCCAGCCCCCTGGCATTTGCAGCCACCCGCCCTTGCGCGGGCGGGCTTGGGGTGGCCGCGGGGGGCGTGGTCGACTGGCTGAGCGCGGTGATCGCGGATGGCCGCTACAATTTTCTGGCTGAGCGCAAGAAGACTCCTGGGACGGAGCCGCTTGCGCCGCTCACAACGATGGTACGTGCCGCCACTGGCTGGTGGTCGGCGCGGCCATCGGGAAGTTTTCTGGCTGGGCACAAGTTGACTCCCGGGACGGAGTCGCTTGCGCCACTCACAACGATGGTACGCGCCGCCACTGGCTGGTGG
>WBXD01000081.1 GCA_008932935.1 Verrucomicrobiota bacterium
CAGAAGGATCAGAAGGATCAGAAGGATCAGAAGGATCAGAAGGATCAGAAGGATCAGAAGGATCAGAAGGATCAGAAGGACCAGAAGGACTCCGACAAAGAAGTCGCCGAGGCCAAGGAGCGCAATAAAAAGCAGGAAATGACTCCAGAGGAAGCCAAGCAATTGCTGGAAGAACTCCGCGCTGACGAACGCACGGTCATTCCCATCCCGCAGCAACCGCGCACCCGCAACCTCACACCAAGCAACTCCACCAAAGGCAAAACATGGTAAGCCAGTCCCAACGATCTAACGCGCTCCGGTGTCTCGCGCACGGCGTGGCTGCGGCGTCCCCGCCGCAGGCCGTGATGGCGGCGTCTCGCCGCCAGTGGAGCCATGTGCAAAGGCGGGCACGGGCAGCCTGCCTGCAGTTGGTTACGGCGTTGATCTTTCTCGCCGCCGGCCTAGCAACTCCAACCGCCGCCGCGACTGTGGACGCTACGCTCGACCGCGACAGCGTGCCCGCCGGCAACGCTGCCCTGCTGGCCCTTACGATCACCGGCAGCAAGGTCAGCCAGATCGAACTGCCCGAGGTGGAAAACCTCATCATCCAAGGCCGTGGCCAGAGCCGGCAAATCCAGATGAATAACGGCCAGACCGCGGTTTCCCTGACCTGTACTTATGCCGTAGGTTCCAACACGCCGGGCACCTATCAAATCCCGCCAATCAATGTCGGGGTCGATGGCCAGAACCTCGCCACCAAGCCGCTCACCCTCAAGGTACTCGACGCGGCTGCCGTCCAACCGCCGCCACCTTCCGGCACGCCGCCCGCCGCCGAGGAACCGGCCGACACGAGCGGCAAACGCTTCGGTTTTCTAACGGTTGAACTGCTGGTCAAAGACCGCAACTATCTCTACGTCGGAGAGATCGCGCCGGTAGGCATCCGCGCCTGGCTGCCGCAAGACTCTCGCGTCCAACTGCGCAGCGGCATCCAACCCGAGGGCAAGGCCTTCACTCTCCACAACGTCAGCGAGCGTCCCCAACAGAGCACCGAGATCAAAGACGGCAAGCGCTACACCGTGGTCACTTGGTATGGCGGCATCTCCGCCACCAAGGCCGGCAAATATCCCGCGTCTCTGTCTTTGGATGCAACCGTTGCCGTGCGCGATACCGCCGCTCCCACACCCCGGCCGCGCAGCGGCGGCCCCTTTGATGATCCGTTTTTCGATAGCATCATCGGCCGGATGAACACGCCGATGATTGAGAAAGAAGTCACGCTCAAGTCGGACGATGAAGAGCTGGAGGTGCGGCCGCTGCCCGGCGCCGGGCGGCCTGACGGGTTCACCGGTGCGGTGGGCGATTTCCATCTGGATAGCTGGGAGATGCCGTCCACTTGGAAAACCGGCGAGCCCCAACAAATCAGCGCCAGTCTGGGTGGTTCTGGTAATTTCACGCTGCTCAATGCCCCCGGGCTAACCCCGCCTGACGCATGGAAAATCTACCCTGGCAAGAGCGATCTGACGCCGGGCGATGCGGCGGCGTTTTCCGGCACTAAGACTTTTCGCTTCAGCGCGGTGGCACGCCATGGTGGCCAGCAGGACGCGGCCCTGAGTTTTAGTTTTTTTGATCCTGCCACCGCTGCCTACAAAACACTCACCTCGCCACCAAAAACCATCACGGTGAGCGGTAGCGATCTCGTCGAGGATCAATCTAACATAACCAGCGCCGCCGCCAAGCAACCCGCTCCGCCCCAAGACCCACTCGTCGGCCAGCACGCTGCCTTGAGTCCGGTTGGCGCGCTGCTTCCGCTGTGCGCCAGGCCGGCCTTTATCCGAATGTTAGGGCTGGCGGGCCTACTGTGCGTGTTAGGCAGCGCGTTCGCCGGACTGCGCCGCCGCCGGAGCAATCCCGCACGCTTGGCGCACGCTGCGATGGAAATGGCCACCCGCGAGGCGTTGCAAGTGGCCGCCCACTGCGCCGACTCGCTGGATGTGGCTGGGTTTTTTGACGCCGCGCGCCGCGCCATCCAAGTGCAGCTGGGCGCCAGGTGGAACCAACCCGCCCCCGCCATCACCCTAGCGGAAATTTCCGCCCGCATCGCCGTGGATTCACCGATTGCAAAATTTTTCCATGCCGCCGACCTTTCTGCGTATGGCCTCCATGCGGCCGCCGACCTGCTGCCCGAGTGGCGGGTCTTGCTCGCCGAAGCGCTGGCATCCCTAACACCCACGACTCGCTGACGTGAACCCGAACTCTAAAGTTGAAATCTGAAATTTGATCATGAAACCACGGATTTTACGGATTTTTTGGATTTGGCATCTCTCACCGTTAGCCGCACGGCAGAAGCTCCAAACCATCTGTAATTTAATCCGTAAAATCCGTGTAATCCGTGGTTCATCCAACAGCGAATTTGGTCAAACTGCGGGTTATTGGATGAAACGCAGCCTCCGGATCGCAGGTTGCTTTTTCCTGTTGGCCAACGCCCCACTTCAGGCGGCTGGTGTCAGCGCTCTGGAGCAGGCGAACCAGCGCTTCGCGGCCGGTAACTACGCCGCAGCGGCGGCGGACTACGATCAAATTCTAACCATCGATGGGCCGCGAGCCAGTGTGTTATACAACCTCGGCAACAGCTATCAGCGCCTCGAGCAATACGGCCCGGCCATCCTCGCCTATGAGCGCGCCCGACTGCTCACTCCGCGTGATCCGGACCTGCTGGCCAATCTAACACTCGCACGCAAGGCCGCCACCGCCTTCGAGGACCCTCGCCGCAACCCGCGCCTCGAGGCCATGCTCAACCACTACAGCCGCGACGAATGGTCGTGGCTCGTCGCTGGGGCCGCGCTGTTTCTCGGCGGCCTCGCCGTCCTCAGCGGGGCTCTGGGACTACCGCGCCGCAGCTGGTGCCCAGCCGTCATCATCGCCGCCAGCTTGGCGGGACTGGCGCTGGTGTGCGGTGCCGGCGCGCTCTATCTACGCCGCGACGAGGCGGCCCGCGGCATCGTGCTCAACGCCAAGGCTGGGGTGCGCCTGTCGCCGTTTGACCAAGCCGAAGTGCTGGGCACTCCCGGAGCCGGGCACAGCGTGCGGCTCGGCGCGGCCAACGGGCCCTTCCACTATGTTGAAGTGCCGGGCACGAGTCTCTGCGGCTGGATGGCCGATAGCGAGGTGGCCGCCATCACGCCTGGCGGCGGCAAACCGGGCGGCTGATACCATCTCCAAGAATTAAGGCGACGGCGTAGTGTTATGGCCCGGTGAAGGAAAAGTCTCAAAGTCTAAAGTCGAAGGTCAGATCAGAATTCGCGGTTCTTGGACTTTAGACTTTCAGACCTTCAAGGAGAGGTGGCGTCCCGCCGCCATGGCCCATGATGAGAGCAAGGTCAGCCGCCAAGCGACGTTCAATTGCACGGCCCATGGGCTAATGGGGGCAAGATGCCCCCGCTCCTTGAACCTTCGACTTTCAGACCCATAGCCCCGCCTGCCATTTTGTCATAGTATTTCTTAGACGTGCTATGAGCGTCGGAAGCCCGCTGCATGGCGGGTCCTTCCGCACGACGACACTTACGTCGTAGCTCCCTAACGGCCGGCGTTACGCCCGCCTCAGTGCTGGGACGCCGCGGCTTGGTCGTGCAGCAACCCGGCGTAGTCTAGCAGGATATGTTGGGCCTCGTGCAGGACGATATCCTCGGCTGGCACGGCGGCGGCCAGGGTGTCGGCATCGGCATCCGGGTCGATGGGTAGCACCTTGGGTTTGACCGGTTCGCCGGGACCAGGACGGTCGATGTCCTTGAGGGTGACTTGATAGGCGGCGGGCGGGGTGACGGCGCGATCGAGGCGGGCTTTTTTGGCGGCGGTCTGGCAGGTCTTGAGTTCGGCCTTTTCCTGCCGGCGCCGGTCCTCGTTGAGCGAAACGGATTTGTCGGCGCGCAGTTTGCGGAAACGCTCGATATCGTTGCTCAAATCCGCGAAATCCGGGTCGTGGGCGACGCGCTGCGCCGAGCGACTGCGCAAGGTGGCGAGGCTCGCCTGCACGCGGTCTAATTCCTTGAAGGGGGCTGCCGGGAGGACGTCCCATGGCAAAGGGTTAGCCAGATCCGACTCGCCGATTTCCGGCACATCGGTGAGGGAGGGGATGACGATATCGGCCTTGACGCCTTCGAGTTGGGTGGACTTGCCGCTGGGGCGATAGAACTTGCTGATGGTCACTTTCAAGGCCCCGGGATCGGAGTCGGGGATGATCCCTGCACCCTGCATCACCTTGGCCAGCGGGACAATGGTTTGCACGGTGCCCTTGCCGAAGGTGGAGGTGTCGCCAACGATGAGCGCGCGACCGTAATCCTGCAAGGCCCCGGCGAGAATCTCCGAGGCCGAGGCGCTCAACCGACTGGTAAGAACCAGCAGCGGCCCGTCGTAGGCGACCTTGCCGTCGAGATCGCGGCCGACTTCCACGCGGCCTTCGAGGTTGCGCGTTTGCACGACCGGGCCGTCAGGGATGAACAAGCCAGTTAGATCGATGGCTTCCTTAAGTGAACCGCCGCCGTTGCGCCGCAAGTCGAGAATGATGCCGGTGACGTCCTGCGCCTTTAATTTTGTTATAAGCTGGGCGACATCAGCGGAGGCGGAGGTGGCAGGGATCTTGCCGGTGGCCTCACCGGCGTAAAATCCTGGCAGATCGATCACGCCGATGCGCTGGGGTTTGTCGGCGGCGGGCAGGTCGATGATTTGAGCCTTGGCCTGCTGGTCTTCGAGTTTGATTTCCTCGCGCACGATGGTGACGGTTTTGCGCAAGCTGTCGTCGCTGGCATTGGCGGGGATGAGGTTGAGGAAAACCGGCGTATCTTTTTTGCCGCGAATGAGTTCGACGGTCTGGGCCAGCGGCAGATCCACCAAATCGGTGTACTCGTCGCCTTCCTTCTGTGCCACCCCGACGATGCGGTCGCCGATTTTGAGCTGGCCGCTGCGAGCGGCGGGTCCGCCTGGCACCAGTTCCATAATCTTGCAGTAGCCGTCGAGCGAGCGCAGCGACGCACCGATGCCGATGAGGGAGAGCTTCATGGCGGTTTCAAAGCTCTTGAGTTGTTCCGGCCCCATGTAATCCGAGTGCGGGTCGTACACCTGGGCGAGCGCCTCCAGATAGATTTCGAGCACCGCCTTGGCATCGAGCTTGCGCATGGTCGCGACGCTGCGGGTTACTCGGTGACTGAGGATTTTGACGATGTCAGACGGTTTTTTACCGGCGAGTTTTTCCTGCAGATAGTCATAGCGCAACTGCTGTTGCCAGAGGGTTTGTGCGGCGGCCAGATCGGCCGGGCGAGCGGCGTTTTTGCGCTCAAAACAGAAAGAGTCATTGGCCGAGAAGTCTAACGGACCATCGGCTAACAACCCCGTGATGAAGCCGACGCGCTGGTCGAGGCGTTCGAGGAAGCGTTTGAAAACCAGGTGGGCGAGACTGGAGTCGCCGTGGGAGCGGGTGGCATCGGCGAGTGCCGGGCGCTGCGGAGCGAACTCATCGAGATCCGCCTGCACGAAGAGCAGGTGCGCTCCGTCGAGCGCGTCGAGGTAGCGATCGAGGAACTTGTCGGCGAGTTTGGCGTTGAGTTGTTGGTGGGCAAATTGCGAGCTTTCCAGAACCTTGGAGGTGAGCATAGTCACGGCGGCATCCGTCGCCTTGGCGCTGAGCGGCGCGCTCGCTGTGATGTCTGCCGTGGCGGCGGTGGCGAGCAGGCTGGCGCTGATAACAAAAACCGGCGGGAAGAATGTGAGCGGAAGTTGCATGAAGGACAATATCACGGACAAGCGACCTCCCTGCCGGAGCTTGCCGCGGGTCGGCAAAGGCTTCCGGCCGGAGCTTGCCGACGACTTAGAACGCTCCCCACGCGCCGGACTGTCTGGAATTTTTATTTTCATGCATGGAAGGAGGCTTCGCCTCAGACGCAAGACGCAAGATAAGATAAGAGAGCGGAGCGCTTCTTTAATCCGTGCAATTCCGTAATCCGTCGTGGTCTTTGGCCGTCAGCCCCTAACGCTTGGCACGCATGTCCGGCGGGGTTGGACGGTGCCACGGCGAGCATCGGAAAATAATAAGCTTTTCCGGATTATTTTGCTCGCCAAAGCAAATGGAATTAGCTACGAATGAGGCGTAGCCCCACTGCCCCCGCCCGCCATGCCAGCCACCAGCGATCACACCCACCATATCAAGATGCGAACGACCCAAATGGAAATGCCGACGCGGCCGGGCCCGGCAGTGATGGAAGATTACGATTCGAAGCTGCAGGCGGCGCAAGACGAGTTGGATCGCATCCAGGTGCAACGCGAGGAATTGGAGCAGAAGAAGCGCGTGCTGGAAGAACTCACCGCCCGCAAGCGCACCTTTTTGACGCAACAAGTGGAACTCTCGGAAAAACTCAGCTCGGCGGTCACCCTGATTGAACGCGAGCTGTATGAAATTCGCCAGGAAACCGAGGATCTGGAACAATGCCGCGTCTGCTTCGTATCCCACTTGGACAAGCTGGAAAAGATTCATCCGGAAAGCTGGACGCGCGAGCACCTCTCGGACAAGCTCGAGCGATCGATCATGGCCGTGGATATTGCCAGCGACGAATACGACCAGGCCGCCACGCACTTTGAAGGCGGCCGCAGCGGGGCAATTTTTGGCCGTGCCACAAAACGCGGACGCAGCCGCAGCCAGACAGCCCATAGTGCGGAATTTTTGCTCAACCTGCGCAACGGACTCGCCTTCAACTTGCCGGTGTGCGCGCTAGGCACCGCCGCACTCGTCATCTATCTGCTCAAGTAGAACCCGCCAGCCATGAGCGCACCCACCCTGCTGCAAGAGGAGCTCGAACTGCAACATTGCGAACAAGAGGCCTTGCGCCTGACCAAGGAATTGGACGCAGCACTCGAACTGCCCAAACGCATCGCCCGCGAAAAGCTCGATCGCGATAACACCATGCCCCCGCTCGAACGGGTCGGCGAAATCTCGCGCCTCAACCGTCACGAGCAGGAGTTGACCACCCGCTCCGCCGTCCGCAACTTGGTCAAAACCCAGACTCACAGCCTGCTGCTGCTGCTCACCCTGATGGCCGCCCTCGCCGCCATCGTCGCCTGGGGCCTGCGCCTGATGAACGGCTGAGGCCGGATGGCCCGGGACGCCGACGCCCCCCCAATATTCGCAACGAGGTATGGCCCACATGCTGAGAGGAGAACGGGCAGCCCGCCCGTTTTCTTCGTGTCAGCCTCATTCCCGCGGCCAATCCAGCAGAGGAATCGTCTTGCGACCGAGTTGCCGATAGATGCGGAAATGGCGGTCGAGAGCCCAAACGACGGCCTGGCGGTTGAATTCACACAGGCGAACCACGGTAGCGTCTGCCAGTGACATCGGTGTGTCGGCGTATTTCCTGAGCAAACCAACGAGCGAATCCCGGTGTGCTTGGGCATCGAGAGCAACCCGCAGTGCGCCTTCGGCCCAGAATTGCGCGAAGGCAGCACGCGACCCGGGCAGGGCAGATAGCAGGAAAAAAACCTCGCCGAGGACGGCTTCGGAGGTCAGCAGCGGCTCCATAACCCTCCCCAGGCAGTCCTTCGCCCAGGCATGGAACGCATCCCCACGGTCAAAAAGCGCGACGAGCGGTCCGGTGTCGGCAATCACGGAACGGTTCATTTCCCAAAACCTTGGAGGTGGTCGGGATTGGTGGAAAGATCTCCCGGTCCCAGCTCGAGGCTGGCAAAAAGATGCCGGTGCTTGTCGAGCAGTGATGCCGGTTGGGCGGCGGCACCCGTCAGCACCACCTGCAAGGCATCACGCAGCAAGCGGGACGGGCTGGAGTGGCTCCCGGCTGCCACGCAACGCAGCAGGTTCTTCTCGGTCTTGGAGACCTTGATTGACAGTGTTTCGGTGAGCATGGCGGAAGCGTAGTCCTGTTTAGCCAGATGTAAACTACAATTACCGCTCCCAGCGTGCTTCGCCACCCACTGGGGGACAGAGAAATAATCCACTGAGTCGCCGGTCCAACTCGTCCCACTGCTGGCGGCTGACGATGTAGCCCTTGCAGTTGGCCGCGCCGCACAGGCAGGGATGGTCGGCGTAGCAATCGACGTCAAAGCCGTAATCGAACGTGAGTTCGTCGCCGGGCTGGATATCGTCCAATGCGTGGATGATGATTTTGCGGCCGACGATCCAAGCCTCGCAATTCGGATTGCACGAATGATTGATGAGGCGGGCGGTGTTCCACGGGAAATTTCCATCGATGTCATAGCGCTTCGACAGCGTGAAGATATACACCGCCGCATCGCCGGTCTTGAGGGACTTGGCGTGTAGCTGGATGCCGCGGCGCAGGCTTTCGCGCTTGTCGATGCGCTCGCCCAAATACTCGATGATGGGCGCATCCTTGGCAATGCAGCCGGTGGCATACACGCCGCGACCATGAATATCCGACCCCCGCACCTCGCACAGGGCGCTTTGCCCGCGTTGCCACAATCGCAACAACTTGCGGTGCAGGATTTGTTCTTCCGACTCGACTTTGATTTTTACAGACATGATGACAAACTTAACGGGTCTCGGCAGCTTTGTGCTCTTCAATGGGCGGCAGTTCCAAGTCGCGCGGCAAGGTCAGGTACAGCCGCCGCAACGTGTTCACGGTCAGGCCCGTGCCATCGATGAATGTCCAATCGTTTTTTCCCTTGTCAGAGACGGCCACTTGGAAGCCAGTCTTCTCAATGACCACCGGCTTGGGATCGCCCTGAAGGAGCAAGCGATATTTGGTTAGGGTCGGCACCAGCACCAGCCACTTGGTGAAAATCTCCAACTCCACCTGCTCACCCTTGACCACCTCAATCTTGGTGCTTGGCCCCACCTCAAACGCGCGCGGCGCGCCTTGAGGCACCGAGGAAATGATGCTCACCCCTTCCTGGGTCATGCGCTTGGACGCCACTTCAATCTGCTTGAGCACCTCCGCCATGCCGCCCGGCGTCTGGTTCGCCATGCGCAGCTTCCACAGCGGATTCATCCGCTCGATGGCCACCGCGTAATTGCCCCGCGTCACCTCACTGCCGAGCTTGTCCACCGCCGTCACCGCTGCCGCCGCTGCTGCCGCCGCTGCCACTCCTGCCGCCGGCGCAGTGCCCGCCGCAGACGGTGCCGCGGGCAGCGCCCGAGCCGGGGCCGCAGCCCCGCCCTTTTGCGCGACGGCCACCCCGCACAAGCAGGTTCCGAGCGATACTGCCATCAACCAATACTGCGTTTTCACACCCGCTGCATGCCTTGGCGCGCCCGATTCGTCAAGCCCGCAGCAATTGGGCTTGGATTTCCGCGGTGAGCTTGCTACTGCTGCTGCCCCCATGGCTAAACCGGCACAAGCACTCGGCAAAGGACTCGCAGCCCTCATTCGCAAACACCCCAGCGCCCCGGCGGCGGATGGGGTGGTTTCCGCAGACGACTTGCAACGTGTGCGCGACGTGCCCCACCACCTGGTGGTGCCCAGCCCCTTGCAACCCCGCACCCAATTTTTCGAGGCCCCGCTTGACGACCTCGTCGAATCCATCCGCCAGCACGGCATCATTCAGCCGCTCATCGTCCGTCCAGTCAACGGCACCTTCGAGCTCATCGCCGGCGAACGCCGTTGGCGCGCTGCCCATAAACTCGGCCTCGCCACCGTCCCGGTTATCGAACGCGAGGCGTCCGACCGCGATGTGCTCGAGATGGCCCTCATCGAAAACATCCAGCGCGAAGACCTCAACCCGATGGAGGAGGCCGCCGGCTACGTCCGCCTCGCCAAAGAGTACTTCCTCAAGCAGGAGGAAATCGCCACCCGCGTCGGCAAAAACCGCGCCAGCGTGGCCAATGCCATGCGCTTGCTCGACCTCCACCCCGACATCCAAATCATGGTGGCGAAAAAAAACCTCACCGTCGGCCATGCCAAGGTGGTGCTTTCACTCAAGGATCAAGAAGTCCAACTGCTCGCCTCCAACCAGATATTGCGCCGCCAACTCACCGTGCGCGCCACCGAAAAATTCGTCCAATCCCTGCTCTCCTCGTCCGACGCCTTGGCCGGCGATCCTAGCGATTCGAGTGATTCCAAAAAAACCGCCGCCCTGCGCGAGTCCGACGTCCAAGTCCGCGCCATCACCAACCGGCTGCGCGCTCATCTCGCCACCCACGTCGCCATCCAACACTCGCCCAAAAAAGGCCGCATTGAAATCGAGTATTACGGTAACGACGACCTTCAGCGCCTGCTAGAATTGCTAGGCCTGCCCGCCAGCGACTGAGTCATCCTGCAGCCCGCCAAGTAAGCCAGGCTCCTCCTCACTCCACCTCTAGGGCGGGAAGCATTTGCTTGCCGCCCTTTTTCATGGTCCGCGCCGGGCAAGCCGGAACGCTAGTTTTGGCCGATTGGGCAACTTTCCCTCTCGACATCCCCCACTTGATGCGCAAGGTTTACGATTCATTCATTCCCACCGCAACTCTCAACCCACACCATGGAAACTCAACTTGTCGTTCCCCACTCAGAGGCCCCAAGCACCATCACCCAATTGCTTGACGCCCTGCGCAAAGTGCATTTCGAACCCCGCCACGAAAGCAAAACCTGGGGCGACTGGATCTATCTCTACGGCTTCCGCACCGTCATCAGTCTCGAATGTGTCCACGGCGTTTCCCATGCTGCCACCGTCGAACATGGCGATAACGAAGACGAGGGCGAACCTCTGGCATCCATCCTCCAGGCCTTCGCCAAACTCGGCTGGCATGGCATCGATGAAAATGGCGAGTACCCCTTGGTGTATAAATCCACCAAGGCGAGTAAACGAGCACGCTGAGTGAAACAATGATGACCCCACTTTCCAGCAGGGCTACAATTCCAAATATTCTCAGACCCAGCGAGCCGCAGCGCTCCTCGCTGCGGCCTCCGCCCCTCGGCGTTTCGCTTGCTCTCCGCCATCAAGCGGCCCCAGCCCCGCGTGCAGCCCTCTGCCAATCCAAAACTCCCTGACAAAGGGACAGCGCAGGGACAAATTGCCACAGCAAGGCACATCAGACAAATCATCCGTGGTGTGCTCTCGCATTCACATCGCATGGGCGCTGCGGCCGGAGGCGCGCAGTCACGGCCTGCCGCGAGACGCGGCAGCCAGTGCGAGCATCCTGCCCGTCGCCTGCAATAACCAAACTAGTCAGGGAGGATGATGGGCGCTAAGCGCTTGGCACGCCTCAGTACTTCCGGTGGCTGGCTCGGCCGCCGACAAAGGGACAGATAAACTGTGGTGCTCGCATTCACATCGCATGGGCGCTGCGG
>WBXD01000082.1 GCA_008932935.1 Verrucomicrobiota bacterium
AATGTGGCGACGGGGGAAATAGTGATGCGCTTCAAGCAACCCTATGAAAATCACAACGGCGGCTGGATCGCGTTTGGTCCGGACGGGATGCTCTACATCGGCAATGGTGACGGCGGCTCGGGCAACGACCCACAAAACCATGGCCAGACCCTCGACACACTGCTGGGCAAGATGTTGCGCATCGATGTGTCTCCCAATAAGGGCTACAAGATACCCGCCGACAACCCGTATCTCGGCCACAAGGATGCCAAGCCGGAAATCTGGGCCTACGGGCTGCGCAACCCCTGGCGTTGCTCGTTTGACCGCAAAACCGGCGATTTGTGGATCGGCGATGTCGGCCAAGGCGCATGGGAGGAAATCAATTTCATGCCCAAGGGCAAAGGCGCAGGGGCCAATTACGGCTGGCGCTTGCGTGAAGGCGCGGTGGCCACTCCCACGCCGGGTGTGGGCGGCGATGCGCCGATTGGCGCCATTGAGCCGGTGTATGTTTACTCGCATGGCAATGCCACCAACCAAGGGGTCAGTGTGACTGGCGGCTACGTCTATCGCGGGCCGATCGCCGAACTGCAGGGCCGTTACATCTTTGGTGATTACGCAAACCCGCGCATCTGGTCATTCGTCATCCAAGACGGCAAGGCCGCGGATTTCAAAGACCACACCGACGCGCTGCAACCCACTGGCGGGAGGATTGCCCAGATCTCAAGCTTCGCCGAGGACAACCAAGGCAACCTGTTCATCATCGATCACTCAGGCTCGGTCTATCAGGTCGTAGCGAACTAAGCGCGGCCGCGACTCATCCCGCTTGTTTAAAAAAGAGCGGCCGCTTGCGCGACCGCTCTTGAGTAATTTTCAGACAAGTGTCTGCGAAGTGGATTAGAAGCTCACGCTGAGCATCGAACCGCAAGCAAACTGGTTGTTGGAATGCAAGTAGTAGGTGTCTTGGTCGTCGCTCAGTGGGAGCGCGAATTCGACAAACGGCGACAGCTTGGCGTGCTTGACGATGGCCCAATCCAGGGACACCTTGCTGGTCCAAGCGGTGGCTTGGCCCTTTTCGAGCATGTAGCCCACGTTACTGCCGACGTTGAGGGTCAGGCTTGGGTTGAGCACCCAGCTGTGGCTCACGGCCAATTCGGTGTAACCCTTGTTGTTGTTGCCGATATTGGCAGGCTGCAGTGGTTGCGTTCCTGGATTATAAGCCTGGAAGTAGTTACCCTGGCCGTTGCCAGTGTTATTGAGGCTGGCGTAGTAGGTGAGCGAGGCGGCAACAAAGCCGAAATCGCGTGCCACGCCCACGGCGAGTTCTTGCGAATCTTCACTATGGGAATTCATCTGCCACCAACTGGTGCCCAAGTCGTAGTGGCGGTAGATGTAGCCGAGCGAAGCGCTGAGCAAGCCCAGGTCTTTGGAAGCGCCCGCGAATAGATCGTATTCGCTCGCCGCACCGCTGGTAATATCTTGCTTCACGTTGGCGCTGCCGTCGAAGGCGCCATGCCAAAAGCCGGCGCTCAGATCGAGACCGCCAGCTTGACCTTTGACATTGCCGCCGACTTCGACGAGCTGACTGCCCAGCTTGATGCCACGAAACAGATATTCGTTGGAATAGCCGGCGTGCAATTCGGATTCAACTTCAGCCTTCACGTTGCCAGCCACAAGGGCGGAGACAGCGGCAAAGGCGCCAATGGTTTTGCAGTAGTTTTGCATGTGTTGTATTCGTTTCGGGTTGCTGTTTGCGTCCTCCACTGCACCGTTGCGGCACAGCTCAAGAACTCGCCGCTTTGCATCTCCGCGCGCGTCCAACGACCCGCGAGAAACTTCGGTTGAGTTGACAATATACTTCTATTAAAGAATTGTCAATCATGATTCCCGGATTTCATTACCGAGTGACAGACCACTAATCTCCGCGTTTGTGGGTCTCGCTGACCAAGGCGGCAATTTGGTGGGCACAGCCACCTTCGACAAGCCCTCATTCGCTAAGAGACGACAGTAAGGTCGTCGCTCCTTATCCGAAATACCGGGTCCCGGCGGCGAAGATCGGTTGGTGCTTGTTGCCGGGGATGTTTTTGGCGACTTGGGTGGCGGCGCGTTCGGAGTGGGCCATCTTGCCGAAGACCCGTCCGCAGGGCGAGGTGATGCCTTCGATGGCCCCTAACGAACCATTGGGATTCACGACCCTGTCCATCGCTGGCTGGCCGTTGGCATCGCAGTATTGAGTGGCGATTTGGCGGGCGGCGGCGAGCTGTGCGATCATCGCATCGGAAGCATAGAACTTGCCCTCGCCATGGGACATCGGGACCGTGTGCAGGTCGCCCTCGCGGCTATGGGCCAGCCACGGCGAGAGCGTGCTGACGACCCGGGTGTTGACATAACAGGAGATGTGGCGGCCGATATCGTTGTGGACGAGGGTGGGCGCGGCGGAGGGATCGTGGATCGTGGATTGTGGATTGTGGATAGAAGAAGTGGCAGCGATCTTCAATCCCCCCTCCCCTATCTTCGATCCACTATCCATGATCCGTCCATAGGGGACGAGACCGGTTTTGATAAGTGCTTGGAAGCCATTGCAGATACCGAGAATCAGACCATCGCGATTGAGAAGCAGGTCCATGATGGCATCGGCCACGCGCGGATTGCGGATGACGGTGGCGATAAATTTGGCGGAGCCGTCTGGTTCGTCGCCGGCGCTGAAACCACCGGGAAACATCAGGATTTGCGCGCGCCGGATCTGCGCCGCCAGAGCAGTTAGACTTTCATCAATGTGCGAGGTGGTCAGGTTGCGGAAGACCAGAATGTCGGCCTCGGCACCGGCCTCACGGAAAGCTTTGGCGGAATCATATTCGGAATTGGTGCCGGGAAAGCTCGGGATCAGGACGCGAGGCTTGCCGCCTCGCAATTTTGGATTTGAGATTTTGGATTTTGGATTTTGAGCGGAAGCGACAGCGCACTTCAATCCGCTATCCACTATCTGCAATCCACTATCAACTGCCTTCTCCCGCTCCGGCAGCGTCGGATAGACTGGCTCGAGGGTAGATGTCCAGGCGGCTTGCAGGTCGGTTAGGGAGTGTGTTTCGTGGGGAAGGGCGAGGGTTTCGGCGGTGGTGGTGTGGCCGAGAGGCTGGGCGTTGAGGGTGGCTGGGAGCGGTTCGCCGTGCTCGATGAGGAAGGTGAAGTAACGGGGTCGGGACCATTCGGACGGACTCAAGTCCGCGCTCGATTGGAAGCCGATGGCGTTGCCGAAGGCCATTTTGGCGAGGGCGGCGGCGAGGCCGGGCTGGCCGATGTGATGCAGTGCGAGGAGTTTGCCAGCGGCGTTGAGCTGATGGAGTTGCTCGGCGACTTGCCTGAGTTGTTGAAAATCCGGCAGGTCATCGCTATCGCAGGAAACTTCCACTCGGGAAATGGTCGATCCGGCTTGCTTAAACTCCGGCGAGAGCGCCAGCGAGGCTATGCCCGGGGCCAGCGCAAAGGCCACCAAGGTTGGCGGCACATCCAACTCATTGAACGAGCCGGACATCGAGTCCTTGCCGCCGATGGCAGCGAGGCGCAATTCGTGCTGGGCATGGAACGCACCTAACAACGCGGCAAATGGCAGACCCCAGCGAGCCGGGTCATTGCCGAGCTTGGGGAAGAATTCCTGCAGGGTGAGGCGGATATCGGGCAGCCGCGCGCCGGCAGCCACCGCCTTGCAGACGGCTTCGGTGATGGCATAGGCGGCACCATGAAATGGCGACCATGAGGAGATATAGGGATTGAAGCCCCAGCTCATGTAGGTGCAGACATCGGTGTCGCCTTCTAACAATGGCAACTTGGCCACCATGGCATCCGGTGGCGTAAGTTGGTGGCGGCCGCCGAAGGGCCACAACACAGTGCCAGCACCGACCGAGCCATCGAACATTTCGCCGAGGCCTTTTTGCGAGCAGGTGTTGAGATCCCGGAGGTTGGCGATAGTGGATTCGTTATTTTTATTAGATAAAAGCAGAGTGCCATGGGGGGCTTTGACGTGGACGGCGGCAGTTTGTTGGACGCCATTGGTATCGAGGAAAGCCCGCGACAAATTGACGATGGTTTTGCCGCGCCAGGTCATCACCAGGCGGCCGCTGTCGGTGACGCTGGCGACGTGAGTGCACTCGAGGTTTTCGCCGTCGGCGGCGTGGATGAAGAACGCGATTTCCGAGGGATCGACGCAGACAGCCATGCGTTCCTGAGACTCGGAAATGGCCAACTCGGTGCCATCGAGGCCGTCGTATTTTTTGGGGACGGCGTCGAGGTTGATAGCGAGGGATGGAGCGATTTCGCCAATGGCCACCGCCACCCCGCCGGCACCGAAGTCGTTGCAGACTTTGATTTTGCCGGCAAGTTCGGGATTGCGGAACAGGCGCTGGATTTTCCGCTCGGTGGGAGCGTCGCCTTTTTGGACTTCGGCGGAATTTTCCAGCGCAGTGTGGGTGTGCTCTTTGGACGAACCGGTGGCACCGCCGACGCCGTCGCGACCGGTGCGCCCGCCAATGAGCAGAATCACATCCCCAGCGGCCGGGCTACCACGAAAGACTTGTGAGCGCGGCGCGGCGGCCACCACTGCACCGATTTCCATGCGCTTGGCGACGTAGCCGGGGTGATAGACTTCGGCGACCTGGCCGGTAGCCAAACCGATCTGGTTGCCGTACGACGAGTAGCCGCGGGCCGCCGTCTGACAAATTTTCTGCTGTGGGAGTTTGCCCGGCAGGGTGTCGGCGAAGGGCGCTCGTGGATCGGCGGCGCCGGTGACCCGCATGGCTTGATAGACGTAGGAGCGGCCGGAGAGTGGGTCGCGGATGCAGCCGCCAAGACAGGTGGCGGCCCCACCAAAGGGCTCAATTTCGGTCGGATGGTTGTGGGTTTCGTTTTTGAACATCACCAGCCAGTCCTCGCTAAGTGAATTGGAAATTGCAACCGGCACGACGATGCATGCGGCGTTGACCTCCTCGGACACCTCGAGGTTGTCCAACTCGCCGGATTGCTTGAGTTCGCGCATGCCGATGAGGGCGATGTCCATCAGGGTGACCGGCTTGTCAGCGCGGCCCAACGCCTCGCGAGTGGCCTGATAAGTCTGCCAAGCGCGCTCGGCCGGCGCACTGCCAGGCTCGAAGGTGACCCCTTCTATTTTTGTTAAAAACGTGGTGTGGCGGCAATGGTCGGACCAATAGGTGTCGAGCAAGCGGAGCTCTGTCAGACTCGGGTCGCGCTGCTCCTCGTCGCGGAAATACGTCTGGCAGAGAGCTAGATCTGCGGCCGACATGGCTAGGCCCAAATCGCCGCGCAGGCTGGTCAGCGCGGCCGAGGCGTACCGGATGAAGCCGGTTAGAATAGCGACATCCGGCGGAGTTGAGGTGGCATGTCGTTCGCAGAGTTCCGTCACCGGCACTTCGTGGGAATCCACGGCGTTGATGACGTAGGCTTTGACGCGCGACACCACCTGCGGGCTGAGCGCACCGGCGAGAATAACCACCTTGGCGGAAACGACCCACGGGCGGTCTTTACCGGTGAGGATTTGCACACACTGCGCGGCGGAGTCGGCACGCTGGTCAAATTGGCCGGGCAAGTACTCCACTGCAAAAGCGGTTTCATTTTCGGCTAGGGCGAGGGTGGTGCTGGCTGAATCGACCTGTGGTTCGGATAGAACCAGCCGCACCGCGACGGCAAATTCTGCGGCGCTAAGACCCTCGATGACGTAACGCTGGACGAGGCGCACGCCGGCAAGCTCGGGCAGGCTGAGCGATTCGCGGAGGTCTTGCAGGAGGTGGCGGGCCTCGGCGTTGAATTCGGCCTTTTTTTCGACAAAAATACGGTTCATGGGGCGGCGTGGCTGGGCACGGGCAGGATGCTAGAATGAGCGGTGGCCAGCGCAAGCGCAATGGGGGCGGCAGCGGCGAAATGTTGGCGCGGCGAGGCGGATGGAGGCCCCCATCCTATACTTGGGAATCCCAAACACGAGCGAGCCGTCCAATAGCGCTCCCTTTGACACGAAGATGGGATGTATGAACCGCAGATTGACGCAAATGAACGCTGATGAAAATGCTTTTATTCGGATGCATCCGTGTTCATCTGCGGTAAAAAACTCTTACCCGACAGGATTGGGCGTGCCTGCCCCCTGCCCGGTTTCAGAACTCGGCCGCTTCGGGGTCCAGCAGGCCGTGTTTGACCAGAAAAGCGTCGGCGGCGGCCAGTGCCAAGTCGAAGTGCAACTGGTTGAAGTTAAAGTTGAAGAAGCTGTGCTCAGCCCGCTCGAATTCTAAGAGTTCGCAGACGTTGCGCCGCCAGCGCAGGCGACTGCGCAAACGCCTTACCTCGGCCACCGGCGCAATGCGGTCGGCCGTTCCGTGAAACATCATCATCGGCGGCAGTTTCGCCCTAATCAGCGAGGTCGGACTGCAGCGGATGGCCGTCTTGACATCCGGAAAACGCTCAGCCCCCTGGCCCTTGGGCGTGGTGTTGACAATCGCGCTGAAGAGCAGCAGGGCCTGCGGCCGACAGTCAATCCCATCCACTGGCGGCATCTGCTTGGGCTTGGGCATCGCCGTGAGCAAGGCGAGCATGGCCCCGCCGGCCGCACCGCCGGCGCTGATGCGGGCGGGGTCGAGATTGAAAGTTTCGGCATGCTGGCGCAGCCAACGGATCAATTCGCGCGCATCCTCGATCGCTTCCAGCGGACCGGTGGCGTGTTTGGAAAAAATCCTAGTTTCGGCAGCCACCGCCACCGCGCCACGCCCGGCAAAGTGCAGGCAGTGCGGGACAAACTGAGTGTGCATCGGCGTATCCCACAATCCGCCATGAAAAAATACCACCGCCGGCCTAGGGGACAGCGCGGTGGTGGTGGGCCAAAATAGATGAGCCTGCACCTCGCCCTGTGGCGTCTGGCGATAAACATACGATGACGCCTCTTCGAGCATCTTGCGGTCGCGGGCTTCGCCCAGCGGCGGCATCTTTTGTAGGATCTGACTCATATACAGGCATTTTCTGACAGACAATCGCTGCGCACACAAATTCTTTGTTGTGAAAACCCACACTTTGTCCAATGGTTTCGCCGATGCAGTTGCACATTGTTGTTTTGAGCACCTTGATGACGGGGTTTTGCGCTGCGCAGGGGGTCCTGCGTCCGGCTTTGGAGCTAACGTACAACGCATGGCGTGAGGCCATCGTCCACCAGGATGCCGCGAGTTGGCAACGGGTGACGGCGAGCCACCGTCGCACCGAGGTGCAAAACCGCATCACCTCCCAGAAGCTGCCCTTTCCGCAGGCGCTCTTCAAGCTGCCCGCGCCGCCGCCTGCGCTCAAGGGCTTGACTTTTCTTGAGGCGACAGAAAAGGGCCCGACAGCCACCGCGGCGTATTTTGGCAAGATCGACTTTGGTGTCGGGGGCACTCCGACCCAGAATCTGCTGGTGCTGGCCTTTGTTAGTGAAAACGGCGAATGGCTTTATGACCGGGCGGACTTTGTCAATCTGGAGGCGCTGCCGGAGGTGCGCCGGGAATTGGCCGCTGGCAATCTGAAGTACCTCAAGGAAACTCCGGAAGCCCAGCCGTCAGGTAAAATACCGCTGCCGCCGCTGGAGGCCCCGCCAGCCAAATACATCGCCAAAGTCTATGTTTTCAGCCCGGGCCGTGAGGTGAAGGTGCAAGTGAACAAATTCAGCCATCACCGTTTTGCCAACTCCAAGGACGCCGAAATCGTCATCGGCGGCGCCCTCGATGGCCGCAACGAAGTCCAATACGCCATCAGCAAACTGCCAGGCGGTACCGACACCGAGGCGCTGACCATCCGCGTCTATCTGCTTTCCCAGGTCAAGGACATCAAGCCAATCAAGGCGTTCGAATACCAAGTATTGGAGAACCAGCCACCCACCGCCTTTGCCACCGGCTCCTTCAACGTCGATGCCGCCATGATCGCCAAGCTCATGGGTAAAGGAAATTGACCGCCTGCAGCACTGCGGCAAATACGCTCTGGCAGTGAGCGAGTGGCAACATGGCATGAATTTCGCGGATATGCATTGGACGCACTCATTGGCTCGCTGAGTCATCTAACTACACCCCCCACCCCACCCATGCCCCCCATCCCACTCGAAGACAGCGTCGCCGACATTGTCGGCAAGGCCATGCGCGGCCTGCAACTCAACGCCGCTCAAGTGGCCGCCGCAGCTGGCGTGACGCACGCCGCGCTCGCCAGCTTGTGTGACGGCAACTATCACGATGCCACCGTCCGCGCCGTCGCCCCGGTGCTCCACCTCGGTACCGAGGCGCTGGCCGCACTCGGCCGCCAGGCATGGTACCCACAACCCGTCACGCTCGCTGGGCTGGCATGTTTCAACACCCCCTACCATGACATGACCGTCAACAGTTACCTCGTGTTCGACCGCAGCAGCGGCGAGGCGCTGGCGGTCGACACCGGTGCGGACTGCCGTGGCATGTTGGACTATCTAACGCAATCACAACTCACGCTCAAGCTCATCCTGCTGACCCACGCCCACAGCGATCACGTGCACGATCTCGCGCCCCTCCAGCAACACACTGGCGCGCCGGCCTATATCGGCGAGGGCGAGTCACTTGCCGGAGCGCAATGCTTCGCGGCGGGCCGCCTCTTCCACTGCGGCGCACTGCGCGTCGCCACCCGCCTCACCTGGGGGCACTCGCGCGGCGGCATCACTTATGTCATCGACGGACTTGATGGGCCGCTCGCGCTCGTCGGCGACGCCGTGTTCGCCGGTTCGATGGGCGGGGGTATCGTGTCTTATATTGACGCGCTGCGCAGCAATCGCACGCAAATCCTCACTCTGCCCGCGGCCACCGTGCTGTGCCCAGGCCACGGCCCGCTAACCACCGTCGCGCAGGAACAAATTCACAATCCATTTTTCCCGGGCACTTGACCCTGAGTATGAGAACGCAGCGTCGCGGCGGGCAACACGCGTGCCTGTCCTAGCAGGATGGCCGCGCCACGTCGCATGGGCATGTTGCTAGATGGCCTAGGCTTGCGGTTGCGGGCTGCTGCACACGACACTTGGCAAGTGTCGTTGCGTGCCAGCGCCCACCCTCAGACGTCTTGGACGGTTAGATTGGCGCATTCCTCGCGGACTTTTTCAGCGAGCGGGGTGGATAGGTAGCGTTCGGTCGACGAGCAGCCGATGGTGACGATACGTTTGCCTTGGAATTCCGGGCGTTTGGCGATCTGGATGGCAGCCCAGACGTTGGCACCAGTGGAAATGCCGGCGGGAAATCCTTCTAATTGCGCGAGGGCCTGAGCGGTGGCCATCGCATCCTCGTTGCTTACCAGAATGACCTCATCGATGGTTGCCAGGTTGAGGTTTTTGGGAATGAAGCCTGCGCCGATACCTTGGATCATGTGCGGACCGGGCTGGCCGCCGGAAATGACTGGGCTGGCTGCCGGCTCCACCGCAAACGTCTTCATCGCGCGGCGCGACTTGATAACTTCCGAAACCCCGGTGAGCGTGCCACCGGTGCCAACGCCCGATACAAAGGCGTCAATCTCGCCATCGGTATCGCGCCAGATTTCCTCGGCGGTGGTTTCGCGATGGACTTGCGGGTTAGCCGGATTCTCAAATTGCCCGGGGCCAAAGGAGCCCGCCCCGTGTTGCTCTAATAATTGCTTGGCCTTGGCGATAGCTCCGCCCATGCCGCGTGCCCGTGGCGTCAGCACAATCTCGGCACCCAGCAGGCGCAATAGCACACGCCGCTCAATCGACATGCTCTCCGGCATCGTCAGGATGCAACGGTAGCCCTTGGCCCGCGCGACAAACGCCAGCGCAATACCGGTGTTGCCCGATGTCGGCTCGATAATAAGTCCGCCGGGCTTGAGCAAGCCGTCGCGTTCAGCCGCCTCAATCATTGCCTTGCCGATGCGGTCCTTGACGCTGAAGAGCGGATTGAAAAACTCGGCCTTCACGCATATCTCGGCACCGAGACCGGCGGTGAGGTGGTTGAGACGAATCAGTGGGGTGTTGCCAACGGTGGCTATCAGGTTGTTTGCAATGTTCATGGGGGCGATTATAGGTTATTGGTTAGGAGAGACGCAAGACACAAGAGATGAGACACAAGACTTCAAGACGCAAGACACAAGACAAGAGCAGATGGAGAAGCGCTGCGCTCTCTTATCTTGCTTGCGTCTTGTGTCTTGGAGCGCAGCGGTCTTGAAGTCTAGGGTCGTTTTCATATTTGAAAGTCCCGGGTGCCGGAATCCAAGTGCAGGCCGCATTCGTATTTTTGGCCACCGAAGCGCGTGGTTTCGGCTTCGGCGTCGGCATCTGCCGGGCGGGTGCTGTGCCAGTCGCCCATGGTGACGTAGCCTTCGGCGGCCAGCGGATGGGCCGGCAACTCATGTTCGTAAAAATATTGCGCCATCTGCGCGTCGGCCCAGTCGAGAATCGGATAGACCTTGAGCGTCTTTTTCTGTTGCTCGGCAAATGGCCGATCGGCGCGGGTTTTCGATTGACTGCGGCGCAGGCCGCTGAGCCAGACGTCGGCACCGAGTTCGCGCAGGGCGCGGTTGAGGGGCTCGATTTTCGTTAGCATTGCGTATTTATCGGCTCCGGCCTTACCAGCGTTCCAGAGTTCACCCGACAGCGCTTGGAGGCGGGCGGATGTTATATTAGGCTGATAGATCCGGAGATCCAGCTCGAGGCGTGCGCTGAGTTGTTCGGCGTAGAGGTAGGTTTCCGGGAACAAAAAGCCGGTATCGATGAAGACCACCGGTACTTTAGGTGCATGCTCGGCTATTAGATGCAGCATGGCCGCAGCCTGAATGCCGAAACTGGTGGTTGCGACCAGACGCGGGCCGAAGGTCTCATACAGGAGGCGGAGGCGCTGGCCAGCCCGCAGAGGAGCCAGGGAGGCGGCGAGTTCGGCTAGATCCACGCCGGGGACGGGGGTGGCGGGAGTTTGCAAGTGCACAGCGGGCATAACAGCTTAGCGGGTAGTAATGACCTAGGGCTTGACGGCCACGGCCTTGAGGGCCTCGGGCTTGAGATTTTTGAGGAAATCGGAGCCTTGGACGGTGGCGGCGACGTAGCCGGCGCGGATGCAGAAATCGCCGAAGCGTTCGCCCTCGAGGCGGGCACTGGCGTAATGCGCGATGAGCGGTTCCAACAAGGGCTTGATCGCCTCAGATCGGACGCTTTCGCGGTACAACTTGGACAG
>WBXD01000083.1 GCA_008932935.1 Verrucomicrobiota bacterium
ACTTAGGAGCAGTCTCGGCCTCTTGTCGCACAGCCAAAAGACAGGATGTAAACACATTCAGATCGTTGCGAACTTCCCCCTGGCTTCATATGTCCACACGCCTAGGCAATCTCGGTTTGGAAATGAGAACGTCTCTATAAAGCGCATATCCGAATTGAGGAAACTGTCACGTTCACGCTCTCCGTACTTCGTCCATTGCTTTTCAAACAATGTGTTGCATAGAGGGCGAACAGTAATTGGGCCATCATGCGATTGCTTTTGGAAGCCTTGGGAGAATTCGCGCTCTGCCAAGCAATTGATCAAAATACAATAACTCCTCTTATGGCCTCGTTCCGCATCGCGATCTAGCGAATTCCCGGCATCAAGCCTTTCATGCTGCGCATCATCTTTGCCATGCCGCCCTTGGAAAACTGCTTCATCATCTTTTGTGTCTGCTCGAACTGATTGAGCAGGCGATTCACTTCCTGCACCTGAACACCGGCACCCGTGGCAATGCGCCGCTTGCGCGAAGCCTTGATCAGTTCGGGTTTGCTGCGCTCAGTCGGAGTCATCGAGTTGATAATGCCTTCAATGCGCCGAATGGATTTATCTTCGACGGCCCCACCTGCCTGCTGCGCTGCCTGAGCAAACTGCGCGGGCAGCTTATCCATCAGTGAAGCCATGCCGCCCATGTTTTTCATCTGCCCGATCTGCTCCTTGAAATCGTTCAGATCGAAGCCCTTGCCGGATTTGAGCTTCTGTGCGAAATCCTTTGCCTTATCCTGGTCGATGCCGCGCTGCGCATCTTCCAACAAGCCGAGGATGTCTCCCATGCCGAGTATGCGCGAGGCCATGCGCTCGGGATGAAACTCTTCGATGCCGGTCAGTTTTTCGCCAATACCGGCAAACTTCAGTGGCTTACCGGTGACGTGACGCACCGACAGGGCAGCACCGCCGCGTGAATCGCCATCAAGTTTGGTAAGTACGATGCCCGTCAGCGGTAAGGCGTCGGCAAAAACCTTCGCTGTATTGACGGCGTCCTGACCAAGCATCGCATCAACCACAAACAAGGTTTCAATCGGATCCAGCTGAGCGTGCAGTTCGCGAATCTCGGCCATCATGGCCTCATCTATCGCAAGCCGGCCCGCGGTGTCGACAAAAAGCACGTCGTAGTAATGCTTCCTGGCGTAGTCAATGGCTGCTGCAGCGATATCTCTGGGTTTCTGCTCGCCACTGGACGGAAAAAAGTCGATGCCCGCCTGCGCGGCGACAGTTTTCAACTGCTCAATGGCGGCGGGGCGGTAGACGTCGCAACTCACTGCCAGTATTTTTTTCTTCTGGCGCTCCTTGAGCCATTTGCCAAGTTTCGCGGTGGTCGTGGTTTTACCCGCACCCTGCAGGCCAGCCATGAGGATGATGGCCGGCGGCTGTGTTGCAAAGTTGAGTTCGGCTTTGCTGCCGCCCATCAACTCGGTGAGCTCGCGATGCACCACGCCAACCAATGCCTGACCGGGGGTAAGCGAGCCAATCACTTCCTGGCCGATTGCCTTTTCTTTCACCCTGGCGATAAAGTCTTTGACTACCGGCACGGCTACGTCTGCCTCGAGCAAGGCCATGCGAACCTCACGCAGCATGTCCGTAATGTTGTCTTCGGACAGGCGCGCCTGTCCGCGCAGGGTTTTGACGACTTTGCCAAGGCGCTGGGTAAGATTGTCGAGCATGTGTTGGGCCGAGAAGTGAGGCTATGCGTTAGACTTTGCCAATGTCGGGAATTCTAATATATCTGCTGGCGCCCACGCTTTATGCCGTGCTCGCCATCCATCTTTGGCGCACGCGCTGGAGCTTCCAATCATCCAATGTAAAAGACGCAAAGGTCAGCGCGGTAGAGCACGCTCTGCTTCTGAGTGCGTTGATTGCACATGGCTTCAGCCTTTACGACGTAATTTTCGGCACCAGTGAAGCGGCCACGACAACCATGCATTTCGGGTTCGCCATTGCACTTTCGCTCATGCTCTGGCTGGCAATCGCGCTTTACTGGATCGAAAGTTTTTACGCGCGGCTCGGCGGCTTGCTTGCTGTGGGGTTGCCTGTGGCAACCATTGCGGCACTTTTGCCGGCAGTGGTGCCAGAACACCACATTCTGGTGAATGCCGATTCCACCGTCTTTCGCCTGCATTTTCTTGTCGCCATGCTGGCTTACAGCCTGTTTACCCTCGCTGCGTTACATGCCTTGTTAATGGCCATAGCCGAAAAAAACCTGCATCGCGGAAACCTTTCGCCCCTGCTCTCCGCGCTTCCGCCATTGCTGGTGATGGAAGGATTATTGTTTCGGTTGATACATATTGCTTTCGTTCTGCTCACGCTGACCCTTATTTCGGGCATCTTCTTTTCCGAAGCCTTGTTCGGAAAAGTACTTACCTTCAATCACAAGACTGTATTCGCGATCGTCTCGTGGCTGATATTCGCGGCGTTATTGCTGGGACGACACCTTCGAGGCTGGCGAGGCAAAGTCGCCCTGCGCTGGACACTTTCGGGTTTTGTGGCGCTGTTGCTGGCTTATGTCGGCACTCGCTTCGTCCTTGAGGTTATTCTCGGACGCGTGACCTGATCCGTTCAAATGGACGAAATACCACTTTCAATGCAGGTGTGGGTGCTGGTCATGACACTGGCCTGCTCCGGTTTTTTTTCGATGGCAGAAACCGCGATGATGGCCTCAAACCGCCATCGCCTTCGCCATCTGGCCAAAGAGGGACATTCCGGTGCTGCTTTGGCAGTAAAACTGCTAAGCACCACTGACAAACTGCTTGGCGTCATTTTGCTTGGCAATACATTGCTCAACGCCGCTGCGGCGATGCTTACCGGCAGCATTGCTCTGCAGATATTCGGTGCCGAAAAGTGGACCCTCGAAGCGGGCACCGTGTTTGTCACCTTCTGCCTGCTAGTGTTTTCCGAAATTACGCCCAAGGTTATCGGTGCAACGCATGCCGACTGGCTGGCGCAGCGCATTGTGTTCGTTCTCGCCCCAATGTTGCGGGTTGCCTACCCGCTGATCTGGGGCGTCAACCTGCTGGTCACCGGATTGCTCAAACTGCTGCGGCTTGAACCAAAGTCCAACCATGAGGAGCTAAGGCTATCGCCGGAAGAATTGCGGATGCTGGTGCTGGAGTCGGTACATGGCATCCCGAGCCAGCATCGGAGCATATTGCTTAACCTTTTCGATCTTGAAAATATAACCGTCGAAGACGTGATGACACCGCGGGGAACAGTGGAGTCAATCGACCTTCAAGCCTCCCTGGAGGATATACGGCAGCAACTGTCCACCAGCTACCATACGCATCTGCCTGTCTATGATGGCGACCCCGGCAATGTAATAGGCATACTCCATCAACGTCGGCTCCTCTCTCACGTGTTGGATGGGGAGTGGGACCACGAAACATTGCGTTCCGAACTGAACGAGCCCTATTTCATTCCGCTTGGAACCCGGATTTATTCCCAGTTGCAATTCTTCCAAGAAAACAGGCAACGACTCGGCTTGGTGGTTGATGAATACGGCGAAATTCAGGGGCTGGTTACGCTGGAAGACATCATCGAGGAAATCATCGGCAAGTTCACCACCAGTTTGCCGGGCACCGACACCGAACTCGAGTGGGCTCCAGACGGTACTGCCTTGGTCGAGGGAACCCGCCCGTTGCGGGAACTGAATCGGGCGCTCGGACTAAACCTCCCCATTGATGGGCCGAAAACCTTGAACGGACTGGTTTTAGATCACTTTCAGGAAATTCCAGAAGCCGGGATCAGTGCCAAAATTGGCGGCGTTGCGATGGAAATCGTGCAGACGCAAGACAAGTCCGTAAAAATTGTCAGGCTGAAAAAGCCAGCATAGTTAGGAACAATGAGTATTTCGTCATGTGTTCAGCTTTACAAATTAAGGTGGGGCGGGCATCATCGGCGGCATCCGTTAGCGGCGCTAATATCGACTGTTAGCTGCACATACGACGTTGGATCAGGGAGACGTCTCGATGGCCACTGCAAAAAAGACCACACAAAAAGAATTCAATTACGTCTGGGAAGGCAAGGACCGTTCGGGGAAGGTCGTTCGGGGAGAAATGCGGGCGGTAGGCGAAGCCATGGTTCAGGCCACCTTGCGTCGCCAGGGCTTTATAGTTACCAAAGTCAAAAAACAATCCGCTCGCGGGGGCGGAAAAGTTGAGGACAAGGATATCGTCCTCTTCACCCGACAGCTTGCAACCATGATGAAAGCGGGGGTCCCGCTACTGCAATCATTCGATATCGTTGCAAAAGGCTCCAGCAATGCTGCAGTCACAAAGCTGCTGACCGATATCAAAACCGAAATTGAAACTGGCGCAACGCTCAATGCAGCGTTCAGAAAACACCCTTTGCTATTTGACCAGCTCTATTGCAACCTGATCCAGGCAGGTGAACAAGCAGGTATTTTGGAATCCCTGCTCGACCGATTGGCCACCTACAAGGAAAAAAGCCTTGCCCTGAAAAAGAAAATCAAGGGTGCGATGGGCTATCCAATCGCGGTTCTGTCTGTCGCAGCCATTGTCACCGCAATCATCATGATCTTTGTGGTGCCGCAGTTCAAACAGGTTTTTTCCAGCTTCGGTGCAAATCTCCCAGGACCCACCCTGATACTCATTGCCATCTCGGAGTATTTCGTAAGTTACTGGTGGCTTATGGCAGGCAGCATTGGCGGAGGACTCTACACTTTCTTTTATTTCTGGAAGCGCTCGTTGACTATGCAGATTTTCATGGACAGGCTTGTGTTGAAGCTGCCGATATTCGGCGACCTGCTGAGAAAGGCGGTCATTGCACGCTGGACAAGGACTCTGGCAACCATGTTTGCTGCCGGTGTACCTTTGGTGGAGTCGCTTGACTCGGTTGCGGGCGCCTCGGGAAATTATGTTTATAAAATGGCCACCAAACAAATCCAGAGCGAAATCAGTACCGGCAATACGCTGGTAGCCGCAATGCAAAACGCGAATGTGTTTCCGAGCATGGTTTTGCAGATGGTGGCCATTGGCGAAGAATCCGGTGCATTGGACAGCATGCTCAGCAAAGTGGCCGACTTCTTCGAGGATGAAGTCGATGAGGCGGTCGAAAACATTACCGCCTTGATGGAACCCATGATCATGGCCGTCCTTGGCGTCGTGATTGGCGGCATGGTCATCGCCTTGTACCTGCCTATCTTCAAGCTGGGCTCGGTTGTCGGCTGACCAGGCAGCAAGATGATTCCACTCCCCGGCACCCTGCCGGATCCCGTAGCGTTCGCGGCGGTAGCTGCTTTTTTCGGCCTGCTGGTCGGCAGCTTCCTCAATGTCGTTATTCATCGACTGCCGAAAATGATGGAACGCGACTGGGTACTGCAGTGCGCGGAACTGCGCGGTGAGTCCCTGGATGCTGCGCCCGCGGTGACCCTGGTTTCGCCACGCTCACGTTGCCCGGCTTGTGGCCACGCTATTTCAGCATGGGAAAACATTCCGGTGCTCAGCTATCTTTTCCTGCACGGCAAGTGTCGCGCCTGTCGTGCTCCGATCAGCTTGCGCTACCCATTGGTTGAAGTATTGACGGCAATTCTGTTTGCTTTCGTAGCATGGCACTTTGGCTACACGTGGAGCGCTATTGGCGGTATCACGTTCTGTGCGGCAATGATCGCGTTGGCCTTTATCGACTTAGATACGCAGTATCTTCCCGATGACCTGACACTGCCGCTGCTTTGGTCCGGTCTGATTTTCAATACTTGGGGCACTTATGCCAGTCTAAGCAGTGCCGTTATCGGTGCCATCGCCGGTTATCTGTCCCTCTGGCTGGTTTACTGGGGCTTCAAGCTGGTTACCGGCAAGGAGGGTATGGGCCATGGTGACTTCAAGCTGTTGGCGGCGATTGGCGCGTGGCTTGGCTGGCAGGTATTGCCGTTGGCCATATTGCTGTCTTCTTTTGTTGGCGCCTTGATTGGCATCGGTCTTATCATCTTCACCCGCCATGCCAAGAACGTTCCGATCCCGTTTGGTCCCTATTTGGCCGTTGCGGGGATCATCGCAATGTTCTGGGGCAAGCCGCTGACGCAGGCCTATCTAGGTACCCAGCTGTAACGAGCGGCACAAGCTGCGCGCCAGCAGTTGCTAGCGTCTGCGCAAAAAAACCGTCAGTTATAATCGCCCTTTTATTGGGGGCTACAATGCCTATCTACGCTTATCGCTGCTCGGCGTGCGGCTTCGAAAAAGATGTTCTGCAAAAGATGAGTGATTCGCTGCTCACCATTTGTCCTGAATGCCAAACTGCTGCTTTTGAAAAACAAGTCACTGCTGCTGGTTTCCAGCTCAAAGGAAACGGGTGGTACGCAACCGACTTCAAAAACGGCAATAAGCCAGCAGCCAAAGGAACAAAAACCGAGAATGCAGAAAGCGCGCCAAGCGTTACTGCGCCTTCTGAAGCCGCGACTGCTGCGGCAACTCCTGTTGTCGCTACGCCGCCAAAGCCGGCAGCTACCTGAACCCTCGACGCGGATATTGCCTTGAAAAAGTACTTCATCACTGGTTTGCTGATCTGGGTACCTTTGGCGATCACCATCTGGGTGCTCTCCATGATCATTCGTACCATGGACCAGTCGTTGCTGCTCTTGCCAGAAGCGCTTCGACCAGAGCATTTGATGGGTTTTTACCTGCCGGGAATCGGCGTGCTCCTGACCCTGCTGGTAGTCCTGATCAGCGGAGTCACGGCCAGAAATATGGTCGGGCAACGCTTTCTCGTCTACTGGGAAGGCCTGCTGTCACGCATCCCTGTCGTCAAGTCCGTCTACCTTAGCGTCAAGCAGGTCAGCGATACCTTACTGAGCGGCAGCGGCGAGGCTTTTCGCAAGGTTCTGCTGGTCAGGTATCCGCACCCCGAGGCGTGGGCAATCGCTTTTCAGACAAGTACTCCGGTTGCACAGGTAGCCAATATCGGTGGGGACGAAATGGTCGGTGTCTTCATCCCCACGGCACCAAGCCCCGTCAACGGTTTTTTCTTCTTTGTGCGCAAGTGCGACACCATAGAACTGAACATGAACGTCGATAGCGCGCTCAAGTACATCATCTCCATGGGTGTTGTCGCCCCTTTGCCACCGCTGCATCCGCTCGCCAAAAACCCTGCCGGGCGCGCCCAGAACGAATAATCGCGAACAAGCGAGCAGAGAACCAATATTTTGTCGCCCCTGCGGCGACCTTCCTCAACACGGAATTCACATGCGTACTCATTATTGCGGCAATCTCAACGCCAGCCTGATCGACCAGACAGTCACTCTCTGCGGCTGGAGTCATCGTCGCCGCGACCATGGCGGGGTAATCTTCATCGACCTGCGTGATCGGGAAGGCTTGGCGCAAATCGTCTGCGACCCCGATCGTGCCGAAATGTTCGCGCTGGCGGAAACTGTGCGCGGGGAGTTCGTGTTGCGTATCACCGGCAAGGTCCGTCGCCGCCCGGCTGGTACCGAGAATGTCAATCTGCCATCGGGCCAAATCGAAGTGTTGTGTCACGAGATCGAAATCCTGAATCCTGCCGTCACGCCGCCCTTCAGTCTGGACGAAGAAAACTTGTCGGAGAACGTCCGCCTGACGCATCGCGTTATTGATCTGCGCCGGCCGCAGATGCAGAAGAACCTGATGCTGCGCTATCGCACCACCATGGCCTTCCGCCGCTTTCTCGATGCCAACGGCTTCATCGACATCGAAACGCCGATGCTGACCAAAAGCACACCGGAAGGTGCGCGCGATTACCTGGTGCCCTCGCGCGTCCATCCCGGCCAGTTCTTTGCCCTGCCGCAATCGCCGCAACTGTTCAAACAAATGCTGATGGTGGCCGGCTTCGACCGCTACTATCAGATCGTCAAATGCTTCCGCGACGAAGACTTGCGTGCCGATCGGCAACCCGAGTTCACCCAGGTCGATATCGAAACCTCGTTCATGGGTGAACATGCGATCATCGAGATCACCGAAGACATGTTCCGCACCGTGTTCAAGGAAGCGCTTGACGTCGATCTGCCGAAACCCTTCCCACGCATCACCTATGCCGAGGCGATGCGTCGCTACGGCTCGGATAAACCTGATTTGCGCGTCACGCTGGAACTGGTTGATGTCACCGATGCCGTCACCGACGTCGCTTTCAAGGTGTTCAGCGGTCCGGCAACCAACGGTGGCCGTGTCGCCGCGCTGCGTATCCCCAACGGCGCGGCCCTGACTCGCAGCGAAATCGATGGCTATACCGAGTTCGTCAAGATCTATGGCGCCAAAGGATTGGCTTACATCAAGGTCAACGATGCATCCAAGCTCAACGAAGAAGGTCTGCAATCGCCGATCGTCAAAAACCTGCATGAGGCAGCGCTGAAAGCCTTCATCGAACGTACCGGTGCGCAGAGCGGCGACCTCATTTTCTTTGGTGCGGACAAGACCAAGGTCGTCAATGATGCCCTTGGCGCACTGCGTTTCAAGATCGGCCACGAAAAAGGCTACGTCAATGGCAAGGCGTGGGAGCCGCTGTGGGTCGTCGATTTCCCGATGTTCGAATACGACGACGAGGGCAAGCGCTGGAATGCCTGCCACCATCCCTTTACTGCGCCCAAGGATGGTCATGAGGATTACCTCGACAGCGATCCCGGCAAGTGCCTGGCCAAAGCTTACGACCTTGCCCTCAACGGCTGGGAAATCGGTGGCGGCTCGGTGCGTATCCATCGCGAAGAAGTGCAGAGCAAAGTATTCCGCGCATTGGGTATCGGCGCCGAGGAAGCGCAGCTCAAGTTCGGCTTCCTGCTCGACGCCCTCAAATACGGCGCACCGCCGCATGGCGGCCTCGCCTTCGGCTTGGATCGTATCGTCACGATGATGACGGGCGCCGAATCGATTCGTGATGTCATCGCGTTCCCCAAGACGCAGCGCGCGCAATGCCTGCTGACGGATGCGCCTTCCGACGTGGACGAAAAGCAGTTGCGGGAACTCCACATCCGCCTGCGGCAGAAAGTCGAAACGCAGGTCGACGTCGGCAAGTCCTGAATTGCGAGCGGGATACCGGTATGAATTTCAAGATACCGGTATCCGTCCTCGTCGTGATTCATACGCCCGCCCTTGACGTATTGCTCATTGAGCGAGCAAAGCATCCCGGGCTTTGGCAGTCCGTTACCGGCAGCATGGAAAGAGGTGAAAGCCTGCTGGAGACATCTCGCCGGGAAGTATTCGAGGAGACCGGGATCGAGGCGCCGGAGAGTGCCTTCATCGCCTGGAACATCGCCAACAACTTCCGCATCACGCTGACGCCGGAACGCTTCGCTCCGGGTACGACGCACAATCGGGAACATGTGTTCAGCCTGTGCGTGCCATCAAAAGTCTTGGTGACGTTAGCGCCTGACGAACATATTGCTTATTGCTGGTTGCCTTATGCGGAGGCCGCGGCGGAATGTTTTTCGTGGAGCAATCGGGATGCGGTGCTCATGCTTCCTGCGCGTACAGCTTCGCCTTCAAACAGATGACGCAGTAACAACCGCTGCTGTCAGTAAATGCAGCGGCCAGCGTCGGCAGGCACATGCACCAGCAAGTGTCACTCCCAGCCGCCACTCCGCAGTCAAATCCAGCCCCGCAGGCAGCGCAGATACTTTGTTGCGGATCGGCCGCCAACAGTTCGTCTGCTATCCATTGTTGCAACATCGTTGCCACCGCGGTCGCCGACGCCGAGACATCAATTTCCGCGACAACTTCGCATATCTCGGCAAATGTGCCACCATTGCTCAGGCCCCGCAGCGCAGCAGCTTCAGTGGAGGCCAGCGACCGCCACTTGCAATCCAATCCCTTTCTCCAGGCCAACAACAGATGCTTGCTCTCATGCGGCGGTGACGTCTGCGCTTCAGCATCCGCACTTAATGCCTGCCATATGGGCTCTACATTCCAGGACAGTTCAACCATGGCGACTGTCGCCCTCAACTGAAAACGCTTCCCCGGCCAGTCTTCCGCCGGCAACGCCGACAGGTCTTCTACACGCAGCAAAGGTTGATCGGCGGCATCAAATACCCCGCGCAAAGCCCAGTCCATGCTTGCCAGATCGGCGAGCGCGGGATGGGGCACCCTGTCCGGTCGTTGTCGCATGAAGTCAGCCAGTTGGTGACCAAACCAGCAAATGGATCTCTGCCGTGAGGGTTGCTCGCCGATATAGGACAGCGCAAGTTCCAGAAACATTTCGTCGCCAAGCGCCAGCAACAAAATCGGATAGTTGTCGCGCAAGGCGTCGGTGAGTCGCGCGCGATAGGCATTCGCGTAAATGGAGAAACCACCCTCTCCCCCTTCACGGGCAAATAAACCCGGTGCCAGATTCTCGGCCAGTACGGCCGCCTGAAAAGTCTTTTGCAGACTGTCGAGCGTGCTCATGCGGCGACCTTTCCTGCAGCAAGCTCGCGTTCCACAACTCGACGTGCGGTATCAAGCTCGGCAAGCAATTCTGCGAGCGGCGGAATATTGTCATCGCGCTCGATCATTGTCGGTACCAAGCCCATGCGGCGCACTGCATAGGCATACAGATCCCATACCGTGTCGCAAACCGGATGATCGTGGGTATCGATGACGTAGCTGCCGTGATCTTCATGACCGGCAAGATGTATCTGCCGCACCTGTTCCGCAGGAATGCCATCGATAAACCGATAGGGATCAAAACCGTGATTGACACTGCTCACATAGACATTGTTTACGTCGAGCAGCAGATGGCAACCGGAGCGGGCCGCCACTTCAGCAAGAAAATCCCACTCGGTCATTTCATCGTCGCGATAAGCGACATAGCTGGAAACATTTTCCATCAGGATGGATTGTTGCAGGTAGTCCTGTACGTGCTGGATACGGCTTACCAAGTGGTCGAGCGCAGCCTTGGTATAAGGCATCGGCAACAGATCGTGCAGATTGAGGCCGTCGGTGCCAGTCCAGCACAGGTGGTCCGAAATCCAGGCAGGCTGGACACGATTGATCAGCGACCGAAGACCCTTCAGATATGCCAGATCGAAGGGATCACTACTACCAATCGACAGTGAAACGCCGTGCATCACCATCGGATAGTCGCAGCGGATACGATCGAGAAAATGCAGCGGTTTGCC
>WBXD01000084.1 GCA_008932935.1 Verrucomicrobiota bacterium
CTTCAGCCAGGCGCGCACGGATGGCGCCAGGGCGTTGCGGGGCAGCGGCTTTGCCGCCACGGGGATGTTGTGGAGTGCTAGGGATTTGCGGGTGGGAGTGGATCAGGGTGACAGATAAATAGTGTTATGTGATGTGGTTGAAGGTCTCACAGTGCAGGGTGCCGTGAATGGCACCCGGATCATGTCCGACATGCTCCATGATGTCGATTTCCCCGCAGCGCGGCCACGGCACGGTGCCGTGGTCGTTAGGCAGCATCCAGATTGCAGGCTAGGTGCCGCGCGCGGCTGGCAGCTTCGCCTTCACTTCGATGCGGGCGTAAGTCCACGCACCGTGGCCGCGGGAAATCAGGCTGGCGGAGGTGAATTGGCCGCCGTCCATGGGTTCTTTTCTGGCCTCGATGATCAATTTGCCGTCTTCCACCGGGCATTCTCGCGGCGCTGGGTGGTGTAAAATTGCAACTCATGGTTGCGCACCAAGCCATTTTCATAGTCCCATTTTGCGGGGTCGGGCAGGCCCGGGTGGTCGAATTCATCGCCCCACACGAGTTTCCAACCGGGCAGGTCCTGAGCAGTGGCGGCGGTGGCGGTGATTGCGAGAATGAGCAGGAGTTTCATGTCAGGTGATGCTACGCCGCAGCCGGCGTATCTCTCTCGGAAAAGTTTCGACTTGTGCCGCGGTGGTGGAGAAGACACAAGACGCAAGACACAAGAGGCAGAGGGCAGCGCACTGTATCATTGGCATCGGCGCTTAGAGAGTTCCGCTACAATCCATCCCGTTACCATCGCCGCCAATGCCCGTCCATAGCGTCGCGAGTTCTTGTCTTGGGTCTTTCTGAGTGTTTCCAAGAGGGCTGGGCGGCGAGACACGGGGGCGGCAAGGTTGGTAGACAAACCAATTCGCCGCGCATGCGATTAACTGATTGACAGATCTGGCCGCATTGTTTATTTCGCCGATTGGCAGTTTTCCGATCCAACACTCAACTCATCATTCCCTTGACCACGCGATTCAATCATTCCACTTACTTGGACGAGTCTTGCTGGCGGAAGCGTGCCACGGGCGGCCTCATCCGTCTCGGCTTACCTGTCGCGCTGCTGGCTAGCGTGTGCCTCTGCAGCTGTGAAAAACCCAAGCCCGCAGCACTGCCGCCACCCATTGTCGAGGTGATGGAAATCACCCCCTCGGCGGTGCCGCTCAGCACGCTGCTCATCGGCCAACTCGACTCACCACAGAACGTCGATGTGCGGGCCAGGGTCGAGGCGTTCGTGGATGAAATGCGCTTCACTGAAGGCGTTGAGGTGAACAAGGGCGACGTGCTTTTCGTGCTGGATAAAAAGCCTTTTTTGGAAAAACTCGGAGCGGCCCAGGGGTCGTTAGCAGAGGCGGAGGCTGCGCTCAAGAAATACCAGACGGATGTAGCCCGCCTCGAGCCGCTGGTTGAAAAGAAGGCGGTTCCCCAACAGGATCTGGACAACTCCCGGGCCGCGGCGGACATGGGCAAAGCCAATGTGCTCACAGCCCAGTCCAAGGTGGAAACTGCTCAATTGAATCTCGGCTATTGTGAGGTGCTAGCCCCTATGACCGGGCTCATCGGTGCCAAGCAGGTGTCAATCGGCGATTTGGTCGGCAAGGGCGAGCCCACTTTGTTAGCGACCCTGTCCACGCTCGATCCAATGTGGTTTTACTGCAATATAAGTGAAGTGGATTACATGCATGCCGTGGAACAAAGCGAGAAACTCGGCAGGGATATCAACACCCTGCCGCTGACCTTGATTCTTTCTGATGGCAAGGAGCATACGGAACCGGGCAAGTTTGTGTTTATCGATCGGGCAGTGGATACGAAAACTGGCACCTTGCGGATCCGCGTCGAGTTTCCCAATCCGAAAAAATTCCTACGTCCCGGCATGTTTGCTCGCGTCCGGGTGAATCTGGGCAAACGGGCAGATAGCATCACGGTGCCAGAGCGGGCCATGGTCGAACTCCAGGGCAAGACCTTTGTTTGGGTCATCTCTGACGATGGCAAAGCCAGCCAGCGCGCCGTGAAAACCGGGGACCAAGTGGACAGCTTGTTCATCATCCTCGACGGACTCAAAGCGGGTGAGAAAATTATCGTCGAAGGCATCCAGAAGGTCCGCGAGGGTATACCGGTCAACGCAGTAACCGCTGCCGCCGCGACCGCCAAGGCCATCCCTGTCGGTTTCGCCAAACCTATCAAGTAATAACGAAACCATGGCTGAATTTTTCATCCGTCGTCCCATTGTGGCGATGGTCATCGCCATCCTCACGGTCATTGTCGGCGCTATCTCGCTCTCGCGGTTGCCTATATCCGAGTATCCGCCGGTGAGTCCCACCATGATTCAGGCCACCACCACCTACCGCGGCGCGGCGGCGGAGGCGGTTATGCAATCGGTGGCCACCCCCATTGAGTCGAAGGTTAATGGTGTGGACAAATTGCTCTACATGCAGTCTTTCAATGCCAACGACGGCAAGATGACACTCAATATCTATTTTGATGTTGGCACCGATGTGGACATCATGCAGGTGAACGCCCAAAACCGCGTCGGCCAGGCGCAAGCCCAACTTCCGGATGCGGTCAAACGCGAGGGCGTGGTGGTCAACCGCTCCAGTCCGGACATTCTGATGGTCGTTGGCCTCACCTCGCCGAAGGGCTCCTATGACGCGATTTTTCTCGGTAACTATTGCGATATCAATCTGGTGGACGCCATCAAGCGGGTGAAAGGCGTGGGTGATGTGAAAAACTTCACTGCCCAAGATTACACGATGCGCATCTGGCTGCAGCCCGACAAGCTATCCTCGCTGGGCATCACTCCGACTGATATCAAGAACGCGCTCAACGAGCAGAACGCCCAGTCGCCCGCGGGCCGGATTGGTGCCGAACCTGCCCCTGCGGGCCAGGAGGGCCAATACAATGTACGGGCGTTGGGTCTGCTCAAGGAGCCCAAGGAATTTGAAGAGATCATCATCCGCTCGAACACGGACGGCTCGCAGGTGAAGATCAAGGACGTCGCGCGGGTGGAACTCGGTGCCCAAACCTATGACCTCCGCGCCCGCCTCAACCAATCCCCGGCCGGTGCCTTCGGCATCTATCTGGCACCCGGTGCCAATGCCATCGAAACAGCGAAGAACGTCAAAAAAATCCTCGAACAAGCGAAGACCAGATTTCCTGCGGACATGGCCTATGACATCACGCTGGACTCAACCCTGCCGATTGTGGCTTCGATGGACGAAATCGTCAAAACCCTGGAGGAGGCGGTGATCCTAGTGCTGCTGGTGGTTTATATCTTCCTGCAGAGTTTCCGCGCTACGATCATCCCGATGTGCACGGTGCCGGTCTCGTTGTTAGGTGCTTTTATCATGTTCCCGGTGCTGGGCTTCAGCGTGAACGTGCTGACGATGTTCGGCTTGGTGCTCGCCATAGGGATTGTAGTCGATGACGCGATCGTGGTGGTCGAGGCGGTGCAGCATCACATTGAGCATGGCAAGTCACCCAAGGAGGCCACGCGCATTGCCATGAAAGAGGTGTCAGGGCCGGTGGTGGCCATCGGCCTGGTGCTGTGCGCGGTGTTCGTGCCCGTCGCCTTCATGGGCGGAGTGACCGGGCAGTTATACAAACAATTTGCGCTGACCATAGCCGTGGCCGTCGTGTTCTCAGTGATCAACGCGCTGACACTCAGCCCGGCTCTCGCCGCCTTGCTGCTGCGGGCACCAAAAACCGGCCAGCGTCCAAACGCGTTTTTTCGCGGCTTCAACGGGTTATTCGATTTCATCACCAAGACCTACGGGAAAATTGTTGGTGGTCTCGTCCGCAAGGCGACTCTATCGATGCTGTTGTTAGTAGTTGTGTTGTTCGCCATCACGCGGATTGGCAAGCATGTGCCCGGCGGTTTTATTCCTGACGAGGACAAGGGTTACCTGTTTGTCGCGGTGGACTTGCCCGAAGGTGCTTCACTGCAGCGTACCGATGCGGCCTTGAAACAGGTAGAGGAAATCGTGTGCAAGACCAAGGGTGTGCGTTCGGCCCTCGCTGTGGGTGGCATGAACATTCTCAACTCGCTGAACTTTCCCAACGCCGCCCTCATGTTCGTGGGCCTCGAACCGTGGGAGCAACGCAAGGCTCCCGAACTGCAGGCCAAGGCCATCGCCGCCGCGTGGACAAAACAATTCGCTGCTCTTCCCAGCGTTCGCGCCTTTGCCTTTGGCCCGCCGCCGCTGCCGGGATACGGCAACGTCTCCGGCTTCAGCATGCAGCTCCAAGACCGTTCCGGCGGCAGTATCGATCAGCTCGCTGGCTATGTGAAACAACTCCAGCAAGCCGTGGCTAAACGCCCTGAAATCTCGCGCCTAAGCACCACCTTTAACTCGGCCACACCGCAGGTGAAGGTGGAACTGGACCGCGAGAAGGCCCGCACCCTCAATGTGCCGGTGGACAGCGTGTTTTCGACCTTGCAGACGTATTTGAGCGGACTTTACGTCAATGACTTTGTGCGCTTCGGCAAGGTGTTCAAGGTATTCCTCCAGGCCGAGGCTAATTTTACCAGCAAACCGGATGACATCGGGAAATTTTATGTTAGAAACAACGACGGGCTGATGATCCCACTCAGCACCCTAGTCACGGTTAGCAAGATGTCCGGCCCCAATCTCGTTACTCGTTTCAACCTCTATAACGCCGCCGAAATCATGGGCGCCACCGCTCCCGGTTACAGCTCCGGCCAGGCAATCAAGGCGATCGAGGAAGTCATGAAATCCATGCCATCAGAAACCGGCTACGAGTGGTCAGGACTCACCCTGCAGGAAAAGCAATCCGAAGGCCAGGCTCCCATCATCTTCGGCATGGCTGTGTTGTTCGTGTTTCTTCTGTTAGCAGCGCAGTATGAAAGCTGGTCGCTGCCCTTCGCCGTTCTGCTAGCCACGCCGACGGTCATTCTTGGCACCCTGGTCGGACTGCTGGTGCGGCATTTCGAAATGAACGTCTATGCCCAGATCGGCCTAGTTATGCTCATTGGTCTGGCCGCCAAAAACGCCATCCTAATTGTTGAGTTTGCAAAAATGAAACGCGACGAAGGCGTGCCTACACTCGAAGCCGCCATCGAAGGGGCGAAGCTGCGGCTGCGCCCGATCCTCATGACTTCGTTCGCGTTCATTCTCGGGTGCGTGCCGCTAATGTTGGCCACCGGTTCCGGTGCCGCCTCGCGCAGCACCATGGGCACTGGCGTGGTCTTCGGCATGAGCATCTCCACCGTCATCGGACTGTTCCTCATTCCGGTCTGCTATGTCTTCGTACAAAGCTTCACCGATCGCAAACAGACACAAGACTTGAAGACACAAGAGCAGAAAACTTGAACTAACGACAGCAACTTTGGTTTTTCAAGGACAACAGAGGCCGCCCCCACTTCTTGTGCCACAAGAAAGTTAGAAGACCACGGATTACACGGATTTTAGATAGGTTAACTCTTTCACATCATCAAACTCTTTCCGTGTAATCTGTGATCTGTGTAATCTGTGGTTAAGAAAAGCCCACCCTAACTTTCCAAAGTCTCATTTTCACGCCTAACGCCAGCCCCTATTAGTCCGACCCACCTTCACCGCAAGCCCGATTCCCATGCGCCCGTTATTGCTGCTGCCTTCTATTTTGTTAGTAAGTTCCTGTGTGCTCGGTCCGGAACCCGGCTCACCACAGATCAAGACTCCCGGGGCGATCCGCGGAGATGCCGCACCGCACGGCGTATCGTTCGGCGACAAAGCCTGGCGCAAGGTGTTCACCGACTCCACCCTGCGCATGCTCATCGGCCGCGCCTTGCACAACAATCCGGACCTGGTGGCCGCCACCTATCACATCGAAGAGGCCCGCGCCCAAGCCGCCATCGCCCACTCTGCGTGGTTTCCCATGCTCAATGGCAGCGCCGAGGCCGCGGCGAATTACGCATCTAAAAATGCCGGCCAGGTTGCCCCGGGCAGCAGTCGCCACTCGGAAACCTACAGCCTCAGCGGCATGCTGAGCTGGGAACTCGACCTGTGGGGCGGCATCCGCCGCGATAACCAGGCGGCCCGCGCAAAATTGCTAGAGGCGCAATCCCAGCGCGATGCCGTACAGACCTCGCTGGTCGGGGCGGTGGCCAGTGCCTACATCGACCTCCAAAACCTCGACGAACGCCTCGCGATTTCGCGCCGGACGATCGCGAGTCGCAGGCAATCCCTCAAACTCGTCAGCGCCCGCAGGGATGGCGGAGTCGGGTCGGATTTGGAAGTCGGACAGGCCGAGGCCTTGCTCTATCAAGCGCAGGTCGTCATTCCAATCACCGAGCGCGGCATCGCCACCAAGGAGAACGAAATCCGGGTGCTGCTTGGCGAGTATCCCGGCGGCATCACCCGCGGCGGCAGTCTTGCAAGCCTCGGTGCCGCGCTGCACATTGCCGGCGGCTTGCCCTCATCATTGCTGGCACGCCGGCCAGACCTAACTGCCGCAGAGCAGGCATTCCAAGCGGCCACTGCCAAAATTGGTGTGGCCGAGGCACTGCGCTTCCCCAGCCTGTCGCTTACTGGTACTGGCGGGGTGATCAGCTCTGAGTTGAACCAGTTGCTCGCAGGCAAGTCCGCCGCATACACCATCGGTCCGCAACTTGCCGGCCCTATCTTTGACGCGGGCCGCAATAAGGCCTTCGTTCAGGCCGCCCAAGCCAGCGCCATGATCGCATTGACAACCTATCAGAAAGCTGTGCAACAGGCGTTCCAGGAAACTGCCGACGCCATCAATTTCTATCAGAAATCAGGCGAGATCGTTACTGAGGAAACCAAGTTGCTGGCCTCGCAGAAGAGCGTCTCCGGGCTCGCGCTGGATCGTTTTCAAGGCGGCGCATCCAGTTATCTGGAAGTGCTCGACGCCGAACGTGGCCTGTTTACCGCTGAACTCGATCTCGCCGACGCCCGCAGCAACCGCCTGCGGGCCGTGGTGCAAGCCTACCGAGCCCTCGGCGGTGGTTGGAAGTGAGTGCTGTGAGGGATGAATTGCTGCGACAAATTTCCTTGCCTTGGATTCAGACTAGGGTCTACATTCTTACGTCGATGCGAGTATGTAAAGCCACTCGCCGAGTCTCTCAATGACTGTTGGTTTGCTCTGGGCTGCATCCATAAGCAGGTTATATACCGGATAAAATCCGCTGCCAATGAGACACACGGTTAGCTCTCAGCTTAGCATCACTCGTTGAAAATGAGGATGTCGGGGCGTAGCGCAGCCTGGTAGCGCGCTTCGTTCGGGACGAAGAGGCCGTGGGTTCGAATCCCGCCGCCCCGACCATCACACTATTTATCTGTCACCATGAAAAGAGCCGCCGCGGCCGGGGGTATCAAAATCCCGCTAGCATGGCGAGTGCGCGGCACCAGAAGTCGGCGCGGTTGCGCCACGGGCGGGGTGGGCGCAGAATATGCCAACCTGCGGCGTGCGCCAAAGTGGCGAGGGCGGCATCGGGATTGACGACACTGGCGGCGTGGCAAAGTTCCAGCATGGGTAAGTCCGCACGGCTATCAGTGTAGCCGTGCGAGCCGCGCAATTTGCCATCGGCGAAGTAGCTGGGGGGGAGCGACTGGCGCAGGCGCTCGACTTTGGCCGCGCCCTTGTGGTTGACTAATTTGGGCCATAGCGGGCAGGTGGGAGTGGGTGCCAGAGCGGTGCCAAGTGTGAGGTGGAAGCCGAGGATTTGGCCGATCTCGGCGACATAGATATCGGGGCTGGCGGAGCTGAGGATGAGGAAATGGCCTTGTCTGCGGTGGTTTTCCAGTGCCTCCCGGAGTTGCGGATAGAAGGTGGGGACGATGGTGGCGGCGAAGGAGCGCGCGTGGGCGGCAAGGGTTGGAGTGGGCATGCGCCAGAGGTAGCTGAGAAATGCGCGTTTGAGGCCGCCGAGTTTGAGGATGGGGAAGAGAGCGAGCGAGCCGAGAAATACCGGCAGCAACAGCGCGCGCCAGGGTTCGCGGTGGATGACGTGGCGGCGAAATAACAACTGGGTGTCCCAGGCCAGCAGCGTGCCATCGAGGTCAAACAAGGCGATGCCGGCCGGGACCTCGGCATTCATCCGTGTCATACTAGAAAGGGAGTTAGAAACCACTGCTTTCACGGAATGCGCAGATCGAAGAAAAAGTTATGGAATGCATGGCATTGACCTTTTTGCGTGTTATCGGTGGTTGCATGATCGAATTGGTGATTTTCGCCTCGGAGTTGGGTTCAGGTGTGCGGGTTAGGGTGGGTTTGCTTTGCAATGTGGGCAGGTGGGCAACTCGTTGGTGGCGGGTTGGGGAGGGGAGGGGTTGCCATACCAAGTCGCTGGGATCGTGCTTTGGAGCCGCCATGCCAGCAGCAGCGCGGTGGCGATGGCCAAGCCCCGGCGCAGGCGGTTCATCGCGGTGGGCGTGAGGCGCGCCTGGATGCGATGGAATTGCTGTTGAGCGAGCCACAGCAAGGGGACGGTACCCAGGCCAAATGCGAGCGTAAACTCGGCTCCCCTGGCGGCGGAGCCAGCGAGTAGAGAGCTGCCAAATATCATATAGAGAGGTCCGCAAGGGAGAATCGGGGTGAGTAAGCCCATCGCCATGGCCGCGCCATACGCGGAATACCTGCCAACTTTGAACCGGACGCGGGCAGTGAAGCGGTTCAAGAACGCAGGACGAGGAACTTGCTTGTCAAGGCCCAGGCCCATCATCAGCAACACCACAATCATGATCCACGGCAGCATCACGGCCGGTGAGCCAAAATACCATTTGAGCGGCTGCTGACCGATGGCGCCGCAGATGGCGCCGATGCTAGCGTAGGACGTGAGCCGCATGCCATGATAGAGCGTGGCCGAGACCAGCCGCTGACTCTCCGTTTTGGCTAGATTTCCTAGGCCGCAGGCGATTGGTCCGCACATGCCCACGCAGTGGAAACTGGTGGCCAGTCCGGTGACTAGCGCAGCGAGGGTGGTGTGGATTTCACTCATTCTAAAAATGGCCGAAGGATGGGGTTGCTGTGGGTTTTTTCAACGGCGGATTTCACGGATTGAAGAGGATTGCACGGAAAAGATGGCTGCCATCTATCAAGTATTCGACTCATCCTAAAAGTGAATGTCATGAATTGCACAACTCGTTTATTATCCGTGCATTCCGTGGTTGCTATTGTTTCTTTCCATGGTTGCTTTGAATTCAGGATTAGGGTGGCGGGAGACGATGATGAGGAGAGCGACCCAGGAGACGATGACCAGTACAAAGGCGAGCACCACATAGATCCAAGGATGGCGCGAGATGAAGCGGAACATGGCTTTCATGGCAAACTACATCAGCGCGGCGCTGGTGTCACCGTGTTGGGATTGGGGCCGAGGAAACGGGTGGATTTTTTCAGGGTGACGTTGCCTGGGTTGGCTTGGATTAGCAGGGAGATATCGCCGGTGCCGTGGTAGCTGGCGAGCGGCGCGAAGATCACACAGGTGCGGGTGAGTTCGCCGAGCGCTTCGATGGTGAACGATTGCTCGCCACCACTGAGTTGATAGCCTGTGGGAGAGTCGGCGGCCAAACTGACGGTGAGGGTGGCCGGTTGGTTGCGTTTGTTTTGCACGCGCAGCAGATAGATGTTGCTCACCGCATCAGCATCAATGGCAAAACCCACCTGGCCAACCCGCGACAGGGAGATGGTATAAGGCGTCATCTTGATCCAAGCGACTATAGTCATGGCCAGCAAGCCTAGCAGCGCTAGCACCGAGTAAGCGTAGATGCGCGGGCGCAGAATGCGCTTGGGCTTGCCGTCGAAGCCATTTTGTGAATCATAGCGGATGAGACCGGTGGGCTGTCCCACTTTGGTCATGATATCATCGCAGGCGTCGATGCAGGCGGTGCAGCCGAGGCATTCGAGTTGCAAGCCATCGCGGATGTCGATGCCGGTGGGGCACACTTGGACGCAGCGGTGGCAATCGACGCAAGCGCCTGTGGTGCGGCCTAGCTGGCCGCGGGGTTCGCCGCGATTGGCATCGTAGCCGACGATGACAGTGTCGCTATCGGTCAGGGCGCTCTGGAGGCGGCCGTATGGACACATGATGATGCAGAATTGTTCGCGGAAGTAGCCGAAACAGAACCACAGGACGAGGGTGAGGAAGACGATGATGCCGAAGGCAGTGGCATGTTGCAGTGGGCCTTCGTGCATGAAGCGGTAGAGGCGGGGCAAGGACACGAAGTACGAGAGGAACACGTGGGCAATGAGGGCGGAGATGCCGGCAAAGAGCAGGTGCTTGAAGCTGCGCTTGAGGATTTTGGTGGCCGTCCATGGGGCGGCATCGAGTTGGCGGCGGGCCTGCGCATCGCCATCGATCCAGCGTTCGATGCGCCGATAGATGTGATCCAAAAACACCGTGTACGGGCAAGCCCAGCCGCACCATACCCGGCCCAGCAGCGAGGTGATGAAAAACAACGCAAAGCCCATCCCGGTGACTGCAAAAAACATCACCCACATGTCCTGCGGGACCAGGGTCAGCCCGAACAGATGGAACAGGCGATTTTCCACATCGAGAAACACCACCGGGTAACCATTTACGGGAATCCACGGCAGGGCGACGTAAACTCCGATCAGGAGCCAGCCAATCAGCGTCCTGATTCGGGTCCAGAACCCGCTTACATCCGCCGGATGGAGGAAATACCGCGATCCATCTTGATTGATCGTGGTTACACTAGTTAGATTAGGCTTTGACTGTTTAGGCATAGTGCAAATCTGCGGCCTTGGTCTCGATGGCCGGGCTATTATCCAACAATTCCTGGATGGGATCCCAGCGGCCGGAGACCAGCGCCTCGCGGGCGGATTCCGGCATGGTGACGGCAAAGTCCAGTCCGCCGGAGCTGCGGACGCGCAGCGCCACC
>WBXD01000085.1 GCA_008932935.1 Verrucomicrobiota bacterium
GCAACAAGTCGGATTCTATCTTCGCTGCAGCCGCCACCGACGATACTGCGAAAGTCTGGAACTTCTCAACCTGGAGCTTCTCGCTGGATCGCGTGAGCGTCGCAGCCGAAGGAGATTTGCTGGTTCCCTTCGGCGAATCCGGGGCCGAGCGCCTGGCTCGATAAAGCCGGCGTTCGCGGTGCGGGACACGACCCGTGCTTGTCAAGCGGCAGGGGGCACAGACCTCAAAGAAGCCCGGAAGGATGAGTCACGCATCTACTTACTTGGCCGGATCCGGCAGCTCCACAGGCTGAGTGACAGCCCGCTAAACAGCAGCAGGTGTCAGACATACCAATCCAAAACAACATTCAGCGGCGTTTACCGGTCAGCAGCGCCCGGTTGGCCCACATGTAGTTCCAACCCGAGACCACCGTGAGGGTCAATGCCAGCCACAAAAACCCCGGCATCAGCCAGCCCCCCGGCGTGGACAAATAATACAGAAATCGCAGCGCCGGGTTGGTGGAACCCGCAGTGGCCATCACCGCGAACCACACCAGGCAGGTGATGCAGTAGCCGAGTTGCAAACCGGTTTTCCATTTGCCCAGATGATCCGAGGACAACACTTGGCCGGCCTCGATGGCGATTTGGCGCAGACCAGTGATGAGAAATTCGCGTGCGACAATGAGTACCGTGACCCACACCGGGCACCGCCCTTGGGCACTCAAATACACAAAGGCCGCACACACCAACACCTTGTCCGCTACCGGGTCGAGCAACCTGCCCAGCGGTGTGACCAAGGCGTATTTACGGGCGAAATAGCCGTCAAACCAATCACTGATGGCCGCAACCACAAAGGCCACCAGCGCAATCCAATGGCCCGTCGCGCTCTGCAGCGCGGCTCCTCCGACAAACACGGCGGTCAACACCAAGCGGCAAAGGGTGATCGTATTAGGCAGGTTCACAGGCACAATGTGGGAAATTAAGCGGTGTTTGGCAACAAGAGGTTGCGCCAAGACCGCAACTTCATTACATCCGCAGGGTCACCAGCAGTGACCCCCAATTTTTATGAGCAACAGTGATTTCGGACTCATCGGTCTGGCCGTCATGGGCCAGAATCTCGTTCTCAACGTGGAATCCCGCGGCTTCCAGGTCTCGGTGTACAACCGCACCAGCACGGTTACCGACGCCTTCGTCGCCGCCCACCCCGACAAAAATCTCGTCGCGACTCACACCCTCGAAGCCTTCGTCCACTCGCTCGTCGCGCCGCGCAAGATCATGCTCATGGTCAAAGCCGGAGCCCCGGTCGATGCGCTCATCGCAGCACTCATCCCGCTGCTCGCGCCCGACGACATCATCATCGACGGCGGCAATTCCCTCTACACCGATACCGAGCGCCGCGACGCATGGCTGAGCGGGCTCGGCTTGCGCTTCATCGGCACCGGGGTGTCCGGCGGCGAGGAAGGCGCCCGCAAAGGCCCCTCCATCATGCCCGGCGGCCCGGCCTCCACCTGGCAGGTGATGCAGCCAATCTTCGAGGCCATCGCCGCCAAGGTCGATGGCGAACCCTGCGTCTATCATATCGGCCCCGGCGGTGCCGGCCACTTCGTCAAGATGATCCACAACGGCATCGAATACGGCGATATGCAACTCATCTGCGAGGCATATAACATTTTCAAAGCCGCCGGCTTCAGCTCCGCCGAACTCGCCGACGTCTTCAGCGCCTGGAACCAGGGCGAACTGGAAAGCTATCTGATCCAGATCACCGCGGAAATTTTCCGCCAAACCGACCCGCTGACCGGCACGCCCATTGTTGAGAAAATTCTGGATACCGCCGGCCAGAAAGGCACCGGCAAATGGACCCTCATGAGCGCCGTGGATCATGCCGTGGTCATCTCCACCATCAACGCCGCAGTCGAAGCCCGCATCCTCTCGTCCATGAAGGATCAGCGCCTCGCCGCCAGCACCCAACTCCAAGGCCCACCCCCGACGATCAGCGCCGACAAGGCCGCGCTCGTCCAACAAGTCCACGCTGCCCTCTACGCCTCCAAGATCATCTCCTACGCCCAAGGCCTCGACCTCATCGCCACCATGAGCAACGAAAAAGGCTGGGACCTCGATCTGGCAAAAATCGCCGCCATCTGGCGCGGCGGTTGCATCATCCGCGCCCGTTTCCTTAACCACATCAGCAGCGCTTACACCTCCAACCCCACGCTGGGCAACCTGATGCTCGATCCGTTTTTCAAAAACCTGCTCAACCGAAGCCAGCAGGCTTGGCGCGAAGTCGTCGCCCTCGCCACCCTCAGCGGCATCCCGGTGCCCGCCTTCAGCGCCTCCCTCGGCTACTACGATAGCTATCGTAGTGCCGTGTTGCCCGCCAACCTGCTGCAAGCCCAACGCGACTTCTTCGGTGCCCATACCTACGAGCGCAACGACGCGCCCCGCGGCGAAATGTTCCACACCGAGTGGCCGCAGGTAATTGGTTAGCTTGCCGCCAAGTTGCAAGAGCCAGTGGGTTTGGGGAACCTCCTCCTTGTCGCCAAATCGGCGAACCGTCGCTTACTGGGGCTACCCCTCGGGAACTGGCTTGGCCTCCCGATCAGCGTGCCAAATCCGATAGCGCACCGCCACGCCCTTGGGTACATAGACGACGAGTGGCAGACGGCTGTTGTAGCGGACGAGATCGCGATCGCCGCCGAGGGTGATAAAGCGTTCGACCTTGGGAGCACCCGGAGGCGGGGCCATCAGGGTGCCGGCCATCGGGCCGAGTTGTTTGAGAATATAACGATCGAAGCCCCAGCCCTCAATGGTTTCAACCTCAATCTTACCACCGAAAAAGTAGTGGTTGACGCTGTCGGTCATGACCATTTTGCCGAGGCTCAGCTCGACCTTGAGGGCGGCTTCATCGGCCTGTGGCGGCAGTGACAGGACATGCCGGACCATCCCCTCCTCGGCCGGTGGAAACGCCTTCATATTGTCGGCGGCCGCAGCAATCCCCGCGGCACACAAAAGTGCGGTGATGGTGTGTTTCATTCAGAGTAGATCGAATAGAATGGCTTCGAGGCCGTCCGCGCCAGCCTGGATTTCGACCGCTGTGGGTTCTTCGAGCGAAGCGGCGTCGCCGGGGTGGAGAACCGCGCCAGCTAGAGTGGCCGACCCCCGCACGACGTGGAGCCACAAACCGCGCCCGGCGCTCAGTTGATGCTGCACGCTCGCCCCAGCGTCGCAATGGATCAGATAGACTTCGGCATCCTGGGCGATGCGTGCCGAGCCAAGGCGTCCATCGGGTGAGATGACCAGGGTTTTAGGCGAGGTGGCTGCTGCTGCCGGCCGCGTCCATTCGGTATAGGCCGGTTCGAGTCCGCGTGACGAGGGGGTGATCCAGATTTGCAGGAAGCGGGCCTCGTCGGTGGCGCTGGGATTGAATTCGGAATGACTGACGCCGCTGCCAGCGCGCATCAATTGGATTTCGCCGGGCTTGAGTTCGCGGCGGTTGCCTAGCGAATCCTGATGGGCGAGACGCCCGGCCAACACATAGGAGAAAATCTCCATGTCACGGTGCTGATGCGTCGGGAACCCACCTTTCGCGGCCACTCGGTCATCATTGATCACGCGCAGTGAGCGGAAACCCATGTGCGCGGAATCGTAATAATCCGCGAAGGAGAACGTGTGCCGGCTATCCAGCCAACCGTGGCTGGCATGTCCGCGCTCGTCGGAGCGGCGAATACGTAATGTCGTTGGGTTGAATGGCGGGGTGTTCATAACGCGGCAACCATACTCCGGTACGCGGAAACCGCAATGCCATGATCACAATGCATGATCCGGTAGACTCAAGACTCTTGATCCCGATAGATCGCCGGTTGCTGATGCCGTTGCTGGCGGCGGTTCGCGCCGAGCGTGGCACGCGGCGCAGCGGGCTCTGGCGCAAAAAAGGTGGGGCGACCGCGGCCGCCGGCTGCCAGGTGATCGGCTGTTAGAGCGGACTCCAGCGCTGCGGGGTCCACGCCGGCCTCGCGCAGGTGCAGCCACAATTGGCCGGCGAGGTTGGCTGGGGAAATCCCCTGCTGTTTGCCCATCCGGGCATGCAGGTGTTGCGAGAATTCCCAAAAATTCCAAAAGGGCGAGGCGTGTCGAGATTGGTCTAGCAACATGGGCAGGGTGCGGGAAAACCGACCGCTGTTGCCGAGCGCATCCCAATGGCGGGCGAAGCGTTTCACCTGTTGGAGGGTGGCGAAATCGAGGTCACAGTTGGCTAGCAACTCATACGGTGCCAGCGGGGAATAGATCATAGCGAAGGGCTGGTCGTGACGTATGATCGGCGTGCCGCGCAGGCGTTTGAGAATGCCAACTTGGATTTCCTGCGGGCCAAGCCGCCACAAGCGGTCGAAACCCGCCGCAAAACTCACCAGGTTTTCCCCCGGCAGGCCCGCGATGAGGTCGGCATGCACATGCACCCCGGAATGCGCCTTGAGGAAGCGCAGGTTGTCCTCTAGGCGCGAGACATTTTGTCTGCGGCTTATGTTGTTAGCTACCTCATCGTTGAACGATTGAATGCCGACTTCAAACTGGAGAGCGCCGGCAGGGAATTTGCAAATCAAGCCACGCAAGGCCTCTGGGAAGCGGTCGGGGATCATCTCAAAATGCAGGAACAAGCCCGGTTGCCAGCGCTCTAGGAAGAATTCCAAAATCGCGGCACTCACCCGCACGTCGAGATTGAAAGTGCGGTCAAGAAATTTGAACTGTCGCGCTCCACGTACCAGCAATTGCTCCATATCCGACAAAAATGCGGGCAGCGGAAACGCCCGCACCGGCAAGTCCACCGACGACAAACAAAACTCGCAGGAAAACGGACATCCCCGCGATGCTTCCACATACAACACCCGGTGGGCGAGGTCCTCATCTTGGTAGAACGGATAGGGAGATGCCAGCTTTGCCAGAGCGGGCAAGGCCGCCGCCAGCACCTTGGGCTGAGTGGCGCCCGCCAACAGGCTGCAGCACAGGTCAGCGAATGCCTGGTCCGCCTCGCCGGTGATCACGTGATCCGCCAGCCTGACAATCTCCTGGCTGGCCGTTTCGTAACTCACCTCGGGGCCGCCGAGCACCACTCTCACATCCGGGGCGAGCTGTTTTAGCAAGCCCACCACCTCGGTGGTGAGCACCACGTTCCAAATATACACCCCCAGCCCAATGATTTTCGGCTTCGCGGCTAACAATTCCTCTGCGATGTCCGCCGCCCGCTGCTTGCTATCAAACTCCAGGATCGTGCAGCGCTCCTGCAACTTGCCTAGATTGGCATACAGGCAGCGCAGGCCGAAGGCCGTGTGAATATAGCGGGCGTTGATGGTGGCCAATAGAATTTCTGACATTGGAGAGGGAACGGGAACTTGGATGGCCAGAGGCTACACCCCCGCCGTGCATTTGTCCATCCGCAGCAGGGCCTAAGGGTGTGCGCCTCACGGTGCCGCCGTCACCTCCAAGCGCACGAAGACGCGCTGCACACCCAATGGCAGGGTAAATTCCACCGAATCGCCGTTGTCCTTGACGCCTTGAGTGGCAGGCTGCCAGTGCAGGAGGTCGGTGGAAGTCGTGATGGTGTAGCTGGCGGTGGCGGCGGCATTGTGTCGCCAACTTATTTTACCATTTGTCACCGTTGGCGGTGGCGTGAACGCGCCACCTGTTTCCCCCATGAAATACTCAACCCCGTTAGACACGCCGTCGCCGTCAGCGTCGGCATCGGCAGCCTGATGGTTGGCGTAGATGGCGGCCCATGCGACATAGCCACCGGCGCTGGCCAAGCTGAAGGCGGTGGTGTCGAACGGCACATCGGGCGCGATGAGGTTGTTGCTTTGATCGCCGCTGCCGTCCTCGGTGATCCAGTTGGCCGGGGTGGCAATGACTGACAGATAGGCCGCGAAATTTGGCTGGTTAGAGCGCGAGCCGATAAACGCCGCGATGTCGGCATTGCTGGTTAGATGAATGACCTGCGCGGCATTCAGGCCGGTGCCGGTGGTCGCATCGGTGGTCTGGGTGGTGATGATCGCGACAAAGCCCGTGGGTGAGGCGACGCTTCCCTGATAGGCATAGACGGTTTCGCCATCGACACTCAGATTGAAACTTCCGATAGCAGTGAGGGTCCCCACGCTGGCGCTGCGGCTCGAATGGCCGAGGCTGTTGAGAATGACCACCGTACCTGCTGCCACGCCGGCCGCAGGCGCACTCCAAGTGATCACTCCTTCGCCGGCGTCAAACGCGCCGCCCTGGCCGAGGTTCTGGCCGTTCCATACCCTGTGAGTAAAGAAAATCGCGTCACTGGCGGCGAGCGGCACCAGCGCGACAAACGCTAGGTCAGCATTGCCATCGGCATTGAAGCCGACAAAGGCAATCGCGCCGGGACTGAGGCTCGGTGGCGTGTCGCCGTCATCGGTGACACTGATGGCTTGCACCGCGCTGTTGTAGCCAATCGCCGAGGCTGTTAGACTAAGACTCTGGGTGCCATCCACTAGTAAATCATCGACGGCCGTGATAGGAAAATTGGCGAACGTATTGCCAGTCCTGATGGTAACACTGGCTGGCACGCCAGCTTCTGTTAGATCGCTGGATACCAATGTGACCACCAGATCGGATGCCAAGACGGTGGGGATGGTCACCGTGCCGGTGGCCGCCGGGGCGGCCGCGCTTTCAGAAAAACTAGTGCGATCCGCGCTGAGCGTGAGCGATGGCAACCCGGAAACGGCGAGTGTGCCGCCGATGGCCAGCCCGTAATGACCTGCCACATCCGACCAAAATCCCCAGCCCCCGCCGGAGGTTTGGCCACTGGCATAATAACGGAGTGTGACGGTGGTAGCATCCGGCAGGGTCTGCAGGGCGGCAACGGCCGATAAGTTGATCTGTGACATGGAGCCGGTTGCCATCATCACAAATGAGTTGTCGATCAGCGTAAAGAGGCTGCCATCCGTGCTATAGGCAAACTGTCCGGCCACGCCGGGTGAAGAATAGAAGCCTGCGGTGCCGCTGAAATTGGCGTCGATGGTAGCGAGAGACAGGCTGTAGCCAGGGACTGCGGACAGGGTGACTTGAAAGTAATCACTGTTGGAGATAGATATTCCGTCGTTCTTAAAACCCTGAGTACGGAAGGAATTGCCCCCCACACTGGCCGTCGCTGTGAGGCCGCGGGTGAGGGTGTTGGCGCTGTCGAGCTTCGCATCAAACACCTCTGCGGTGGACGTGGGGACGGCGTTCTCGCCATAGAAATCCCAAGCGGCGATTGGCGCGGCAGCGGCTGGCAGCACTAACGCCGCCAACAGGCCAACCATGCCAAGCTCCAGCTTGCGGGAACAACGAAACGGGCAGATACCGGATGTTAGTAACAGTTTCATGACGTTTAGGGGTTCAAATGAAAACCCTGCCATGGTGGACCTTTTCCCAGTCTCTGACTAGCTAAGAGTGATATACCGCCGCCCAGCGCTTGCTGTTATGGGAAACTTCCTGCCAGGCTGGACTGCGGAGTCTTTCGAAGACTCGTAGCATACCCGCAACGCCGCGTCTCTCAAAAAATGGAGGCGTCCCGCCGCCATGGGCCATTCCCAAAGCAAGGGCCGCCGCATGGCGGTCATCTCTCGCACGTTCCATGGGCAGATGAGGGCAAGATGTACCCGCTCCTTGATGGCCTACGACCGCAATCCATGCTTTATCATTGCCGAAGCAACTGGATCAGCTACAACCGCGCAACGATGGAGAACAAATCCGCAAACTGGCAGCTCGTGGCCCACGCTCTGGCGTGGGTGGGGGGTGCTCTCATCGCGCTGACGCCATTTATGCGGGGGTGGTCTATCACACTGGGTCAGGTCACATTTTCCGCAAGGGTGTGGCCGGGCAATTGCATTATTGAATGGATCACTGCTGGCGTGTTGCTGGCAGCGGGCGGCAGTTGCGGCGGCTTTTGGTGGCAACAGCGACACGGCGGCCGACGGGGATCCTTTTTATTGCTAGGCTGGGGTCTGGCCGGCGCCTTGGGCGGTCTGGCACAGCCGGTTTTTTGGCTGGGGGTGGCGAGCTTGTTAGTAATAGCGGTATTGCGCGCATGGTGGAATGGCCGCGGGGCGGCAGGCCGCGCTCCGGCCGCGGCCTGGAACGGGGTGCTGTGCGGGTTGATTCTGGTGCTGGCCGTGGCGAGTGATTGCATCATGTTAGAACAGGTGAAGGGCGGCGTGCCAGCGGTCGTCGGATTTGTACTCGCGCGCATCCTCACTCAGGTAGTGCTCGTGTCCATGGCATGGTTTGGGTTACTGCAATTCGTGCGTTACTCACCGCCAGGCACGCGCTGGCTCGGCGGGCTTGCAGTGGGCTTAGCGGTGGTAGCTCTGGGCGCAGAGATCGGCATGCGCAAGCTCTGGGGCAAGGGCCTGGTGTTGTTTTTTGGCGACCTGACAGTTGGCGGCAAGTTCGATCTGCTGCGGGTGCTGGAAGGCGGCGGGATCCGCATTTCCCCTACCGCCTGTCTGGCCGCCAGCGCTGCGGGTCTGCTGGTATGCGGTGTGCTGCTGGGTACGGCGCGGTTGTCCCGGCGGCTGGACCTGCGGCTGCGGTCGGGACGGATCCTGCTGTTAGCCCTAGGGGCATGGCTAGTATTGCTAGTTGAGCAAGGATCCGAGACGCTGTGGAATGACCGGGTGGGACGCTGGTGGCAACGCCGTTGCTGCATGGTGCATTTGTGCCCAGGAATATCAGCACCGGGCCTCGCTGCCTATAGCGTGCAATTCCGCGAGCCGCCGCGCTTATCTGCCCTCACCATCAAACGCCACCCGGATGTGTACTGGTTCATCGTAGAAACCCTGCGTTGCGACGGGGTGTGTCCCGAGATTATGCCGTTTGTCAGCCAGTGGCGCGATACAGAGTGCCAGCCCATACGCGAAACCCGCGCTGCCGCCAATGCCACCCATCTATCGTGGTTCGCCATGCTCAGCGGCAAGCCACCGGTGTTTTGGGAAACGGACCGCCAAACCCTGCGGCCGGCACCTTTGTTAGATGCATTGCACGCCGCCGGCTATCGCAACGAGGTGCGCTCCTCTGCAATCTTCAACTATGCCGGGATGGACACCACTAACTTCGGCCACGGCGAGGCCACCGACGTATTGCTGAGCCTCACGCCAGAGAACCCCGAGTGGCCGGAAGGCATCAGCGAGCGCGACGTGCATGTGCTGGATTTGTGGCGGCAAGCAGTGCTAACAAGAACTGCCGGCAGCACCTTCCACCTGGTGGCCGTCGAGTCGCCGCATTATCCCTACAACTGGATGGCCGACTTCGCCCCACCGTTTAGCGATGTCGCCAAATCGTCTTGGTTTCCGATGCATCCAAGCCCGCAAGACATCACGCAAGTGAAGCACCGCTATTGGAACTCGCTGGCTTGGGTGGACGGCCTGCTCGGACAATACATCGGGTTTTTGAAAGCCCACAATCGCTATGATGACGCCTTGATCATCGTCACCGGGGATCACGGCGAGGAAATGCAGGAACACGGCGTCTGGTTTCACACTTCCGGCCTCACCACTGAACAAACCGCCGTGCCCATCATCGTCAAATGGCCCAAGGCGTTAGGCCGAGGCCGCACGCTGGCACAGGCCAGCCACCTCGACCTAATCCCCTCCATTCTCGATGTGCTCGGCTGCCCACCATCCCAGTGGGAAGGCTTGGCCGGCCACTCGCTGCTCCAACCCGGCGAACCCACCACCCTCGTCATGAGCCACTATGCCTCTCAAAACGGCGAAGGCATGCTGTGGCGCCGCAACGGCTTCGAGGCCGCTTTCGCCTGGGAAAAAATCTGGGTCCCTGGCCAGCCCAGCCACCTCTGGTTAGAGCGGATCACCGGCCCGCACGGCAATCTCCCACTGGAGACCCCAGCCACCGCCACCGCTGCCTTGCATGAGTATTTTCCCGACGCGATCGCTCGCTGGTTCGTCAAGTTCGAGTAGCGTTGGGATGAGCCGCCTCCCCACCATGATCCAACACGCCTAAACCGTCGTTCCATGCCGCGTCGAATGCTGGTACGACGAAACAAGCGGCCAAATCACCAACATCGAAGATCAGGCGAGCGCCACCCGTGAGGTGGAGGCTCTGGCAAAAACCGGGCATCTGCTGCTCAAACGCCACCGCTACCGGACCTATGTGATTGAGTGGATCGCCCTGCCGCTGGCGCAGGAAGCTTGGCTGCGCCAGCTTTTTGGCACCAGCGCCAGCCACGAACTTCTGGCCGCCTCGCTGGATATCGTCACCGGGTTTTCCCGGGCCGGCCACCCCCGCTTTCCTAACGAATGGGCCGTCCTCTGCGCGGCGCTGCGGCAGGCATTTTCAGATGGCCGCACGTTGCGCCCATTCAGTTAGACCCAGCCCGCCACCTTGCGGAAATTGTTGGATATCATTCTCCAACTCGGCTCCCAGGACTGGCAACCGGACACCTTGATCCGGCAAGCCAGTGTGGCCGTCGGCCTGAACTCAAAAGGACTGGAACGCCACCAGCGGACCTTTGAATCCGGCCTGGCGCGCCAATTCGGAACCGCCACCCCGTTAAAGTCCCTGGGCTTTGTCGGCGATGAGTCCCACGTCGAACTTCGCGGACCGGTATTGAATACGGTTGAGGCAGGAAATCGTCAACCTGGGTATGGAAGACGGGAGGCGAGACGCCTCTCGGACGGTCTGCGGCGGGACGCCACAGCCACTTTTAGGAGGATACGCCGGACTGACAC
>WBXD01000086.1 GCA_008932935.1 Verrucomicrobiota bacterium
GAGGGGCGGAGGCCGCAGAGAGGAGCGCTGAGACGGATTGGGTGTGAGAATATTTGGAATGGCGGCCTTGCAGGGAGGCTACGACTTCATCGATTCGCTCAGCGTCTTTCTCAGCGCCCTCCGTGGCCGCCGCGTTTCGCTTCTATCAAATTAGAAAACATCCAACGTCGAACCGAAGAGAAGATTGCTGCGCAAGGAACTGAGGCCCGCGCATTGGGACACGGGCGAGCCGCCCAATACTGTCAATTTAGCAGGAGGATAGGCATCCTGCCTGTCATGGACGACGGGCTTCCAGCCTGTCGTTTCAAGCGCGGACAGGTGGGGCCAGCGGTTGGGAGACCGGGGAGCCAGGGGAATCCTTAGCTCCGTGAGGTGAGGATGTGAGGCACTTGAATACCGCGTCACAGTCTTACAGGTCGCGGAATTCGTCTTCGGTGAGTTCCGCCTGCTTGAGGATGGAACGGAAGGTTCCGTTGGGGACATCCCCGGTATGCATCGGCAGGTAGGTCTGTCGCCCGTCATCATGACGCAATACCAGATGGGATCCGCTCTGCCGACGTTCCTCGAAACCGGCACGCTGGAGTTTGCGCAGCACTTCTTTGGCCTTGTGCGGCATGTCAGGCGACTTCCACAGTTGTGAGAATCGCCTCGGATGGGGTGGTGATGGATTCGCCGTTGGCACGTTTCTCTTCATTCCACAGCTTCACCAGATCACGGGCGGCCTCCAAGGCTCCCTCCATTCCAAGTCCATGCGTCGTGAGGCCCAGAGATGGCACGTGGGCGTAGTAGTAGCCCGGCATTCCTTCCTCGGCAGGCAGGAGTTCAAGCACGACGGAGTATCGCATGGGGGCAATTTGATCCAAGGATCTGGGATTGTCTAGGTTTCATTCCGGACTTGGCACTTGCAAACTGCCCCTCCGGCACTTCAGCCGGCCGGTTCTTCGAGCAACAGCCGCAAGGGCCGGGAGAGGGCGGTTTGATCGCGGTTCCAAGCGGTGATGATGGTTTGGATTTCCTGCAGCAGCCCTTCGCAGCCTTTGTTCCATTGCAGAGCCCCGCGCAGCACGAGCACGCTCTGGCGCAGTCCGACGAAACGGATTTCCTCGGCCCCGGCGCAGCGCAGCGCAGCGAGTTCGCAGCGCAGGGTTTCGAAAAACGCCAGCTCAAACCCGTTGCCCACCTCCAGCGCCACGCCCGCCAGCGACACGGTCACCGGCGGGGCCAGCGGCACGAGTTTCTCAGCAATGGGAGTGCAGCCGATTTTCACCAACATCAAGCGCAGGCGGGCGTAGAGGTCGTCCAACTGGAGCAGCCGCAGCGGGCACTTGGTTTCCAAATATTGGACAATTCCGTCGCAGATTTCCTCAACAAACGGGAAATCCTCGTGATCGGCGGCTGCAGCGGCACGCCGCAAGGCGTCATCCAGCCACGATGTATCGTAATCGAACACTTGATAGCGGCCGATTTGCAGCGCGGGGCGGTTGCCGATGAAGGAGATCATTTGCGGGAATGGGCTTGGGGTTGGATTGGCGGAGGCCCGTGGCGGCGGACTGCCGCGGGTGGTAGAGTGGGCTCAATCTTTGAAGAGGCGGCGTTGGAGGTGGTCACGCGCGGCGCGGCGCGACAGGGATTGGATTTCCTGGATGAATTCGTTGACGTCCTCGAACTGCCGGTACACCGACACGTAGCGGACGTAGGCCACCGGGTCGATCTGATGGAGCTTGTCCATCACCTTGGTGCCAATGATGGCGGAAGGCACTTCGGAGAGATGATCCTTGTGCAGTTCCGCCAGAATCTCCTCCACCGCTCGGTCCAACCGATCCATCGGCACCGGCCGCTTCTCGCAGGCTTTCACCAGCCCGCTCATGATTTTCTCGCGGTTGAGCGCCTCGCGGGCACCGTTGCGCTTGACCACCCGCAGCTCGGTGCGCTCGATTTGCTCGTAGGTCGTGTAGCGGTAATTGCAGCTCAAACACTCGCGCCGCCGCCGAATCGACGTGCCATCCTTCGATGAACGGGAATCAAGGACTTTGTCGCTGAGCGAACCACATTGAACACAACGCATGAGAACTGGGCTTTAAATCATTAGAAGCGGCTACGCGCAAAACGTAAATCAACATCTGGTAGCGTCAACGGAAAACCATGCCACATCTGGAAGAACGCCGGCAACCCGCATGAAACCAGCAAAAAAATCCCAGCCCCCCGCCAGCGGAAAAATTCGGAAATATTGACGTTTTCGCAATTCGCCCCCGCGCCTTGTGTCTTCTCGTCTTGTGTCTTGTGTCTTGTGTCTTGTGTCTTGTGTCTTCTCGTCTTGCGTCTTCTCAATACTCCCGCTTGAGCAAGTGGCTGGCGATTTCGCTCAGGCGTACGGCTTTGGTTCCCAGTGGGGCGAGGGCGGCCATGGCACGGCGGGTCAGCCGAGCGGCTTCGCGGCGGGACGCGTCGAGGCCGAGGATGGCCGGATAAGTGGCTTTTTCGACGGCTTGGTCTTTGCCGGCGGTTTTGCCCAAAATCTCGGTGCTTTGGGTGACATCGAGGATATCGTCGATGACTTGGAAGGCGAGGCCCAGGGCGTGACCAAAGGCGTTGAGGGCGGCGAGCTTGGCGGGGGTGGCGTTGGCGCTCATGCCACCGAGGCGCAAGGCGGCGGTGAGCAGGGCGGCGGTTTTGGCTTCGTGGATGCGGACAAGGTCGCGGCGGCTGAGGGATTTGCCCTCGCCTTCGAGGTCCATCACCTGACCACCGATGAGGTGAGTGCTGTCGCCAGCCTCAGCCAGCGCGGCCATGAAATGACCGGTGGTGTAGCGCCGAGTGACGGGGGATTGGACGAGCACCGCGAACGAGTGGGTGAGCAGGGCGTCGCCGCACAATACCGCCATCCCCTCGCCGTACACCTTGTGGCAGGTCGGCCGACCGCGGCGCAGGTCGTCGTCATCCATGCACGGCAGGTCATCGTGAACCAGCGAATACGTATGCATTAGCTCGACGGCACAGGCAGCGGCCAGCGCGTTGGCGGGGTCTCCGCCACAGGCCTCGGCCGCAGCCAAACACAGCAGCGGCCGCAAGCGCTTGCCGCCGGCAAACACACTGTAGCGCATCGCCGCGTGCAGCGTCGTGGGGCGTTGCCTGGCCGGCGGCAGGCAGGCATCCAGCGCGGCGTCCACTGCGGCGGCGCGGGCGGCAAGATAGCTCTTGAGGGGCATGGCGGAAGGTGGGAATCTAACTACAGCTCACCACGCGTCGGTGCGGAATGGCGAGGCGGGGAGGCCATCGCGATTGTAGAGGTTGGCGCCGTCCGGATTCATCTGATAGGCATAGCGCACCGCCACGGGCACCTTCACCGAAGGCGAGGACACAGTGATCGTGTTATTGACGATGACCGCCTCGGCCCAGAACCATTGCTTGTCGGCCCCGGCGATGGCGAAGCGTTGGAGTTTTCCCTGCTTGTTTTCGACGGCCTGGCTGCGGCCCGCCTTGCTGCCCACCATCAGCCCGCTGCCGAGGTGATCAAACGCCAGACGCGCCTTACCGCCCTCGATTTTGAGGGCTTTGAACAAGGGGCCGGATACCTCGAGTTTCTGGTCGTAATCACGGGCGAGGGCCCAGCGAGCAAGGCGCAGGCCGACATCGTATTTGTTTTTCGGGTGGATATCGCCGGCCTCGGCGAGCGGCACGGTATCGAGGATGACGGCCATGCCCGTATTGGGAATAGTTAGGGACTTGGTCTGGGCCTCGCGCAGTTTGGCCCAGCCGTTGCCGCCGGCGGGTTCCTCGGAGACGCTTTGAAAGCTGGCGAGTTGCACAAAGTAGAACGGGAAATCTCCGATTTTCCACAGCTTGCGCCAGCCGCCGATGAGGGTTTTCATCTTATCGTAGTAGGTATCGCCCTCGTCGCCGTTGGCTTCTCCCTGATACCACAGCGCGCCCTTGATGGGCAGCGACACGAGCGGATGGATCATCGCGTTGTAAATGCCGCTGCGGCCGCCATCCAACTGGCCATCCGCCCCGGGAGTTTCGGGGGCCATCCACGGCTCGATGCGCGTGCCGCCCCAATTGCTGTCGATGATGCCGATGGGCACCTTGGTTTTGCGCTGGATCTCGCGGGCAAAATAAAACCCGACGGCGGTGAAGCCCCCAGCGGTGGCCTGCGAGCACACCTCCCACGGGCTGGTCACCGGCGCGTCGGGCTGCGGCTTGGGGCCCTGCACCCGGTCAATCTTGATGCGGCGGATCAGCGGCAGGTCGGCGTCCTTGATATCGTCCGCGGCTCCCAGGCACTGGCCCAGCGACATCTCCATGTTCGATTGGCCCGAGCACACCCACAGGTCGCCTATCAAAATATTCTTGAGATTGATGCGGTTTTTCCCCTTCACGATGAGTTCCATGTTGCGGCCCGCCTTGAGGGCCGCCAACTCGACTTTCCACTCGCCTTTGGCATCCGCCTGGGTCGTGGCGCTCTTGCCGGCTAGCGCCACGCTCACCGCCTCCCCGGCCTCCGCCCACCCCCAGACCCGCACCGGTTGCCCGCGTTGCAGCATCATATTATCGGTGAAAATCTTCGGCAGGCGCACGTCCGCCGCCGCGGGCAAGGCGGAGATGAGGGCGGTGGCTAATAAAAAAAGCGCGACCTGGCGTGGGCGGGTGGGGCGGGTGGGATTCATGATAATTGGTGGAGGATGCAGTGGACTAGCGTTGCAACGTCGGCGCCGCGTCGCTTCTTTCACCCTAATCCCGGCAATTCTCCACACGCCGGCCCATCCACCAGCTGAAAAAGCGGATTTTAGACGAGGCCGGGGCATGCCGTCGCTTGGTATGGGCCGCACCTATGCCTTGTTGCAAGGGGTCGGCTAGACGTCCTCACACCTTGCAAATGGCTTCCCTCATACCCGACCCACCCCTCATGCCCACCCAACTGGAAACGCCCCCCTCAACCCTGCTCAACCCGGCGGAAACCGAGAGCTTGGTACGTGAGGCCTCGCACTGGATCGAACCGCTGCGCACGGAGCTTGGCCGTTACCTCATCGGCCAGAGCGACTTGGTGGACCGGCTGCTCATTGCGCTGATGGTCAAGGGCCACCTGCTGCTGGAAGGGGTGCCCGGGCTGGCGAAAACCCTCGCTCTCAAAACCCTCGCCTCGCTGGTGGACGCCAAGTTCAACCGCATCCAATTCACCCCCGACATGCTGCCGGCCGACATCGTGGGCACCGAAATCTACGATCCGCGCGAGGGCCGCTTCCGCGTCAAACACGGCCCCGTGTTCGCTAACTTCATCCTCGCCGACGAAATCAACCGCGCCCCAGCCAAGGTCCAGAGCGCCTTGTTGGAAGCGATGCAGGAAAAGCAAGTGACCATCGGCGAGGAAACGTTTGTGCTGCCCTCGCCGTTTTTCGTGCTCGCAACCCAGAATCCGCTCGAGCAGGAAGGCACCTATCCGTTGCCCGAGGCCCAGTTGGACCGTTTCATGATGAAGGTGATCATGGACTATCCGACGGAGGACGAGGAGCTGCGCGTCCTAGATTTGGCTGGCACCACCGAAGAGATGCCGGTGCCCGCACCGATTGTCAGTCTGGGGGCGATCCAACAGGCGCGCAGCGTCGTCAACGGTCTCTATCTCGATGACAAGGTCAAACGCTACATCGTGCGCTTGGTGCATGCAACCCGTCGCCCCGATGCATTTGGCGTGCACATCGCTCCGCTCATCCGCGTCGGCGCCTCGCCGCGCGCCACTATCAACCTAGCGCTGACCAGCCGCGCCAACGCATTTCTAAATGGGCGGACCTACGTTACGCCGCACGATGTGAAGACGGTGGCCATGGACGTGTTGCGCCACCGCGTGACGGTCACCTACGAGGCAGAAGCGGAAGGATTCAACAGTGAGCATATCATCACCCGCCTGCTCGACGAGTTGCCGGTACCATGATCCAGCCGACCATCACCACGCCCATCAGCGTTGAAGACCAAGCGCGTGCCGCGGAAATCCTCGGCCGCGTGCGCCGCATGGAAGTGCGCACCAACCGCTTGGTCAACGACTCGCTAGCAGGCGGCTACGCCAGTGTATTCAAAGGCCGCGGCATGGACTTTGACCGGGTGCGCAACTATGTGCCGGGCGATGACGTGCGCACCATTGATTGGAATGTCACCGCTCGCACTGGCGAACCGCACATCAAACTTTTCACCGAAGAGCGCGAACTAACGATCTTGTTGATGATCGACGTAAGCGGCTCTTCTAACTTCGGCTCGGTGGCCGATTCTAAACGCGAACTAGCCGCTGAAGCCGCGGGGGTGCTGGCCGCCTCAGCCATCCGCAACCGCGACCGGGTGGGCCTGATATTATTCAGCGACGAGGTTGAGTTATACATTCCGCCGGGCAAGGGCCGGATGCATATCATGCGCTTGATCCGCGAGGCCTTGTTCTTCCAACCCGCCCGCCATGGCACCAATATTGCCAGCGCCCTGGATTTCGCCAACCGGGTGATGCACCGCAAGGCCGTCATCTTCCTGGTGTCTGATTTTTGCCTCGGCATGCCCTTCACCGAACGCCTCAACCACCTGCGCGGCAAATTGCAAATCAGCAACCGCCGCCACGACCTCATCGCCGTCTCCGTCACCGATCCACGCGAGCACACTCTGCCTAACATCGGCCACATCCGCATCCAGGACGCCGAAACCGGCCACGTCGTCGAACTGGATACCGGCAGCGCCAAAGTGCGCGATGCCTTCGCTAGCCAAGCGCTTCAGCGTCGCGAACTCACCGCCCTGCGCATCCGCTCGCTCGGTGTTGATTTATTAGAGTGCATCAACGGCCAAAACTGGCTGCCTGAGTTGATGGAATTTTTCCACAAACGCCGCCACCGCGCCGGTTAACCCTCGTTTTCAAGATCAATGTTGGAAATTAGATTCATCCCACAACCCGCACGCATCGTTCTAACCGTTGTGCTGGCGCTCATGCTGGGAGCCGCCGCCCATCTATCCGCCCAAACTGCCGCTCCTCCCGAGGACATCCGCGGGCCCAAGCCGCTGGTGGAAATCCCGCTGCCACCCAAGCCTAACATCAAGACCTGGGTCGGCGTTGGCGCCGCCACCCTCACGCCCGCACTCGCCGGCCTCCTGTGGTTTTTGTACGCCCGGCGCAAGCGCATCCAGAGTCCGCCCCAAATTGCGTTGGCGGCTTTGGCGCAATTGGAAGCGTCACGCGAAGTACTCGTGGCGGAAGCCTTCGCCAATCGCGCCGCGCAGACGATCCGCCAGTACATCGCCGAGCGCTTCGGACTGGCCGCACCGCGCCGCAGCACCGAGGAATTTTTGCGCGAGTTGGCGGGCGCGACGGGCACGCCTCTGAGTGGCGAAAGCGATCACTTGCGGACGTTTTTAAAAGCCTGCGATCTAGCGAAATTCGCGGCCTCAAACCTGGACGCCCCCCAGCGTGCTGAACTCCTCCAGGCCGCACGCGGTTTCATCACCGCTACGGCAACCCCGCCACCTAACACCAAACCTAGGCCCGTCACACCATGACCCTGGAAAGGAACCTAGAAACCACGGATTTCACGGATGCCACGGATAATGCAAGAGTTATACATTTTATGGCATTCACTATTTGGATGAGCCTTAAACCTGATAAATCAGGATCATCTTATCCGTGCAATCCTCTTCAATCCGTGAAATCCGTGGTTAATAAACGGCGCCGCAACCCTTGCCATTTTCATTGTTAGGATGACCGCTAGTTTTCAATTCGTCCACCCGCAGGCGTTATGGCTGTTATTGTGCCTGCCGTTGCTGGCGCTTTGGCGCGGCCGCATGGGCCAACCCGCGGCGTTGCGCATGCCATCCACCGACGACGCAATCCACGCCGGCGCTCGCCCCCGCTCGAAGGTTGGCCGCTTAATGGCGTTTCTGGGACTACTCGCCCTGGGCCTGCTCATCGCGGCACTGGCCCGCCCGCGCCTCGGCAAGGGCAGCAGCGAAGTGGAAGCCAGCGGCATCGATATCATGCTCGCCCTGGACGTCTCCGGCTCGATGGAAGCACTGGATTTCACCCTCGACGGCAAACCCGCCAACCGCGTCGCAGTGGTCAAACAGGTAGTCGGGAAATTCATCAGCGAGCGACCTAACGACCGCATCGGCATGCTCGCATTTGCGGCGCGACCCTATCTGGTCAGCCCGCTCACACTCGACCAGGAGTTTTTGGCCAAGCGACTGGCCGGGGTGAGCCTCGGGCAGGTCGAGGACGGCACCGCCATCGGCTCGGCCATCGCCTCGGCCGCTAACCACCTGCGCAACTCCACCGCCAAATCCCGCATCATTATCTTGCTAACCGACGGGGTCAACAACGCCGGTGCCGTCAACCCGCTCACCGCCGCCGAAGCCGCCAAGGCGCTGGGCATCAAAATTTACACCATCGGGGCGGGCACTCGCGGCGAGGCTCCATTTCCTGTTAGGGATGCCTTTGGGCGAACCCACCTGCAAACGATGAAAGTGGACATCGACGAGGAGATGTTGCAACAGGTGGCCGCGGCCACCGGCGGCCAGGAGTTTCGCGCCACCGATACGGACTCGTTGAAAAACATTTACGAGTCCATCAATAAACTCGAAACCACCACCCACAAGCTCAAGAAATACCAGCGCTACGACGAACTCTACCTGTATTTCCTCGGCCCTGGCCTAGCCTCGCTGTTGCTCGAACAGATCCTCAGCCAAACCCGCTTCCGCCGCCTGCCGTGACCATTCTATCAACCATCATGCCGCCCAGCCCTGTGGCTGACGCCGCCCTGCACTTCGCCCAACCGCTGTGGCTCGGCGCGGGCCTGGTCGTGTGCGCATGCCTCATCGTCTTGTTCCGGCGCTGCGACCGCCGCCGCGATGCAGACCTCTCGCAACTCATTCATCCGCGCTTCCGCCTCTGTCTCACCAACGGCTTGTCGCCGCGCCTGCGCTTGCTCAAACGCGGGCTGTGGCTGCTAGCGCTACTGCTCGCCTTCGTGGCCATCGCCCGCCCGCAAAAAGGCTACGAATGGCATGAGGTCAAACGCAAGGGCATCGATATCTTGTTCGCCGTGGACACCTCACGCAGCATGCTGGCGGAGGATCTAAAGCCTAACCGGCTCGAGCGATCCCGCCTCGGCATTGTGGATTTTGTGGCGCGGCTCGGCGGCGACCGGGTGGGCCTCATTCCGTTTGCCGGCTCGGCGTTTGCGCTGTGTCCGCTCACGCTGGATTACGATGCGTTCCGCGAGTCGCTCAATGCGCTGGACACCGAGATTATCCCGCGCCAAGGCACCGATCTGGCCAGCGCGATCGTGGAAGCCGAGCGACTCTTTGACGAAAGCGGCAACAACAACCGGGTGCTGGTTCTCCTAACCGACGGAGAGGACCTCGAAGGCTCGGCGCTCGAGGCGGCCAAGGCGGCCGCCAAGAAGGGGATGACGATCTACCCGGTAGGTGTGGGCAGCCCCGAGGGCACCACCATTCCGCTGCATCTGCCCAACGGCCGCAGCGACGTGATGCGCGACGCCGCCGGCCAGGTGGTTAGAACGAAACTCGACGAGGCGACCCTGCGCACAATCGCCGCCGACACTGGCGGGTTGTACGTGGCGCTGGGCCGCGGGGCGGAGGGGCTGGACACGATCTATCGGGAAAAACTGCGCTTGGTGCCGCAAAGCGATTTGAACCAGCGGATGGAACGCATTCCGTTAGAGCGATTCGAATGGCCGCTGGGCGCGGCGCTCGCACTGTGGCTGCTGGAATTTTTCATTGGCGAGCGGCGGCGGGCCAAGCCGGCACGCGCGTTGCCATCGGCGGCGCGGCGGGTCACGCTCATGGTGACGGGCGCGTTGTTGTTGCTAGGTTTGCAAGGCACGGGGATAGCCGCGGAAATGCCTACCGCGGCAACGGACGCGCGGGTGGTGTACAATCAGGGCACCGAACTCTACGCCAAGAAGGAGTATGCGAAAGCCGCGGACTCGCTGCGGGCCTCGTTGCACACACAAGATCTGGCACTGCAGCAACGGTCCTACTACAATCTTGGCAATTCACTCTATCGGACCGGCCAGGCAGCACTGGAAAAAGATCCGGAGGCGGCGATAAAGACTTGGGCGGAAGCGCTCAAGGCCTATGAGGATGCGCTGGAGCTAAACGCCGCCGATGCAGATGCCGGCTATAACAAGGCGCTGGTCGGGAAGAAGCTCGAGGAGTTGAAACAGCAGCAAAAGAAGGACCAGAAGGATCAGAAGGACCAGAAGGATCAGAAGGATCAGAAGGATCAGAAGGACCAGAAGGACCAGAAGGACCAGAAGGACCAGAAGGACCAGAAGGACCAGAAGGACCAGAAGGATCAGAAGGACCAGAAGGACCAGAAGGATCAGAAGGA
>WBXD01000087.1 GCA_008932935.1 Verrucomicrobiota bacterium
CGTAACTCATGATGCGACACCCTGCTTGACACTGGCAGCAAGGTGCCGCATAGTTTTCTCCCTGATTAATTCATGTGCATTAACTTGGACTGTGGCCAGCCGATGAGCCCGTCAATGCGCGTGGCCCAACATCAAAATCAAAGAGGATAGAGCAAGCATGAAGTCGCATCGCAATTTGCTGGGCAGCGCCATGGTGGCTGGCTTGATCGTCATCGCCGGACAAACTTCACACGCCGCCGTCTCGGCGGAAGAGGCCAAACAGCTTGGCACCACGCTCACTGAGTTCGGTGCCGAGAAAGCCGGCAGTGCCGATGGCGCCATCCCCGCCTACACCGGTGGGATCGAGAAGCCCGCCGCCTACGACCCCAAGACCGCGATCCGCTTCATCGATCCCTTCCCCGGCGAGAAGCCGCTCTATGCCGTCACCGCTGACAACATGGCGCAATACGAAGCAGTGCTTTCGGCAGGTACGCGGCAATTGCTGAAAACCTTTCCCGGCTATCGCCTTGATGTCTATCCCACCCATCGTAGCGTGCGCTATACCCCTGCGGTACTGCAAAACACCGTGAAAAATGCAAGCACGGCCAAACTGGCCGGCAGTGTCGAGGGCGATGCCATCGCCGGCGCCGACAAGGGCAATCTGCCGTACGCAGGCATTCCGTTCCCGATCCCCAAGAGCGGGTTCGAGGTGATGTGGAACCACACCATGCGCTTCTCGGGTGCTGTCAATCAGTTCACCAGCACTTCAGTATTCGTGGATGGCTCCGGCAGCCAGGGCGATCCGCTGGTGGCGATGGTGTACTGGATGCACCCGTGGTACGACACGCGTGATGCGCTACGCAGCACGTCGTTCGATGCCGTTTTCAGTCTGACGTCCGTCGTCTTCGCTCCGCCGAAACAGGCCGGTGCTGGCTACCTGGCTTTTTATTTGCCCAATAGTGAGACCGGACAGAAGGCTTGGTTCTACATACCGGGTCAGCGCCGCACGCGTCCCGCGCCCGACTTTGGCTACGACACCCAGATGTATGGCGCCGTGCTGTGGGACGAGCTGGGCGGCTTTGTCGGCCGCATGGACCGCTTCGACTTCAAGCTGGTCGGCAAGAAAGAAATGCTGGTTCCCTACAATGTCTTCGGCGTCACCAACACCATGCACGTCAAGGATTACATCGGCAAGAAGTTCCTCAATCCCGATGCCCTGCGCTGGGAGAAGCACCGCGTCTGGGTGGTCGATTCGATCCGCAAGCCGGGCGCCAGCCACCTCTTCGCGCGGCGAACCTTCTACGTCGATGAAGATTGCTGGTGCGTCGTTCAGTCCGAGTCCTATGACAACGCCGGCAACATCGCGCGCACCAGCCAGGTGAATACCTTTCCGTCCTATGCCACTGGCGGCATCAATGGCGACTCGTGGATGACCTACGACTTCACCAAGGGCAGCTATTACGTCTTCAACGCCGGCCAGGCGGAGGAGGGCCACATCATGCGCGATTACGAAACTGCCGAAGGCCTCTCGATTGCGCTGACGCCGCAGGCCCTGATTGGCAAGTCAAGCCAGTAACGGCCGCTTGGACACAGGCACAGCCGGAACAGCCACGGGAGAGCACGCATGAAGCTGCACCGTACCCTGTTTGGTCAGGCCATGGTGGCTGGTTTGCTGGCCATGACCGGACAATCATCGCTGGCCGCCGTGACGGCCGTTGAAGCAAAGCAACTCGGCACGACGCTGACCGAGTTCGGGGCGGAAAAGTCAGGCAATGCTGATGGGTCGATTCCGGCCTATACGGGGGGTATCGAAAAGGTGGCAGGATATGATCCCAATACCGCCGATCGATACATCGACCCGTTCAAGGACGACAAGCCGCTGTATTCGGTCACTGCCGACAACATGGCGCAGTACGAGGCGTCGCTTCCGGCAGGCGCCAAGGTTCTGCTCAAGACTTTTCCGGGGTACCGAGTCGACGTGTACCCAAGCCATCGCAGTATTCGCTACACGCCGATTGTTCTTCAGAACTCCCTCAAGAATGCCACCACCGCCACGCTTGCCGGTGCGGTTGAAGGCGACACGATCGCGGGAGCCGACAAGCAGGGCCTGCCGTATGAAGGCATTCCATTCCCGATGCCCAGGAACGGCTACGAGGTCATGTGGAACCACAACCTTCGTTTTGCCGCGGCAGTGAATCAATTTTCGGGCAATGTCACGCTGGTCGACTCTGCCGGCACGCCGATTGAACTGACGCTCGCCCAAACCTACTGGTTGCATCCCTGGTACGACATCCGGGGTGAAATGCGCAGCCTGACATTCGATGCTGTTTACGGCCATACATCCGTCATCTCGTCTCCAGTCAAGTTGGCTGGCATCGGCTATCTGGGTTATTACCCGGTCGACAGTTCGCTTGGACAGAAGGCCTGGCTTTACACGCCGGGCCAGCGCCGCATCCGGCCGGCGCCTGATGCGGCCTACGACATGCTCCTGGCGGGCTCCCTGTATTGGGATGAACTCGGACAGTTCTCCGGTCGCATGGATCGTTTTGATTTCCGACTAAGCGGCAAACGGGAAATGCTGATCCCGTACAACGTCTTCGGATTGACGAACACACTTCTGCCCGGGGATTTCATCGGCAGGAAATTCATCAATCCCGATGCGATGCGCTGGGAAATGCATCGCGTCTGGGTTGTCGATGCCATTCGCAAGCCAACTGCGAGTCACGCCTTTGCCCGGCGTACCTACTATGTCGACGAAGATTGCTGGTGCATCGTGGCATCCGAAGGCTACGACAATGCGGGCAACATGGCCCGCGTTAACCTGATACACACCTTCCCATCCTATGCGACCGGCGGGGTTAACACGGTTTCCTGGTCCACCTACGATCTGCTCAAGAGCAATTACTATTTCGTCAATGGCGGCCAGGCTGAACCAGGTCGTCGCATACGCGACTATCCAACGCCGGAAGGATTGGGTCTCATGCTGACACCGCAGTCGTTCTTGGGACGCAGCGCGCAGTAACAGTTGCAGCAAAGCCTGCGGTCGCCGGCAGCGTCAGCGTCAACTATTTGATTACTTAAAGGGCGCAGGCGCAAGCCGCGCCATCTATGACGCGAGCGGACTAAGCAGGGCGGTCAACTCCTGCCGCGCGGGCAGATCGTCGTCTCTTTGGAAGCGGATCGCCAACTTGCGGATGCGCTCGACCAGATCAAAAGCTTCCACCCCCTCCTGATCGCGCAATGTGTCGCGGAGCAGGCGGATATTCTGGAGAAGCGGTTCATCCTTGTTGCGTTCTTCCTGATTAATGGGTGTGGCCTTTTCAGACAATTGGGCTCCAACACGGCAGCAATGAGCATGCCACGTTATTCCTTCGGTACCTGGCGCTTGGTGCCGTCCGCGTTGAGTGCAACAAAGGTCAACACGGCTTCGGTGACCTTGACCGAGAAGGGCTTGCCGAAGCGCGGCAGGTGCGTCGCAAAGACCTGCACGTCAATGGTGATCGAGGTATTGCCGACCTTGGTGACTTCGCCATAGAAGCTGACCACGTCGCCGACCATGATCGGCTGATTGAACTGAAAGGCATTGACGGCGACAGTGGCGACGCGGCCCACCGCGCGCAGCGTGGCGCAGACGCCACCGGCCTGGTCAACGCGCGACATGACCCAGCCGCCGAAGACGTCGCCAGTCGGGTTTGCGTCGGACATCTGCGGCACGACCCGCAGCGTCGGCTGGCGGTTTGGCAGGTCAATGCGGGGTACCTTGGCGTAGGCGATATCGGAATCATTGTTCATGGCGGGCCTCTTGATGCAACGTGGAAATTGGTGGTCGATCATACCCGGGCACGCGCTCGCTCGAGCTAGTTGCTTTAAGCCAACGAGGCGGACGAGGCGGGTGGCGAGCTATGTCAGCTTTTCCGCACGCAGTAATTGAGGGAACCAGCGCATCCACAAGGTGGTTACTGTCAGGCTGCAGACGCCGCCGAGGACGATCGCGGGCACCACGCCGAACCATGCCGCAGTGACGCCGGATTCGAACTCGCCGAGCTGGTTCGAGGCGCCGATGAAAATCGAATTCACTGCACTGACCCGGCCGCGCATGTGGTCTGGCGTCTGCAGTTGCACCAGGCTGCCGCGGATCACCACACTCACCATGTCGGCGGCGCCTAGCGTGGCGAGCAGTGGCAGCGATATCCAGAGCGATGTCGAGAGGCCGAAGCCGATTGTGGCAATGCTATAGATGATGACGGAGACAAACATGATGTGGCCGACACTTCGCTTCAAGGGCATGCGGGCGAGCACGGCCGACATCAGCAGGGCGCCGACTGCGGGGGCCGAACGCATCAGGCCCAGCGCCCACGGTCCTGCATGCAGTTGTTCGTTGGCCAACACCGGCATCAGCGCAGTGGCGCCACCGAAGAGCACGGCGAACAGGTCGAGCGAGATCGCGCCGAGCACGACTCGCTGGCCGCGGATGAAGCGCAGGCCATCGATGAATTTTTTCCACTCACCGCCTTCCGCCGGCATGCGGACATGAGTCGTTGGCGGGATCGCCAGAAAGCCGATCAGGGCGCTGATGGATAGTGCCAGTGTCGTGCCATACACCACGCCTTCGCCGAAGGTATAAAGAATGCCGGCGAGCGCCGGGCCGACGATGAAGGCGGCCTGGATTCCGGATGCGCTCATCGCAATCGCCTTGGCGAGCTGCGAGGTCGGCACCAGCGTGGGCAGCAGCGATGACGTGGCCGGCATCTGGAATGTGCGGGCGGCACCCGAGACAGCAATGAGGAAAAATATCCATTGCCGGTCGATCTCATGCAGCAAGGTGAGCGTGAGAAACGCGGTCAGCACGCCAACCTGCACTGCCTGCGAAACAAGAGCCAGCATCTTGCGGTCGTGCGTATCGGCCATATTGCCCGACGTCGCGATAAGGAAAATGGGCGGCAGGAACTGGAACAGGCCGACCAGCCCGATGTCCATCGCGCTCCCGGTGATCTGGTAGATCTGCCAGGCGACGGCGACGGAAAGCATCTGGTTTGCGGCCGCAGTGAACAGGCGCGCGACCCAGAAGCGAATATAGGCGGTGTTGCTCATCAGCGACGACTCGTTGCTGACGGGCGATTCATTTTTATTGGGCATGAAGCAGCGAGTATTGCAGGGATGGCGGCGACATGCTGCCAACCACAGCGTCAATAGTGGACGTGGCGGTGGTGGATGTCAGGAAAGTGTTCGTGGTTGTGCCGCAAGGGCTTGTGGATGTGCGGGTGGCTATGGGGTTCCTGCGGATCGGTACCCGGCTCGTGGGTATGTTGGTGATGTTCATCGTGCGTGTGCTCGTGTTCATGTGCCATGACTTCGTGGGTATGCTCATGGCGATGTTTTTCTGACAGGTGCAGCCAGACACCGAATGCCATTAGCGCGCCGGCAGTCGTGAGTGGAAGCGTGAACCCATCGCCCATGAAGACGGCGAGCAGCACGCCGAAAAAAGGCGCGACAGAAAAGTAGGCGCCGGTTCGTGCAGCGCCGAGATGGCGCAGGCTGATGACGAACATCACTAGGCTGAGCCCGTAGGCGAAGAAGCCGACCAGCAGCGCGCCGGCAATATTCGCTGCAGGTGGCAGTATGGCGCCCAGTCCGAAGGCCAGCAGCAGATTGACGCTGCCGGCGACGAGGCCCTTGATCGATGCGATCCATGCTGCGTCGGTCAGCGATACCTTGCGCGTCAGGTTGTTGTCGAGGCCCCACGCCAGACATGCCGCCAATATCGCCAGTGCTGGCCACGTGCCGGCAAAGCTGGCATCTTGCGGCCAGCTCAATATCGTCGCACCGGCGAGGATCGCGATCATCCCCAGCGCAATGCGCCGGTTGAAGTTTTCCCTGAACACAAACCAGGCCAGCAATGCCGTGAACAAGCCTTCGGCATTCAGCAGCAGCGAGGCGCCGGACGCCGGTATGGCGGAGAGGCCGAACAGCAGCAGGATCGGTGCAACGATGCCGCCGGACAACACGGCACCGGCAAACCAGAGTGCTTCGCGGGGAGGCAGGCGGACCGGGGCCGATTTGGCCAACATGCGATAGCAGGTGAGTCCGATACCTGAGCCGAGGTAGAGCAATCCGGCCAGCAGCCAAGGGCTGACTTCATTGAGCAGCAGCTTGGCCAGCGGCGTCCCCGCGCCGAACAACAGGGCGGCGAGAAGTGCCGCAGCAGCGCCAACGGGCCTTTGATGTATTTCCGTAGTCATCGGCTGACCTTCGTCTCCGACACTCTGAGCCAGGCGAAGCCAGCGATTCCCGCGACGGCCGATGCCAGCAGGGTTGCGAGTTTTGAGGCATTCAATATTTCCGGCGTCGCCGAAAAGGCCAGGCCGGCCATGAAAATCGACATCGTGAAACCGATGCCGCCAAGTATCGCCGCGCCGGAGATGTGCCCCCAGCTCACGCCCTCGGGCAGGCGGCAAACTCCCACTGTCGTGGCGAGTGCGCACAAGGACAAGACGCCAAGGGGTTTGCCAAGCAGCAGGCCGGCCGCAATGCCGACACTGTTGGCGCTTGTCAGGGTGGCAAGCCAGTTGGTGCCGATGACGATGCCGGTGTTGGCCAGCGCAAACAGGGGCAGGATGAGGAAGGCGACCGGACGGTGCAGGATGTTCTCAAGCCGGTGCGAGGGCGAATCGCTTGCGCCCTCGGGTGTCGAGAATGGTACCGCGAAGGCCAGCAATACGCCGGCGATGGTGGCGTGGACGCCGGACTTCAGCATCAGCGCCCACATCAGCGCGCCGCCGACAAGATAGGGAAGCAGGGACATGACCCTGAACCTGAGATTCAGCAGCATCAGCAGCGCCCAGATCGACAAGGCTGCGGTGAGGTAGCCGACACTGAGCTGGGCGGTGTAAAAAATTGCAATCACGACGATGGCGCCCAAGTCGTCCATCACCGCATAGGCGACGACGAATACCTTCAGCGCAACCGGCACCCGCTTGCCGAGCAGGGCTAGCACACCCAGCGCAATGGCGATATCAGTCGCCATTGGAATGCCGAACCCGGATTGCGTGGCTGATCCTGCGTTGAAGAACAGATGGATCAAGGCCGGGGCAGCCATGCCGCCAACTGCCGCAACGATTGGCAGCAGCGCATTGCGGAAGCTGGACAGCTCGCCGACGTAAAGCTCGCGCTCCAGCTCAAGGCCGATCAGCAGAAAGAAAACTGCCATCAGGCCATCGTTGATCCAGTGCACCAGATGCAGAGGGCCAATTTTGGCCTGCCAGATGCCCAGATAATCCGCGCTGGACGGAGAGTTAGCCAGCGCCAGCGCCAGCAACACGCAGATCATGAGCAGGATTGCACTGGATTGCTCAGATGCGGCGAATTTGGCGAACATTTTGGTAATACTTTTAGGAGCGGTTTGCATGTCGAACTTTAGCGCGTTTGGTCAGACTGTTGTCTGACGTTGACTAGCGGAGAAAAGTTGCAATCAACCCGATCACGGCGCAGGCGGCGATGACATGGATCACGTTGCGCTTATAGCGGAACAGCGCGATGGCTGCAGCTATTGCGATCAAGGCCGACAGCCAGTCAACGTTGCCGACAAAGCCGGCATTTGCGTCCCCTCGCCACAGCACGTGATAGCCAAAGAACAGCGCAAGATTGAGGATGACGCCGACCACGGCAGCGGTGATCGCGGTGAGCGGCGCGGTGAACTTGAGGTCGTTGTGCGTGGTTTCCACCAGCGGCCCACCGGCGAGGATGAACAGGAAGGAGGGCAGGAAGGTGAACCAGGTCACCAGCGTTGCCGCCATCGCACCGGCAAGGAACAGGCTGTCAGGTCCGAACACTTCATTCACATAGCCGCCGACGAAGCCGACGAAGGCGACCACCATGATCAGCGGGCCCGGCGTGGTTTCGCCCAGCGCGAGGCCATCGATCATCTGCGTTGCGGTCAGCCAGTGATAGTGATCGACGGCGCCCTGATACACATAGGGCAACACGGCGTAGGCGCCGCCGAAGGTGAGTAGCGCAGCCTTGGTGAAAAACCAGCCCATCTGCGTCAGCGTGTGGTCCCAGCCGTAGAGCGCGGCGAGCGTGGCAATCGGTATCGCCCAGAGCAGCGCACCGATGACGATGATTCGCACGAGGTGCGAGGCCTTAAACAGTGCGTGTGTCGGTGTCGGCGTGTCGTCGTCGATCAGCGCCGCGCCGTAGGATTTCTGTGTTGCGCCGTGGCTACCGCCGCTCTTGAACTTGTCCGGAGCGATGCAGCCTCCCATGTAACCGATCAATGCCGCCGTAGCGACGATCAGCGGAAAGGGCAGGTTGAGCGCGAAGATCGCCACAAAGGACGCCGCGGCGATCGCCAGCAGCACATTGTTCTTCAATGCACGCGAGCCGATGCGATGCGCCGCCTGCAGGACGATGGCAGTGACTGCGGGCTTGATGCCGCAGAACAGGCCGGCCACGAGCGGCACATTGCCGAAGGCTATATAGATCCACGACAGCACGATCAGAATGAACAACGAAGGCAGCACGAACAGCGCGCCGGCAACAATACCGCCCCAGGTGCGATGCATCAGCCAGCCGATATAAGTGGCGAGCTGCTGTGCCTCGGGGCCGGGCAGCACCATGCAGTAATTGAGCGCGTGAAGGAAACGCTTTTCCGAAATCCAGCGTCGACGCTCGACCAGTTCCTGATGCATGATCGCGATCTGCCCCGCCGGCCCGCCAAAGCTGATGAAGCCGAGCTTGAGCCAGAAGCGGAATGCCTCGGCGAAGGAAACGGTTTTGGGTGCAGCCTGTGTGTCTTGCGATGTGTCCATATAAAACTCCTCCTCGGAGATGGGTCCGAATTAGAGCAGGCCTTGGACACGTGCAGAAGCTACGTCTTGAAACCGGGGAGGCTGCCGTGCCCCCGTTGTTTGAGGCATCTGTCTCGGTGGCGTTTATACCATGGGCAGTTGGCTGGCTTATGGTTCTGAGCTTTGTCAGCGACCGCAATTCATTTTTTATTCAACCACTCAGCAAGTAGCCGTCATTCCCTCCTGCGCGCACTGCAAGTCAGGGGTATTTACGGTCGCACCATCGAAAGGCTGTTTCCGTCGGCGATTGCTTAATTTATGACGTGTAGCAGACTCAACCTTCTGAACATGTTCCGACTGCATGCGTGCTCCAAATTTAAGAAGAGCGAGTGAGGGTGGGGCCAGCACTACCGTATCAGGGCGGTGGCTCCACCCGGTAACCGTGTTTGACCAGCAGGCGCTCAGCGTTCTGCAGGCGCTGGTCAAGCTGGGTACCAGCAAGGCCGAACTGGAGGAAGTGCTGGGCATGGCGGTATACATGGGAGGAGGACCCTCGCTGATGTATTCAGCCAATGCTTTGATGGCGTTTGAGGAGTTTTCGGTAACGCCCTGAGGCACAGGGCGCATTCAAGTCAGCGACCGGGTCATGCCTTCAGGCAGGGCCCGATTGCGGTAGCTTGGTCAGTCCGGGTGGCCGTTGCTGTTGCTGGTGTCTTCGCGCTTGCTGGCGCCGGGCTTACGTCCGGGGGCCGGCGTCGGCAACTTGCCGGCGAGGCGGCAACTGATGCCTTCGATCATCTTGCCGTCGAGGTACTTGGTCACCTTGCAGCAGATTACTTCGCCGGCTGAAGACAGCTCCGAAACGTGCTTGTTAACTGTGCCGACGGGCATGCGCAGTGCCTTGGCGATATCGGCGTCGAAGCCTTCGCCGTTGGTTTTCAGAAACTGGAGAATTTCGGCATTCATCTGGGGATCCCTACGTTGCTATGCAATTGCTAGTGAAGCGTAACGGCTGAACAATGAGTCAAACAGCTGTTTTTGACGCTGGACTGCCGAATAGTACCCCCTGAAGACATCCTTGTTACTGTCTGTTTACGCGGGAGCAGGGCTAAGTTTCCCTGTTTGGCTGAGGACACACCGCGCCATTATCGCAAACAGAGCTGATTCTGACTACGGCATCGGCCCTGGGAAATGAATTGTCCCGTGCCGAAAATCAGGTGAAATCCCCCATTTCTTAATCGGAATGATGGGAACCGATTTTTTGCTCGAGTCCGGCCTGGGTTTCGCGCTGGGGAATCCATGGCGCACCGGCTTCGCAGTTGCGGCCGAGGTAGCTTAGGTCGGCGTCAATGAATGCCGCCATCACGCGGGCATAGAGGCCATAGGGTGCGTTGTTGTCATTGCATTGCAGCTGGACGACGAATCGCGGTGCCCAAAGGGCCAGGCGACGAACCAGGAAGTCTCCCTTAGCCTGTCGATAGGGATTGCCGCCCTCGGGCTTTTCGGTCGTGACTTCGTTGACGCTGACTGGATACTGACCCAGACATAAGAGTTATGCCGACGCGAGTTC
>WBXD01000088.1 GCA_008932935.1 Verrucomicrobiota bacterium
ACGAGGTGTGGCGTTTGGCGGCCGCATCGAACGGGGAAATGCGCACCAAGCGATGCACCCCACGCTCGCACTTGAGAAACCCGTAGGCATATTCGCCGGCGATCCGCAGCGTGCATGAGCGCAGACCCGCCTCATCACCGTCCTGCCAGTCGAGGGTTTCCACGGTGAAGCCGCGGCGCTCAGCCCAGCGGCAATACATGCGGTGGAGCATTTGTGCCCAGTCGCAGGCCTCGGTGCCGCCCGCGCCGGCCTGAATCACTAGGAAGCACGACGAATTGTCGCTTGGCTGGTCGAGCAGGGTGAGCAATTCATATGCGCGAATATCGTCCTCGAGGGTCTTGGCATTATGGATCGCCTCGCGCGCCAGATCGGCATCATCGTATTCCTTGGCGAGGGCGACTCCTTCGTCGATGTCGGCCACCCGCGCCTCCAGCTTGAGAAAACTCTCAAGCTTCTTTTTTAAACCGCTGGCCTTTGAGCTGACCGATTTGGCATGATCTGAATCATTCCAGAACTCTGGCGAGCCCATCGCCTCCTCGAGGGTGTTGATTTCATTTTCCAGGGTAGGGACGTCAAAGATACCTCCTGAGCATCGACAGACGGCGCTTCAGGCCGCTGATGTCGAGCGCCAGGAGGTCGGCGGTAGGGAGTAAGGACATGCGGGCGGAAGAGAAGACCATTTCAAGCTGGCAGGCAAGCCGGAAGATGCAGCGCAAGCGGGCCGGGGGCGACCGGGAGTGCAACGTAGGTAATGGCAAAAGCTCACCGCAAAGCCGCAAAGGGTGCAAAGGGACGCAAAAAAAGCTGTTTCCCCTCTATAAACCACTCTCCTTTACGCTTTAGCGGTTCAAATCAAGTGAGTTCGAACACTGCTGGTTCCGTGCCTAGCTCGACAATTGTCTCCCTGTGCGCATGCCCGTCAAATGAAGGGCTTACCCCTTTAACCACCGACTTTTTTGGCAACATGCGGCGTAGGACGAACGTGTTCCGATCTTCCCTCACGGCAAGCTGTCGACTTCTGGCTTGGCGATGCTCGATAGAGTCCCCGCAGCGAGTCCCACTCCGTTAGGACATTCTGATGTCCGATCGGACGCCAGAATGTCCATGTGGTGCAGCCGGGTCATTAGCCAGTGGGTCGTCGCCCCTAACCGATTTTCAGTTCGGTTAGGCAGCCATTGAAGACTAGTAGTAGATCTTGCGTTTTGCCATAACTTGACGTGCTGGCCCTGTGGGACTAGGATCGCGCCGTCCGGCACTTTTTCGCCACGTTTATGACCCAGCAACAACGCGCCAAGCACCTCCTGCGTCGCCTCAACGAGCTTTATCCGGCCCCCCCGATTCCGCTCACCCATTCGAACGCCTACACGCTGCTGGTGGCGGTGCTGCTTTCCGCGCAGTGCACTGATGTCCGGGTCAACCTAGTCACCCCAGCCTTGTTCGCATTGGCGGATAACCCGCGGGACATGATGCGGGTGGCAGTCGATGATATCCTGGCGGTGATTCGCCCTTGTGGCCTGGGACCCCGGAAGGCTGCAGCGATATCACAGCTTTCAAAAATCTTGATCGAAGAGCATGGCGGCGAGGTTCCGGCGGATTTCGTTGCGCTGGAAGCGCTGCCAGGAGTCGGCCACAAGACGGCTTCGGTGGTCATGGCGCAGGTTTTCGGGGTTCCGGCATTTCCGGTCGACACGCATATTCACCGGCTTGCCAAGCGTTGGAAACTGAGCTCTGGAAAAAATGTAGAGTGCAGTGAGCGCGACCTCAAACGGTTGTTTCCCCGCGAGTCATGGAACTGCTTGCACCTTCAAATCATCTACTACGGCCGCGAGCACTGTCGCGCCCGGGGTTGCGATGGAACCCAGTGCCTGCTCTGCCGCGAACTCAACACCCATGCATCGCAAGCTCCGAGCCTTGAAAACACCAGCTCCGAGACTTGAAGAAGCAGATGCCAACATTAGCAATGCCGCACAATCGCGCAACTCATTGGCGCGTCCTGCCGCGCCGCCACCACCCACTTCCATGCGCCTGAAGCTCACCATCGCCTATGACGGACGCCCGTACACCGGCTGGCAATCGCAGCCTGGCGGCAAGACGGTACAGGACCACCTGCACCTGGCATTGGGGGAAATCGCCAAGCAAGCGGTAGCCATCCATGGCTCCGGACGCACCGATACCGGGGTCCACGCGCTTGGCCAGGTTGCCCATTTTGAGGCACCGCTGCCCACCACCATGAGTCCGTCCAACTGGCTGCGGGCACTCAATTCCAAGCTTCCCGCCAGCATCCGCATCATGGCCTGCGAGGCGGTGCCCTCGCAATTCCATGCACGGTTTTCTGCCACCGGGAAAATCTATCATTACGACATTTGCACCGCCCCGGTGCTGCCGCCACACCAAGCGGGTTTGGCCTGGCATTTGCCGCAGCAGCTGGATGTGGCATTACTCGCCGTGGCGCTGAGTCGGGTGTGCGGCGCGCACGACTTCCATGCGTTTGCGGCTTACCGTGGCGACGAAACCGCGGCGATGGACTATCAGCGGACGCTGCGTGCGGCCGACCTCGAGACGCTGGCAGAGGGTCTGCGCATCACTTATGTTGGCGATGGCTTCCTGTACAAAATGGTGCGTTTGCTCACCGGGGCGGTGGTCAAGGTGGCCCTAGGGAGACTCGCACCTGCCGCCCTCAGCGCCCTGCTCGATCAGGGGCCGGGCTTGCCTCATGGCAAGTCACCGCACTGCGCTCCGGCCGACGGGCTCTACCTCCAGCAGGTGCTCTATCCAGACGGAGGCTCAGATGGCCACGCAGAATAGAAAACGAGGTCGCTTACCGGGGTCTGATCCCACATCGGCGGAAGACACGACAATAAGGTCGAGACTCCTTAGCTTGCAAAAGGGGGTGGGTTGCTGGCATGCTCGCGTGGTGACGCCGCAAGCACTTATTTTTGATCTGGATGGAACTTTGGTGGACTCCCTGCCCGGAATTGCCGACTCGCTCACCCGGGCCTTGGCCAGCTTGGGCTTGCCACCTCATAAGCGGCTAGCCATCCGTGGATTCATCGGTCACGGCGCGCGAGGGCTTATTTCGCGGGCCGCACCAGCTGGCTCAGCGGAGCCGCTGCTCGCCGCGCTGGAACAGGCGTTCAAAGCGGATTACGATCTGACTTGGCAGCAAGGTACCGCGGTTTATCCCGGAGTGGCCGGCGTGCTGGCGCATCTCCAACGCCGGGGAATCGCGCTGGCTGTCCTCACCAACAAGCCGCACGCATTCGCCACCTCAATGGTCGGCAGCTTGTTTCCGGCGTTAACCTTTGCCGCCGTGTTAGGCCAACGGGAGGGCATTCCCCACAAACCCGATCCGGCGGGAGCGATTGAAATCGCCGCCACGCTGGGTTTGCCAATGTCGGCGGTGACGCTCATCGGGGATTCCACGATGGACATCGAGACAGCCCGCAGCGCTGGCATGCAGGCGGTGGCGGTGAGCTGGGGCTATCATGACCGCGTGGCTCTGGAGGCATCGATGCCCGATGCTCTGATCGACATGCCTGAAGAGTTGCTTGCGTCTTGGGTCTGAAGTGCCGCCCCGATGGAGGTCACTCGTCCTTGAGTTCGCCGCCGTAGAAGCTCTTGATGTATCCAAACTCCACAAGCGTGTCCTGCCAAGGCGAGAGGGCCTCCGGATTTTTGAATATGCGGGAGGCCATGGCGAGCCACTCTTCGGCCTTTACGAGGTCCTTGTCATCGTAGGCGATGGCCGCATTAGCGAAGCAGTAATACGGTGAATCGTCATCCATGCCATACTTTTTGGCGAGAGCGAGGGTCTCTTCCTTGAGGCCGAGTTTCTTTTTGCAGAGGAGAATTTTGAATTCGACGAGGCGGCTCAGGGCTAGATTGTCCTTGGGCAGATCCTGCAGGATTTTGGCAAACAGGTCGTGGGCCTCCTGCCATTTTTTGGTGACGAAGAGAACTTCCGCGATGTTGAAGTTGATGCTGGGATTATCAGGAGAGAGCAGTAGGGCCTTTTTGAAGGCGGCGGCGGCTTGGTCAAAGTTGCGGATTTCGACATAGCAAGCGCCACGCATATTGAGGCTTTCCGGGCTGTCGAGGAATACTGCGTCGGCCTTGTCGAGGGCGTCGAAGGTTTCAAAGATGCGTTTTTGTTGGAACAGGCGCTGGGCTTCGACGAGTTGTTTGCCAAATTCCTTGCGGCGTTCCTCCGGCAGATTGAGAAACGCCTGCTGGTTGGCCAGCAGTGGTTTCTTGGCGGCCGCAGCGGCGGCGGGAGTGGGCGCGGCGGGGGCCGAGTCGGCTTGGGCACACGTCGGGATCAAGACCAGCAGAAAGGGTAAAAAGCGAAAAGTACTCATGGCTGATGCGGTTTCGTTGGAAGGCTAGGCCGAAAGTGGCGGCACGGCAAGCCGGCAATTGGGGGAAAACGTGGATTTATCCGGCTGTAGCTGGCATTGACGGCAATTTTCCATTTTACAGGTGGGCGGAGAGGTGTTGACTAAGTGCGCGCATGAAAATTGGTCTAGCTCAAATCAATCCAGTGGTGGGGGATTTTTCCGCCAACGTGAAACGCATTCTCGCCGCCTACCGCGAATGTCTGGAGGGCGGCGCAGATCTGGTGCTCACCCCGGAGTTGGCGCTGACCGGCTATCCGCCACAGGATTTAGTCTTTAAATCACAGTTTGTTCCCAGCTGTCTGCAGGCACTCGATTATCTCGCCGGCGAAATTGGCGAGGTGCCGCTGGTCGTCGGTTACATTGATGTCCACCACCCGGCGCAGCCCGGCAAGCCATTCCGTAATGCCGCCGCTTGGCTGGAGCTGGGGGCTATCCGCCAACGTATTTGGAAGACCCTGCTGCCAACTTACGATGTGTTCGACGAGCGGCGCTACTTTGAGCCCGGAGAAACCTGTGAGCCGGTGCAGTGGAACGGTTGGCGCATCGGCGTGACGATTTGTGAGGATATTTGGACCGATGAGTCACTTGAGCGGCCAATCTACCAGCGCGATCCGGTCGCTGAATTGACCGCCAAGGGCATCGACCTGCTGCTCAATCTGAGTGCCTCGCCGTTCCACCTCGGCAAGCCGGCGCAGCGCCGGGCGCTCATCGGCGGGGTGGCCCGCAGCGCGCAGGTGCCGGTGGTTTATTGCAACGCGGTGGGCGGCAACGACCAGCTCGTGTTCGACGGCCATTCGTTGGTAGCCGATGCCACCGGCCGCATCCGGCTGCAATTGCCCGGATTTGCCGAGAGTTGCCAGGTGATCGATGCGTTCAACCAGCCTGCCCCTGCAGAGAGCGCCGCGGCAAGTGATCCGGCCCAGCTCTATCAGGCGCTGGTGCTCGGGCTGCGCGATTACGTCACCAAGTGCGGGTTTTCCAGCGTTTGTCTCGGGCTGAGCGGCGGGATTGATTCCGCCCTCACCGCAGCCATCGCTGCCGACGCACTCGGCCCGCAAGCAGTCCACGGCCTGACTATGCCCAGCGGGTATTCCTCGGCGGGCAGCGTGGAGGACTCGCTGGCGCTGGCCCGCAACCTAGGTATCGGCTGCGACGTGGTGCCTATCGGCGACGCCTTCGAGGCGGTCAAGGCGGCATTGCGCCCGGTGTTTGCCGGTAAGCCCGAGGACGTCACCGAGGAAAATATGCAGGCGCGCATCCGCGGCTTGTTGCTCATGGCCCTATCCAATAAAGAGGGTCGGCTTTTGCTCACCACCGGCAACAAGAGCGAACTGGCAGTGGGTTACTGCACGATTTACGGCGACATGTGCGGGGGCTTGGCAGTCATTTCCGATCTGCCGAAAGTGCGGGTCTATGAAGTCGCCCGCTGGCTCAACCGCGAGCATGAGGTGATCCCCTGGAACACCATCGACAAGCCGCCGAGTGCCGAGCTGCGGCCCGATCAGAAGGATCAGGACACGCTGCCGCCCTACGAAACACTGGATGCCATCCTCGAACTCTACGTCGAGCAGCAACTCTCCGCTGATGAGATCATCACCCGTGGCTTCGAGGAAAACACCGTGCACTGGATCCAACGCCGCGTCGATCTCAACGAGTGGAAACGCCACCAGGCAGCCCCAGGCCTGCGGGTCACTTCCAAGGCGTTTGGCATTGGCCGCCGCATGCCCATCGTACAGCGCTTCGTCGGCTGATCCCAACAAGATTTTTGATCTCGCTGGGCTGGGTAAGATGGCATAAACCCTGTGAGCGCAGCGGCTACGCCGCCTCACACCTATCTAAAAATTCATCACGCAGCACATTGATCAACCGCAGTACCGCCGCCACCTGAAACACTGTTGCATGAGTATCCCGGACCATAATTACCCGAAACGCTGGCGCTGGCGTGGTGAATGGTTGTGTCAAACCGCGCTGGAAAAGCTTGTCGGCTGGCTGCCGGGGCCGCTGGTGTTCCACTTGGGCGAATTGTTGGGCCGACTGGCCTGGCTCTGCCTGCCACTACGCCGCAAGACGGTGCTGCGCAACCTGCGCATCGCCTTTTGCGGGGAGCATGACCTGCCAACTTTGCGGCGCATGGTGCTGGCCACGTTCCAACGGACCGGGGCCAATCTGTTTTCTGCGGCCCGCACTGCACGCCTGGCCCCTGCCAAACTCGCCAGCGTGATCCACATCGAAAACCCCGAACTCTTGGAACAAGCGCTCGCCGGTGGCAAAGGTGTGGTCCTGTTGCTCTCACACATGGGCAACTGGGAATTGCTCAGCCGCCTCGTACACTTGTTCCCGCCCGGCACCCGCACCGGCGCGTTTTATCGACCACTCAACAATCCTTTGTTAGATAAGGCCACGCTCCTGCGCCGCCAAGCCGACGGCACCCGCATGTTTTCCAAACGCGACAGTCCGCATCTGGTCGCCGGTTTTCTGCGGGAGGGCGGAATGGTCGGCATCTTGGCGGATCAGCGGGTGGGGGTCCCCGGTGAGGTAGTGCGGTTTTTCGGGCGCCTGACGCGGGCCAGTCCGCTGCCCAGCCTGTTGGCGCGGCGTGCGAAGAGTTCGGTGCTGGCGCTGTCCCTAACCACAGTGGCGGCGGGCCGCTGGCACGCGCGGTTTGTACCGATGGCCGCAGCTAACACCACCAACGGCTGCATAGCGACGCTTGAAGAGGCGATGCAGCGCGGTCCGTTAGACGTTTTTTGGTTGCAGGAACGCTGGAAAGTTTATATCGATGAGGGTTTTACTATCCGCGAGTGGCTCGGTGATCAAGCACTTGCCAGCGGCAAGCCACACCGCGCACTCGTCTGGTTGGTCGATGCGCCACCGGGTTGGTGTTTGCCCGAGATGTGGCGGCAGCCGCAGGTGATTTATGAAGCGGTGTTGGAACCGGGGCAGGCCCTGCCCGCATGGCTGCCTCAGGCCACCCGCGTCCACTCCGCCCCGCGCGCGGCGCCACGCCGCACATTGCGCAAACTTATCGCCGCAATGGATTTAGCGGCCGCCTTGCCAGTCGATTACCTCATCACCGGCACCGCCCCCGAGGCGCTGGTGAAGGCCTGCCGCAGCGAGTGCATCCCACTGGTGTCCCTAACGATCTAACGTTAATTCATAAAATCAGTGGTTCAACCAACCGACATGACAGATCAATCCGCGCTGTGCGGCAAGCCACCACCGGTGCCACTGGCCCGCGACATCCTCGTCATTAAACTCGGCGCGCTGGGCGATATTATCTTGGCGATGGAAGCATTCCAAGCCATCCGCCAGCATCATTCTAACGATTCCATCACCTTGCTGACCCGCAGGCAGTTTGTTTCACTAACGGAAAAAATGCCCTGGTTCGATGCGATCTGGCCCGACCCCACGCCCAAGCTCCTGCAAGTGCCCAAATGGCTGGCCTTTCGCCGGCAACTGCGCGGCGGACATTTCAGCCGCGTCTATGACCTCCAGTGCAACGACCGCGCCGGATTCTACTTTCGACTGCTAGGTCCGGGCCGGCCCGAGTGGTGCGGAGTGGCGCGGGGGTGTTCCCATCCGCGGCCAGACTTCGGCGGGGAAAACCTGCCGGTCACCGAGCGCTTGTTGCGGCTCATCGGGGCGGCGGGGGTGCCGCGTGCGGGGGCGGCCAACCTCACTTGGCTGGACGGAGATGTATCTAACTACAACCTCCCGGCCCGCTATGTCCTACTGGTCCCCGGTTGCGCCCCGCAACACCCCTATAAACGTTGGCCAGCTCAGCATTTCGCCGGACTTGTGGAAAAACTCGCTGCGCGGAGCATCGCCGCAGTGGCCATCGGCACCGCCGTGGACAACGATGCCATCAGTGAAATCCAAGCCCTCGCACCTGGCCTGATCAATCTGGCGGGCCGCACCGAGCTCGGGCAAGTGGCCGCGCTAGCACGCCGTGCTATGACGGTGGTGGGCAACGATACCGGCCCGGTGCATGTTACCGCCATGGTCGGCGCGCCCACCCTGGTGCTGATGTCGCGGGTCACCGATCCGGTGCGCATGCTGCCGCGCGGCCCGGTGGTTAGCTGGTTGAAACGCGATGCTCTCGCTGATCTAACTTTCGAAGAGGTGTTCGCCGCCATCCAAACCTTTATCTAGCAATCTGCCAAATGCATCCAGCCGCCTTGATCTTCGACCGCGACGGCACGCTCATCGAGCATGTGCCGTATCTGAGCGACCCGGCGCAGGTGCGCCTGCTACCAGGCGTGGCTGCAGCGCTGCAAGCTGCGCTGGCGGCTGGGGCACGCTTGTTTTTGCACAGCAATCAATCGGGCGTCGGCCGCGGGCTGTTTGATCTGGCTGCGGTGGCTGCCTGCAACCAGCGGCTTATCGAGTTGTTGGATATGGGCCCGCAACCGTTCGAGCTAATCTGTATCGCCCCAGAAACGCCGAATGCGCCCTCGGCCTATCGCAAGCCCTCGCCGTTGTTTGCGCTAGAGATCATGCGCGAATTCGCGCTGCCGCCCGAAGCCCTCTGTTATCTCGGCGACCGCGGCAGCGACCTTGCCACCGCTCTGGCCGCCGGCACCCGCGGCGTGGGCATCGCCAGCGGCTTAGACGACCTGCGCGCCGAACTGCAGGCACTGGGACTCACCAGCGAGTTCCCGGTTTTTGATTCCCTTGGCGCAGCCATCGATTACCTTTTCCCCCAGCCATGAGCCCCACCGACCCACTGTCCCGCATTTACTCGTTAGAACAAATCCTCTCCCTGCGGGCCCGGGCAGCGGCGGATGGCCGCCGGGTGGTTCTCACCAACGGCTGCTTTGACCTGTTGCACCGCGGTCATCTAACCTATCTACAGCAGTCCGCCGCGCTTGGCGACCTGCTCATCGTTGCCGTCAACAGCGATGCCTCAGTGCGCGCACTCAAAGGTGAGGGCCGCCCGCTCAATCATGAGCAGGACCGCGTCTTCGCCCTGGCCTGTCTGCGCAGCGTCGATGCCACCTTTATCTTTCCCGGCCCCCGTCTCGCCGTCGAAATTGCCGCGCTTAAGCCCGCCATCTATACCAAGGCCGGCGATTACTCACTGGATACCATCGACGCTTCGGAGCACGCTGCGCTGCTGGCCGCAGGCGTGGAGATCCGTTTCCTGCCGTTTGTCGCCGGCCATTCTACCACCTCCCACCTCCAGCGCCTGCGCCAGCGGTAGGGTCGGACGGCCTCGGCCGACCCACTTGTCCGCCCGCATGGGCGGCACTAAAGCGCGACGCATGACCTGGCGGCAGCACCTCGCCCGCAGGGGCAACCAAGGCGCGGCGCGGCCGCCACGCCTACCGGGCTCATGTCTAGAGTGACAGATAAATTGTGCAGTCGGGGCGGCAGGCAGTCGAACGTTCTTTCCGCCATCATCACCCCGCGCCTGAGTTGCGGGTTTGGAGTGTGCGTTCAAGCAGCGGAGGGAGTTGACTTCAGGCCCCCACGCGCAAATCCCTGGCGCTCCACAACAGTCCCTTCGCGCCACTGCCGCTGCCCCGCATCGCCCGCGCTCCATCCTTGCGCTTGGCGCTGAAGCGTTCCCTTGCCCGTGCAAAAGCCTCGTTCACAAACTCCTTGCTGCCGATCACCGCCCCATCCGTGAAATACCTCACCCGGCAGTGCAACATTTGGGCCATGCCCAGATCCTTCAAGACCGTGCCGTTGTCTTTGCTTTCTAACATCTTGGCCGTATTCAG
>WBXD01000089.1 GCA_008932935.1 Verrucomicrobiota bacterium
CCCCGCAAGGCAATTCATGCCGACCGGCCCAACCAGCAATACATTCACCACCCCCATTATGGATATTCAAATTGCCACTCTCTGTGACTTTGCCGCCGACTACAACGGCAAGCTCGTCATCTCCGGCACCTTCGACACCCTCGTGGCCCGCGCCGTGCCCGTCGTACATCCCTCATGCGCCTTGGCCTTGCGGATGTGCTTCACCCCGGAAGACGCCGGCCGCCACAAGCTCTCCATCAATATCATCGACGAGGACGGCGAGTCGCTCGACCCTAACAACATGCCCATCGAGCCGGAATTCGAAGTGCAGTTTCCAAAAAACGTGCCTTTTCTTACCCGCAACATCGTGATGAACCTGCAAGGCCTGCGGTTCCAGAAAATGGGCATCTTCTCCATCGATATCGGCTGCGACGGCGAAATCCTCGTGCGCCTGCCGCTGCGCGTCCTGCAAGTAACTCAGGGCCCTAACGGCGAAAACCAGATGGCGTAAATCCCTAATGGCGCGGGCTGGCGCAGTGGTGTATCATCGCAGCATGCCCCAGCCCGCCCGTTTCTCTTGTGCTCTCATCACCGGCGCCTCGTCCGGCCTAGGTGAGCAATTCGCCCTGCAACTCGCACCACGCGTCGATAAACTCGTACTCGTGGCACGCCGCGAACCGTTGTTGCAGCAGCTCGCAGAACGCATCCGCGCCTTGCATCCCGAGGTCGAGGTGTTGGTCCAGGCTGCTGACCTAACCGATTCCGGCGACCGCGACGATCTGGTGGAAAACCTGATCCTCCAGCGTTGCCAACCGGATTTGCTAGTCAACAACGCCGGACTCGGCGATTACGGCGAATTTGTCAGCTCCGACTGGGTGAAACTGCGTTCCATGCTCTGCCTCAACATCGAGGCACTCACCCACCTCACCCATGCCATGTTGCCGGCGATGCTCAGCAGCCGCCGTGCTGCGATCGTCAACGTCAGTTCGCTGGCCAGTTTGCTGCCCTTGCCGGACTTAGCCGTGTATGCCGCCACCAAGGCGTATGTGACGAGTTTTTCCGAGGCCCTGCGCATCGAACTGCGCGACCACCACATCCCCGTGCTCGCAGTATGCCCGGGCCCCGTTAAAACCGAGTTCGGCGAAGTCGCCCGCCGCCACGGCGAGGCCCGCGAAATGCCCGGCCACCACTGCTTCTACGTGCCCAAACAACAGGTCGTCGCCGAGGCTCTCACCGCCCTCGACCAGAACCGAGCCCGCGTCTATCCAGGCCTCAAAACCGCCGCCGCCGCGCTCCTCATTGCCGCCCTGCCCATCGTCGCCATCCGTCTGGTCATGAGCCTGCGCCCGCGAAAATGCTAGACCCATGGTGGGGAGCGCCGGCGTCCCGCCGGCTGGATTGGCCATCCTGCCCAATCCTCTGGCGCCGCCGCAAGGTGCAAGCCAAGCCAATTTTCCTGCTAGAAATCTCTCTGCCATCTGATCCTCTTGCTCCGCGAGATCTGTGAGCATCGCATCCCGCCACATTCTAGCCTAACTGCTATGCACGGCGGATTGTTCGAGAATCCACGTCTCCCGCACTGGCCTCAGCTAGGCCACTTATGAGCCACCCGCTGCGGCAGGATGATTTCTATGTTTTGCGCTTTCGCATCCGCCGGCCCCAGCCTAGCCTCGGTTCACCCAATGAAAATCCCCCTCATTCCTGCCATCCGTCTGGGCGTCGTACCGACCCACCTGCGCTTCGTCGGCGGCCTGGTCCCCGACGCCTCGGGACAATATTTGCGCGATGCTGCGGGCGAGATTCGCGTGGTTGCCGGCATGCGTGAAGTGTGTGAAATCTCGCCGGTCAATCCCACTAGCATCCAAATCCCGTTTTTTCCCGGCAGCGATCCGGAGCAAGTTCAGGAACTCGTCACCGGCCTCAAGGCACTCCACCTAGAAGTGGAATTCATCCTGATGCTCGGTGGGGTCAACCCGATGGATCCGGCGGACGAAGATGCCGTTGTCGCGCAGTTGTTGCCCAGCCTCAAGGCGGCCATCGCACACGGCACTCGCAACGTGTCATCCACTTCCATCGAAAGCTGGATGAGCACCCAACCCCGCCGCAATGGCTCCGCGTTCGAGGCCGCCATCTCCCAAAACGTCAAAGTCCACCTCCGCGCCTATCATGAGGCCGGGCTCGCCGGCTCGTGCATCGAGAGCTGGAACATCGAATTCCTCCGCCCCGGTGAATTCAAAACCTTCACCACCCTGGAGCGCAGTTGGGCGTTTGTCAGCGCCGCCAACCAAGCCCTCGGCAAAAAATTCTTCAAGCAACTCGTCGATGCCGCGCACTGCGGGGATTCCGGCTTGAGCATCACCGACAACGCCGCGCTGATCGCCAGCATCGCCGCCGCCGACGAACTCGGCTCATTCCATGCTTCCGCCAAAACCACTCGCGGCTGCCTGTCCACCGACGACGGTTGGATTGGCGCGCTTCTAACTGAGATGGCTAAAACTGGCGAGTTGCGCCAGGTATTCGTCGAAGTCTTCGACCATGCCGAACCCGCACTCGAAGCGCTCCGCGCCATCGATCCGGGCCACGGCATAGATACCCGCGATGGCCGCAGCTACAACCAGGTGGTCGCCGACGGCCTCTCTGATATCACCCGCCGCCTCAACAATCTCGCCGCCCGCGGCTTGCTCTAACATAATATCACCAGGCGTCGCTGCGGAACGGGCCAGCAGGCAGACCTTCGCGATTGTAGAGGTTGGCACCGTCCGGATTCATTTCAAAGGCATAACGCACGGCCACGGGCTGCTTAACCTCCGGCGAGGACACCACGAGCATGTCGTGGTCAATAACCGCCTCGGCCCAAAACCATTTTCTATCAGCTCCGGCGATGGCGATGCGCGTGAGTTTGTCGCCCTTGGTTTCAAGGACGGCTCCCCTGCCCTCTTTTTTTCCCAACATCAGCCCTGCACCGGCGTGATTAAACGCCACCCGTGCCTTGTCCCCCTCAATCATCAGCGCCTTGAACAAGGGCCCCGATGCCTCCAGCTTCTTTTGACCATAATCGCGAGCCAGCGCCCATCGCGCCAAGCGCAGGCCGACGTCATACTTGTTGACCGGATGAATGTTGCCGGACTGGGCGAGCGGCACGCTATCAATGATGACCGCCATGCCGGTGTTGGGAATCGACAGCGCCTTGGTTTGGGCTTCGCGTAGTTTGGCCCAACCGTTGCCGCCGGCCGGATCCGCCGAGGGCGCTTGAAAGTTGGCAAGTTGTACATAATAGAACGGGAAATCCCCCTGTCCCCACTGCTTGCGCCAGCCTCCGATGAGCGCCCGCATCTTGTCATAATACGTCTCGCCCTCGCCGCCGTTGGCTTCACCTTGGTACCACAACGCGCCCTTGATCGGCAGTTTTACCAACGGATGAATCATCGCATTGTACAGGCCGTTTGTGTCGGATTTCGCGTCCGGCGTGGCGGGCTCTTCGCCAGCCGTCCACGGCTCAATCCGGGTGCCGCCCCAATTGGTATCAATGATGCCGATGGGCACCCCGGTTTTCTGCCAAATCTCGCGAGCGAAATAAAATCCCACCGCAGTGAACCCGGGCGCGGTTGCCGGCGTACACACTTGCCACTGCGTGGCCGTCTGCGCATCGCTCTCCGGCTGGCCGGATTTTACATTCCTGATCTTGAGATGACGGATATTGGGCATCTCCGCAGCTTGGATATCCTCGGCGGCCCCCAAGCACGGCTTCAAGGCCATCGCCATGTTCGATTGACCCGAACATACCCAGATGTCCCCAACCACCAGGTTCTTCAATGTCACGGTGTTGTTGCCCTGCACCGTGAGCTCCAGATTCTCACCGCTCTTGATCGCCGGCAATTCCAACGCCCACTGACCCTTCTCATCCGCCTTGGTCGCCACCGTCGTCCCCTTCATCGCCGCACTCACCGCCTCCCCGCCATCCGCCCAACCCCACACCCGCACCGCCACGTCCCGTTGCAGCAGCATGTTGTCTGTGAAAATTTTCGGCAGCCGCACGTCCGCCGTGGCGGGCAGGGCGCCGGCAATAAACAATCCTAGCAAAATATGGCGGTACTCATGACGGCGGCAAGCGGGGCGGTATGTTTTCATGACGGATCGGGCGGGCCAGCCACGCTTTGGCGTGACCCGAGCAAGCGTTTCCCTCAATCCGCTGAAATTGTCAAGCATTCTGTTCACCCGGCCTTGAGTTTAAACCCGAGAATAACCCCCGCACTCATTCGTGTTAAGTGCAGCAGCTACGACCTGATTGGGCGTACCTTTGCGATGTGCCTACGCCCGCCATTGCACTTTCCCCCACGCCATGCCGAACATAAAGCCTTCCAAATCGACTTTCCTTGCAAATTGATAATGAACATATTGGCCAGCTCAACTCCCTCGCCTAGAACGAGATTGCGGATTTCACTTGGCATCTATCGCGTGCCTTGATATATACTAACCAATCATTCGGGATCAGGTACGTGCAAGTAATCAACCAACTTGATAACATGAAACCATATCGTCTGCAGTTCAGTAATGTCAATCCGGCGGCTTTCATCACGGCTCTCGCGCTGCTCACCGCTCATGTCACAGCCACCACGCCAATCGTCGGCGACACCGTCAATACCAACCTAACAGTAGCCGGTTGGGGTGCCTTCGCCAACGGCGTGGATCTGGGCCGCAATGGCGAATTGTTGCTCAATTGGCTCCCCTCCGATGCCGCCAACCCGCTCGGCACTGCCACCTGCGATATCTCCCTGGCGCAGGGGACTTTCCTCTGGCGCGACTCGATTACCCCGGCCCCCACTGCACGCAACAAGATGCGGCTGGATTCATCTAACAATCTAACGCTCTACCTGTCTGATGGCTCCGCAGGTCTCTTACTCGAGCCCGAAAATGGCAAAATAAGCGTACTCGCCACCGGCACCAACAGCGGCATCTTCTTCGGCACCAATACCCTTCCCACGCTCCAAGCCGCCGCTAACGGCTCCGCCATCTTCCCCTCCCAGGTCACCCTCCAAAGCGGACTGCTGCTCACCAACGGCAGCCTCCAAGTCAACGCCATCACCCCGGCCACGTCATCCTCCACCGGCGCCCTAACAGTCGCAGGCGGCATCGCCGGCGGCCTGGACGCGTATTTCAACGGCGTGCGTGTCGGCAGAGGTGCCGGCAACATATCCACCAACACCGTCAGCGGTACCTGGGCCCTCGGTTCTAACACCACCGGATATGCCAACACCGCCTCCGGTGCCTATGCCTTGCGGGCCAATACCACCGGCGGCTACAACACCGCTACCGGCCCGTATGCCCTCTATGCCAACACCACCGGCGGCTACAACACCGCCACCGGCCCGTATGTACTCCGATCGAACACCACCGGCAGCTATAATCTCGCCACCGGCCCGTTTGCGCTCTATGCCAACACCACCGGCTCCAGTAATATCGCCTTGGGTTATTACGCACTTTATTCTAACGCTTCCGGTAGCAACAATATCGCTCTGGGCAACAATGCGGCCTACTATCAGGCAAACGGCAGTACCGTCCTGACCAAATCCCAAAGCAGTATCTATATCGGTGCCTATGTCAAAGGCAAGGACAACAATGACAGCAATTCCATCGTCATCGGATCCAACGCCGTCGGCGAGGGAGCCAATACAACGGTCATCGGCAACAGCACCACCACCAAGACCCACCTTTACGGCGAGCTGGTGGCGAACACCGCCAGCATCGGCGGCTACCCGGTTCTGACGGCTAAGTCGGGGATCTATTCGACGCTCACCAACTCTGCCACGCTGGCGCTTGGCAACTACTCCTCAGCCACCCAACAAGGAGCCATTGCCATCGGTCAGAGTTCCCAGGCTACCATGTATTCCGCACTCGCACTGGGCGATTACTCCTATGCCGGCAACATTTACGCGACTGCCATCCAGGGAAGTTGTGCCTCGGGGCTTGAGTCGTTTGCCGCGAATCACGGATATGCTATGGGTGCATACTCTCTGGCCATGACCTACGGAGAAGCATACGGCTTAGCCTCGCTCGCCATCGGCGGCTTGGATAAATATACGGGGCAGTCCAATTGCGCGTTGGGGATTGGTTCCGTCGCGTTGGGCGGCCGGATGAATCAGGCAAGCGGTGACTATGCCTACGCTCTGGGCAACAGGGTGACTGCATCCAGCGCGTATTGTTTTGCCGTGGGCTCCCAAAATCTATCCGCCAGCAACTCGATCACTGCCATCGGCACAACCGGCTGGCTCGAGGACTCCGCCTTGTTGGAAGTCGGCAATGGCAATCCCAACGCCACTGCCTTCGAAACTTCCAATGCTATCACCACCCTGAAAAATGGCCAAACCACCCTCACTAACAAAGCATGGAAGGCCAATATCACCGCACCCCTAGCGGATCCGGACCCGATCACCGACAGTGGCGGCAACGCCTTGGTAGTTGAGGGACACACTGTGCTCAAGGGCAAAGTCGTCATTGAACATGCCCAAGGCGACATCGCCATGGGAATCTATGGTGACAACTGAGGTCTGGCCTCATGGCAATTGGAACCCCCAAAAGTCTAGCAACCAACTACCCCACTCCCATGTTCGCAAAACACTCCCCCCCTCGCTTCTGGTTAAGTCGAATTCCAATACTTCTGGTACTGGCCATCGGCATGACGCTCTCCGCTGCCCCGCCGGCATGGTGGTCGCAGCCCGACGCGACCAACCACACGGTCATTGTTCCCACCGCCAGCGATGCCAATCCAAAGGGACCGGCCAACATCGGTCAAGCCAAGTTTATCGCCAAGCGCGCCCTGGATGCCCTCAACACCGTAGATCCGTCTCTGGCTACACAGGTCCGTGACAAGTTGACCCGCAACCAATCCACACCGTCAGCGGCAAACGTATTCCTGCCCGCCATTGTCAATTTCGACGTTCCGAGCATGCCTCTACCGGACGACTGGCACGAGCGCCAACACGCCCCGTTGTCGATCGGGCAACTCAAAGCCCTGGCCACCCCGTTCTATGACGTCCTGCACCAAGCGGCTCCGCTTTGGCTAGACAACGAAGCGGTTGATACCTTCCAACAGGGCCAGCTCCAGCTCAATGCCACCAAGGACCACGCAGATCTATCTAACTATTACCCCTGGTCCTCGGATGCGGGTGATAACCACAACCAGGCGCTTGCCACCATCGGCCAGCTCAAAGCCGTGTTCTCCCTGCGCTTGGGTACGCTCAATGCCATCCTCGACTCTGATCATGACGGACTCACTAACGCCGAAGAAGCCCTGCACCACACCAATCCTTTCAACCCAGACACCGACGGCGATGGCATGCCCGACGCTTGGGAAATCAAATGGGGCTTGGACCCGCTCAATCCAGCGGACGCCACCGCCGACACGGATGGCGACTCCCTATCAAATTTGGCGGAATACCAGGCCGGGACCTGTCCCACCGGCATCTATCGTATCGAGGTTTTGCCACTTGGTGCTAACACATTCTTCCACTCCGCCGCCGACGATGGCTCGGTGGTTATGCAACCATCATTGGCTTGGAGTCCCACTAGCACCCTCGAATCCGTCAGCGCACCGGACGCCGCCGGTCTCCGCACCGTCACGCCAATACCGCCACCCATCTGGAACTCGCTGGAAACCATCGTCTCAGACCTCATGGCAAATGGCATCCTCGACGACGGGGATTTTCTAACACAATGCGATCTAACCACGAGTGATGGCTCTTGCCGCATCTTCCAATCCGCCGAAAAACTATGGATTCTTAGCCAGCCAGGATACCCTGTGGGCAGCCTGACGGCGGACATTGCCTGGCAGGTAATCAACAACAACGGCCAAGCCGCTGCTATCACCGAGCGCTGGGTCGCCGCTGCCGGCGGGTCCCCAGAGCATCTGGAGAGCGACCTCTGGATCTCTTGTGGTTACTACACCAGCATGATCCCCCTGCCCGCCGTATGGTTCCCGGCAACCGCCCAGCCATCAATTGTGGCACTCTCCGACGTCGGGGATGTGCTCGTGCGCCGGGCGCTAACCCAACCTGATGGAAGCGCGGGGGATGAAACTTATCTACTCAAAAACAATGAGAAAGACTTTTTCCTGGTGCGCCAACCATGCCTTCCCGGCGAATCCATCATAACCATATCTCCCCGCAACACCCGCATTCTCGGCTCCGGTCCCAGGCCGTTCCAAATCACTCCGGACGGCACTCCCATCCTGCTCGAGGCCCTTCAAATCGCCACTCCCTCGGCCCAGGCAGTTGCCCTCTCCTCCATCTATCCAAACCAACTTCTTCCGCAGCATATCTCCTCCGACGGCCGTATCACCCTCACCACTACCAATGCCAACAATCAAACCACCCTCCTCCAAATTATACCTAATAACGACGCTGATCATGATGGCATGATGGACGATTGGGAGAAATCCTTCGCCCAAGGACTGCTCGCTTCCGGCAAGTCTCCGGAGGATTGGGGCCCACTTTACCCCGACCTGCTGGCCGGCAATCTCAATCCCACCACCGATTACACCGGCGAAGGCATCACCGCCGCCCAGTTAGCCAACCTCTTCGGCAGTCCTCAGGCACTCCCATCCCCCCACGGCGTCTCAATGCATTTCCAATATCGCCGCCTTATCCTTACTTGCGGCCTCCACTTACCGGCGTGGCAATCTTTTCCTGAGATCTTTGAAGGATCTTTTGCTTACGAAAGCGACGGCTATGCTGGCCCACCATTGACTGTGACAAGTCTCGCCCAGCTCCAACCGCAATTCCTAGTCACAAACATCTTATTGAATTCTTGGAAAGATTGCCCATGCCGTTCCGCAGTGTCCAAATTCGTGACCGAAGACTTTTATGGCGACCGTCCCCACACCTACTACTATGGAGATGACCTGCAAACCCGAATCCAGCTTGTCGCCTCGCAACCGAGCACGCTTGCTCGCTCCCGTGAATATCTCAAAATAACCACCCGCAAGGCATCCCCCTATAATTGGGACGCCATGCCTGAAGTTGTCGAAATCGAATCTCAAATACCCGTTATCCCTGCCGACAAACTCACCTCCGAGTGGATCGAGATCATCCCGCCGGTTATCGATGGCTACGAATATACCGTCTCCCTCAAACCGGTGCAACTGGCCGTCGATGCCAACCGCGACGGCAAGATCACCTTCGATGATGCCGACACCACCACCGAAGACAAGCCCTTTGTCTTCTGGGTCAACGACGATCATGACGTCAAGCATCCCATGGATTTGATAGGCACCTACGGGCCTGCCACCCTTGTCCAGGAAGACGTCTGCGACGGGGTCAAGGACTACCTCAAAGGCACCATCACCTGTACCCGCGACCTCGAAGACTTCGCCCGCCTGCACCTCTCCGTTGCCTTCCTTGCCGACCAGATCAAAGATGGCACCATCACGGTGGGCTTGGAGTTCATTCAAACCACGGGCAACCCGTCCATCGGCATCTTTCTGGCTAAAGAAGCCGATGGCGGCATGCAGTATTTGCTAGACAATACGGTGGCAGAAGCCCAACTCGCCGAAACCCAATACAACACAACCCTGGGTTGTGTTGGCAAATCCTACAACTTCAAATTTCCCATATCCATCTGGGAAAACTTGTTATCACCAGACCCGACCACCTACCTGATCTTCGAGGGCTGTGAATCAGGCAAGGGGAAATTGCAATTCACTCTCTACAAAGGCGATCAGAAACTCGCATCCTGTGGTAGCCTGTGGATTGAACTCAAGAGCATCAAGAAGATGTATCAACGCTGGAACGCCAACGAGGTTGGCAAACCCGGCATCCAGTGGGATGTCTGGCCAAGCAAATCCGCTTCCCAGGACGCCGATAGCACGGATCCCCAAACTCCACCAACTGATGATGAAAAGGACTTCGTGCTCTTTGTCCATGGCTGGAACATGGCCATGCCGGAAAAACGCGCGTTCGCCGAAACCGCCTATAAGCGTTTGTGGCAACTCGGCTACAAGGGCCGCTTTGGCGCTTTCTTCTGGCCGACGTTCTACGAAAGCACGCTCAACACCGGGCATTTCGATGGCAGTGAGCAACGCGCTTGGGAATCCTCTGACGCTCTGCTGGATCTCCTCAAGACTCTGAATAA
>WBXD01000090.1 GCA_008932935.1 Verrucomicrobiota bacterium
GCCACGGCCGACGCGCACTTCGAACTCGCAGTCGAATTTGACTTTTTTGTCGAGCACGCAGATGACCTGGTCCTTGTTGACGACCTGATAGATGTGGTCATCGATGATGTCCCCGGCGGTGATGACGCCTTCCTTTTCCACCTTGATGGAGAGGATGCGTGGCTCCTTGTCGTTGTGATGGAACTTGACCTTTTTGAGGTTGAGGACGATGTCGGTGACGTCTTCGACCACGCCCGGCAGGCTGGAGAATTCGTGTTGGACCCCGGCGATGCGCACGGAGGTGATGGAGGCGCCTTCTAAGGAGGAGAGCAGGACGCGGCGCAGCGAGTTGCCGACGGTGTGGCCGTAGCCGCGCTCGAAGGGTTCGGCGCTGAACTGGGCGTAAGTATCGGTGGCGGTGTCCTCGTCGCGGAGGAGACGGTTGGGTAGCTCGAAACGAGCCAATTTGACGGGTGTTGACATAGGTACGGGGGGGTGGCCGGGTTGCCCTCCAGCGAGCAAGACGTCCCGGGTGGGACAGCTTGGAGGACCAACGGCGATTGTAGATTGCTCGCGGGGCGGGGACTTAAGCGTGGATCGGCCCGGCTTGCCAAGCAAATTTTTCGCACAAATCCAATTGTAGGGTGTTTGGTGGGGCGTTTTGCCCGGAAAACACTTGAAAACCGCTGGAAAGCGGCTTCCTTGAGTTATCTGAGGCATCAACCCAAACCCCGAACTACCATGAAATCGATTAAAAATCTAACTCGTTTCACCTACGAAACCGCGGCCTTCCAAGGTTGGCGTTTGTCGCTCAGTCGTGCCGGCACGGTTTTCACCAAGTATTTCTCCGACAAGAAATTCGGCAGTGAACGGCACTCGTTTGCGGCAGCAGAGGCGGCGCTTGCGGCTCTCAAGGAGTTGCTTGAGGGCAGCAAACGGGTGAATGGCAAGTATCCGACCACCGTGATCCGCAAGGCGGAAAAGCTGCTCGAGCAGGCGTGATGGCTCGACGATAAACCACGGATTTCACGGGTTTCACGGATTTCACGGATTTCACGGATTTTGGGGCTGTGCAGATGCACCATAATAACTATCGCAAGCATCGTGGGAAATATTCTAGCGGTTCTCTGTGAGCGCAGAGCAGTTCGGTGGCTTGCCACCGCAGGGGTGCTGCGGGCTTGGCCGCCGTGGCCTGGAGCTGTCCACGAGGTGCTGGTGCCAAACCGGCGTGGGCATATCAGTTACTCGCCAACAAGCTGGCTTGTTGGCCAGGCGGTGGCGAGCACCGCACTCCAGGAAGAGGTTGCGGTGCCACCGCCAGTCTGCCACTCCCGTTTCACACCACTTGGCAAGTTTCGTTGCGCAGGCAGTCGGCATGCTTTTGGTGACTGGGTTTGCGCTGGCATTGAGGGCAAACGGATGCTAGCGTCTGCCTGTGGACGCGTTGATTCATCACATGGAGCAGGGACAGGAACTTTCCTCACGCGAGGTCGCGGTGGCGGCCGAGTTGCTGCTCAATCCGGCGGTGGCGGATGCCAAAAAAGCCCACTTGCTCGAAGCTCTCGCGAACAAGGGCGAGACGCCGGCGGAGATTGCCGGGTTCGTTGAGGTCTTTCTTGAGCATGCGCTCGATCCGCACTTGGGCTTGCTGGAGTTGGAGGGGCCCACCTTGGACTTGTGTGGCACCGGCGGTGACAAACTCAACCTCTTCAATGTTTCGACCACCGCGATGTTTGTCGCCGCCGCCGCCGGCGCCATCGTGGTCAAACACGGCAACCGCGGCATCACCTCGCCCAGTGGCGGGGCCGATGTGCTCGAGGCGCTGGGCATCCGCATCGATCTGCCGGCCGACGGGTTCCGCCGCTGCCTCGAAAAGGCTGGCGTCGGCTTCATGTTCGCTCCGGCGTATCACCCGGCGTTCAAGGCGGTCTCGGGTGTTAGGAAAATCCTGGCGGCGCGCGGGGTGCGCACCATTTTCAACATCATCGGGCCCTTGCTCAATCCGGCCCGCCCGCAATGCCAACTCGTCGGCGTGTTTTCCCGTGAGTTGTGTCCGGTGTTTGCCGAGATTCTGGAAAGTCTCGGACGGGATAGTGCTTGGGTGGCGTCTGGAGCCACCGACGATGGCCGCGCGGTGGATGAGGTGAGCTTGATGGGCTCCACCCGCATCTGCAAGGCCGGTACCTATCAGGATATCGAGGATGAGGAGGTGCACCCGCGCGATTTCCGCTTGCAGCAGGCCGAGGTGGGCGAGTTGCAAGGCGGCGACGCCAAGGCCAACGCGGCTATTTTGGAAGCCATCTTGGCCGGCCGCGATACCGGCCCCAAGCACGACATGGTGCTGCTCAATGCCGGGGCAGCCATTGCCTGCGCAGGCTTGGCCGACAACCTTGGCGAAGGCATCGAGGTGTCCCGCGAGTTGCTCGCTAGCGGCGCCGCGCTGGCCCGCCTGCGCCTGCTGCAGAAAGCCGCAAAACGCTGAGACGTGCCATCGTGTTACTATGCAACTCGTATTTCGCGTCAATTACTACACGGTGCCAGGCCAGTCGTTGTGGTTGAAACTGGTAGTGTTTTTCACCGGCAGCGGCGCGCGCATCGAGCAGCTGCTGCCGCTGCGCTGGCTCAACGCGCGGCAGTGGGAAGTTGCTGTGGACCTGCAGGGCAGCGGCCCCTTGCGCTTGTCCTATCACTATCAACTGCGCCAGGACGGCAACGGGTTGCAGCTTGACGAGTGGCTGGCACCGCGGGTCATTGAGGTGGATCCGGCGGTGCGCGACCTGGTAGAGTTGCTAGATACATGGTGTTCGGCCGGCACTGCGGACTATGCGTTGGAAACTAAACCCTTCGCGGTGTTGCTGCCCCAACGCGGGCCGTTCCATCCGCCCGCTGCCGCCGGCGTGGCCGCCGCCAATAGTGAATTTGTGCTGCGCATGGCTGGAGTGGCGCCGGGGCAGGCACCATGTCTGTTAGGAAGCGTGCGGCAACTTGGCGACTGGGATGAGCTGCACGCCCTACCGCTGGAGGAAATCTCCGCCAACCTCTGGCGGGTGGCCCTCAGCCTGCCCGCGGCCGGACATATCGAATACAAGTACGGGCTGTGCGAGGTGCCAAGCGGCCGCGTGCTGTCTCTCGAGCATGGGCCTAACCGCGTGCTGGCAAGCCAGGCCCGGGGCCTGCGCCAATGGACGCGGGTAAGCGACGAAGGCTACGCCCGCAACCCCAAAGAGATGTTCCGTGGCTGCGGGGTGGCGGTGCCGGTATTTTCGCTGCGCAGCGAGCGCGGCCTCGGCGTCGGTGAGTTCGCCGATCTAGCAAACCTGGCGGATTGGGCAGCTGCCGCCGGGTTGCGGCTGATCCAGATCCTGCCGGTCAACGACACCACCGCGGCGGGCGATTGGACCGATTCCTATCCGTATTCGGCAATCAGCGGGTTCGCCCTGCATCCGCTCTATCTGCGCGTCGATGACCTATCCTATCCGCCGCCGCCGGATCTCGCCGCCGAGGCTGCCGCCGCACGTCGCCAACTCAATGCGCTGGCTGCGGTGGATTACGAGGCGGTAATGCTGGTGAAACGCCGCCTGACCCGCCTGATCTATCAATACCATCAGACAGCCCTGCTGGCAGACCCCGGCATTCACAAATTTCTCAAGCACAACCGCGAGTGGTTGCTGCCTTATGCGGTGTTCTGTCTGTTGCGCGAGCGTCACCAGAGCGCCGACTTTAGCCGCTGGGGCGAGTGGTCCAGCTATGACCGTGAGCGTGCGGAGGCCCTCGCCAGTCCCACCGCCGCGAGTTGGCCGGAGGTGTTCTATCACATCTGGCTGCAATACGAACTGGACCGCCAGTTGAGCGCCGCAGTGTGCCACCTGCATGCACGCGGCATCGTTCTGAAGGGGGATTTGCCCATTGGCATCGACCGCCACTCGGTCGAGGCTTGGTCGTTGCCACACCTGTTCAAGATGACGGCGCAGGCTGGCGCGCCACCCGATGCCTTCGCCACCAAGGGCCAAAACTGGGGGTTTCCGACCTATGACTGGGAGGCAATGCAGCGCGACGACTATGCCTGGTGGCGGGCACGCTTCGCCCAGTTGGGCCGCTACTTCGATGCCTATCGCATCGATCACATCCTCGGGTTTTTCCGCATCTGGCAAATTCCGCAGGACCAGGTGGAAGGGATCATGGGGTGGTTTGAGCCGGCCCTGCCGGTGACTCTCGACGAATTGCAGCAGCGGGGCATCGCGGTTGATTACTGCCGGTTTTGCCGTCCCTACATCCGCGAACACTCGCTAGCCGGGCGCTTTGGTGGAGAGGTGGATTGGGTGAAGGATCAATACCTCGAGCCCTGTGGATATGACTATTGGAAGTTACAGGACGCCGTGGCCACCCAGCGGCAAATCGTGGAATTTTTCCGCGAGGCGAGCGCGCCCGGCGCGCCGGAGCAAGCCCGTTATGGATGGATTCGTGATGCCCTGATGGATTGTGCGAGTGAGGTGCTGTTGTTCGAGGTGCCGGGCAGCGACGGCAGCCAGTTCCATCCGCGCTGCGAGATGCGGACAACCCATTCCTATCAGGAACTCGACGACGATGTGAAGTGGCGCCTCGATGAGATGTACGACGATTACTTCCACCGGCGGCAGGAGGATTTTTGGCAGGCCTGCGGCTATCAAAAACTGCCGGCGTTGCGCCATGCCACCAGCATGCTCTTATGCGGTGAGGATCTGGGCATGGTGCCGGCTTGTGTGCCCGGCGTGATGGCAGAACTCGGTTTGCTGTCGCTAGAAATCCAACGCATGCCAAAAACCCGCCACACCGAGTTTTCCCATCCGGCCGACGCACCCTATCTGTGTGTGGTCAGCCCGTCCACCCACGACATGCCCACCCTGCGCGAATGGTGGCGTGAGGACGGTAAACTCACCGGCCACTTCGCCTGGTGCATGTTAGGACTGGATTTCCCCTCGCTCCACCTGTCCGGCGATACCGCCGCAAGCATCCTCGCGCTGCACCTCCACTCGCCGGCAATGTGGGCGGTGATCCCGTTGCAGGATTTGCTGGCGATGGATGAATCGCTCCGCCACCCCGAACCCGCCGCCGAACGCATCAACGTGCCCGCCAACATGCCCCATTACTGGTGCTACCGCATGTTGCTAGGCCTGGAACAACTCACCGCTGCCGGGGATTTTAATGCACGCCTCCACGCCATGGTCGCCGCGGCGGGCCGCTGAGGGGCCGCCTCTGGCGGACGCGTAGGCCACCACATTGGTATCGAGAAAAACCTTAGCGCTCATTCATTTCCTCCCTGCTCAACGGCCCACCCGATTTCACGTCATCCAGGCGATCCATCAGCGCGGCGAGACGCTCATCCCGCCCCCGCCCTCCAGCGCCCACCAATCCATACGTCGATGCGGCGGGTTTTGCTTGCGATGTGGGATAGATTTGAGCACATCTTGGCTGTGAGGATTTTCTGGACACCGTGGCTGGTCATTGCGCTGGCACTTGGGCTTGGCTCATGCGGGCGCAAAGCCGGGCCTCCCGGCGCTGCCACCACCGCGCTGCCGCCACTGGCGAAGTCGTCCGACTGCCGTGCCTGCCACCAGTCGGCGGATAAAGCATGGCGCGGCTCGATGCATGCCTTGGCGCATCGCAATGTCGGCTCGCTCGAGGATGCCTGGGCGTTCCGGGCCAAGCCGCTGGATTTGGGGAAGGTGCGCTGGCAGTTTTCCGGCGGCGAGAGTGCGCCGCGCATCACATGGCACGATGCCGCCTCGGGGGCGGCTCCCATCGCCCTAGCCCCTGCGATGGCCATCGGCTACCGACCTCTCATCCAATACGTGTTGGATTTTGGCAAGGGCCGCTACCAGGTGCCCGACGCCGCTTGGGATCCGATCAAACAGGAGTGGTTCAGCATGTTTGGCACCGACCAACGCCAACCACAGGAATGGGGGCATTGGACGCAGCGCGGCATGAACTGGAACAGCCAGTGCGCATATTGCCACTTCACTCAGTACCGAAAAAACTACCTACCGCAGGCCGATGGCTATGCGACCCGCTGGCTCGAGCAGGGCGTCGGCTGCGCCCAATGCCACGGGCCGTCGCGGGAGTCACACCGGCCTAACGAATGCATCGTCGATTTCAAGAAAAAGTACACGCCGCAACAGTGGATGCATGCGTGTGCCAGCTGCCACAGCCGGCGCGAGGAAATGGATGAGGAATTCCTGATAGGCGACAATTTTTTCGATCACTACAGTCTGGCGTTGCCGAGCCAGCCCGGCCTCTATCATCCGGATGGTCAGCAAATCGATGAGGATTACAACTTCACCTCCCTGCTGCTCTCGCGCATGGGTCACAAGGGGATTTCTTGCATCGACTGCCATGATGCCCACGCCGCCACGCCCAAAGGCGGCCAACCCGCGGTGGCTACCAACACGTTGTGCATGCAATGCCACGCCAGCGGCGTGCGTGGCGCCATCGTCATCGACCCGGCGGCGCATTCGTTCCACAAACCAGGCAGCGCCGGCAGCCGCTGCGTGGACTGCCACATGCCGAAATCCACCTACATGGGCCGCGATACACGCAGCGACCACCGGTTTCCCAGCCCGGATCCGGTCCTAACAAAAGAACTGGGTACGCCCAATGCCTGCAATACCTGCCACGCCGATAAAGGGCTGGATTGGCAGATTGATTGGACGCACAAATGGTACGGTGACACGAAAAAGCCCTTAGTGCGCGACCGCACACGGGCGGTGGCGGCGGCGTTCACCGGCAAGCCGGAGGCTCTGGAGAAGTTGCTGGTGGCGTTTGACAGCGAGGACAATGCCGCGTGGCAGGCGACCTTGCTGCGCCTGCTCGAACCGTGGGCGCAGGATGCACGCGTCACCCAGCGGGCCGGGTTGGCCTCTGTCAGCCAAGATCCGCTAGCGCGCGGTGCCGCCGCATACCTGTTGGCACGAGGCCCCGCCAACAGCACCCAGTGGGCGCGACTGGCTAAGGATCCTGTGAGGTCGGTGCGCCTCGATGCCGGCTGGGGCGCGCTCGAACGCCTGCCTAAAGACGACGCCTTGGTCCTTGAAATGGAAAAGGTGGCGCGTCACCAAGGCGACCAACCCGCCGGTCAGATGCTCTTGGCGCGCTTGGCCCTCCACCGCGGCGAGGCAGCGGCGGTGGAGACGCACATGCGCAAGGCGGCGGACTGGGATCAAGGTTCGGCGGCGGCCCGGCGGGAGCTGGCGGTTTATCTAGATGGTGTGGGGCGCACCCGCGAAGCGTTGCCGGTACTGGCGGAGGCGGCTAAAATTGCGCCAAAGGATCCGGAGTTGCCGTATCTGAGTGCGCTCGCGCTGGCCGAACTCGGCGATCTGGCGGCTACCGAGTCACACTTGCGCGAGGCGATCCGTCTCAACCCCCGGTATTCGCGGGCTTATTACAATCTCGGCTTGTTGCAGTCCAGCCAGGGGCGCGATGAGGCAGCTATCATCTCACTGCGCACAGCCAGCACTTTAGGCCCCAATGACCCGGAGCCACCGTATGCGCTAGCCACCCTCTATCTGCACCTCAAGCAACCCGCCGCCGCCGCCAACGCTGCCCGCGAAGCCCTCCAGCGCAACCCGGCCCATCAAGCCGCCGCCGCCTTGTTACGCTCCATCGGGCCGTGATCAGGCGGGTGCCTGACCACGTGCCTGTCGCGTCTCGCGGCAGGGGAGTGTTGCAGGTTGTGCCGGCGAATATTGGCACTTGGGGCTTGGCAGGCAGCGCCAAGTCCGTCAGCCTTGAACGCATGACAGAGACGGAAATATTTGCCTGCCTCATTCTGCTCGTGGTGTGCGCCGCATGTCTGGTGCTGGCCGTGGCCGCGGTGATCCGCAACGGGCGCAGCTTGCAGCGAATCGAGCAGGCGCTTAAAACGCGCGATTCCATGCCGAAAGCAGCGGCTGCGGGTGGCGGGGTCGCCGCGTCGCGGGGTGAGTTTGAGACGTTTCTAGCGGAGGATCCGCAGCGCCTGCTGTTGGCGAAAAGCGAGCAGTTCAAGGCCTATCGGCATTGGCGCCGGGACAAGGGCTTGAACTGGTCCAAACCGTAAGCGGTTAGGAGAGCAGAATCAACCCGGTGATGATGGCCGCGACGCAGGCGGCTTTGGCGTGGCGGTGTTTTTCGCGCAGCAGGAAAATACCCAATAAAAACGCCACAATCACCGCGGCGTGGCGCAGCGGCGCAATGAGCGAAATGAGCGAGCCGGGTTGCGCGATGGCACTGAAGTAAAGAAAGTCCGCCCCCAGCAGGGTGATGCCGATGAGCGGAATCGCCCAATGCCAGTGGAACGGGTGCCGTCGGCCCCGCCGCCGCCACAGCGCCAGCGGCGGAATCAGAATCAGGCAGGTGTAGATGGTGAACCATGCTTGCACTTGGCAGGGGGTGAGGTGGGCGACTTGCAGTAGATATTTGTCGAAGAGGGTGGAGGCGGCGCCAAACAAGCTGGCCCCGATCATGAAGAACACCGCCGGGTTGCGGTGGAAGTGAATGCCCTCGCGGCACCCGACAAACGAGAAGGCAAAGAATGCGGCCAGGATGAAGGCCACGCCCACCCATTGTTTCGGGCTCGGTGCCTCGTGCATCAGCAGCACCGCAAAGGTGATCGTCCACAGCGGCCCGGTCGCGCGAATCGGCGCGGCGATGGACAGCGGCAGCGCCTTGATCCCGTAATAGCCCAATAGCCAGGAGGTGCCGACGATCACCGCCTTGCCAAACAACAAGCCGTGGCTGCGGGCGGAAATGCCCGTGACGTAAAGGAAGTCAGCAGGCAGCGAGGCGGGGGCGAGTGCCGACCATGCCACGAACGGCAGCCACACTAGCGCGCCGGCGGCGACACTGCCGAAGATCACTGGCAGCACCGCGTTGTTATGCAGCGCGAGCTTTTTGAAATAGTCGTAAAACGCCAGCAGAAAGGCGGAGGCGATGGTCAGATACAGCCAGGACACGCGCCGTACGTAAGTCGTTGGCGGAAAATTGGAAGACTATTTAAAAATTTCCACCTCACCGTATGGCATGCGCGTCAAGTTAAGGCGAAAACACTTGACCTACCAGGCGTCAAGGGCCATCCGCCGAGCCATCCAAGCCCCGGTTGAAGGCTCCAACCGACTCGGTAATGCACCAGTTGCACCAGTTGGACCAGTTGGACCAGTTGGACCAGTTGGACCAGTTGGACCAGTTGGACCAGTTGGACCAGTTGGACCAGTTGCACCAGTTGCACCAGTTGGACCAGTTGGACCAGTTGCACCAGTTGCACCAGTTGGACAGCCTGGTATCTGCTAGGACATCCTGGTGTCCGATCGGACAACAGAATGTCCTAACTGAGTGGAGTCCATCGCCGGGCTTCTATCAAGAATCGCCAATCACTGGAGGCAGTGCTGGGAAACCTTGGGCAATACCGCGACAAATCCGCCTGCTATGTTAGGACATTCTGGCGTCCGATCGGACAACAGAATGTCCTAACGGAGTAGAGACCGCTGCGGAGCTTTTTCTGGAACCGGCCAATCCGGAAGTTCCAGGATTGCTTGGATGCGGGCGTTGGCAACGCTGAAACTGCCAATGGCCCCCCCCGACAATAGAAAAAAACGCGTGGTTAAAGGGAAAACGCCCTTAACTTGACGCGCATGCCCCGGAGGGGTGCACCCCATAAGCGCTAACTTAACCAAGCAAAACTCGAAACGGAGTCATCTGAAAACCATACACTCCACAATTTGATTGATGATTGACGACTGATGATTGCTGATTTTTGACGTATCAATGGGGGCGAATCAGAAGCTAACACGCAGGCCCAGATTGGCGTTGCCACTGGAGTCGGAGCTAATGCGGCCCTCATAGCCAGCGTAGATGCTCGCGGAGTGGGTGATGCCATAACCGACGCGTAGCCCGTAGCTGGCGCTGGTCTTGGCGCTGTCGGCGAACGTTTGGTAGAAGTTGGCGGCGGGGGCGGTGATCACTGTGGCATGTTGGTCGCCCTTGTTATCGAGGAAGCGTTGCTCAATGCCGGCATTGACCTCGACGCTCAAGGCGTGCCC
>WBXD01000091.1 GCA_008932935.1 Verrucomicrobiota bacterium
CGGGCGAACTCCATCCGTCCGGCGACATCATCCTGCGCGGATTCTGCCCAAATTGCGGCGGCAAGGTGTGCCGGGTAATTGAAACCGGCGAGACGATGGGAAAGGCGGATGCATTTGAATCATGCCAGCCCAAATCTCCCACCTAAGTTTGCGGCCACCGCACTCGCAACTGCGGCAGGTATGCAAAGTGGCTGTCGCGAGTGAGCAGCATGGAGCCATGTTCCATGCTGGAGGCCGCGATCCAAATGTCATTCTCAGGCAATGGCGTCCCCAGCAACCGGAGAAACTTTTTCAGCACTGCATAGTGCCGGGCCGTGGATTCCGTGACTCGATTCACAACGACGGCAGGGTGCGACAAAAATCTCTCAAGCTCTGCAACATTCGCCAATTCCTGATTCCCACAGGCAAAACCATAACAAAGCTCGCCGATGACGGTCGCACTCACATGGACTTCGTCTGCCGTGGAAATCTCATCCATCCACCGAACCCCCCGCTTCCAATCGGAGTAGGCATTTGCGTCGAGAGCGATCTTCATTTCCACATCTCCTCATCGATGCGGGAACAATCCCCCATGGCCACTTCAAACTCCGGGCCGAAACCTTCAGGGCAGGTCCCGGCAAATCGCTCCAGCCCATTCGTCTTGGGTTTGCTATCCACGCCCAGTCCTTTTTTCAAAGCAGCCACTAGGATCGCATTCATCGACACCCCTCTCGCGGCAGCGTCAGCTTTTGCTTTCGCCACCCACTCCTTCTGCACTTTCCTTACAGTCACCTGTGTCATGCATGCAGTTTAATCAAGAAAGCGCATGCAGTCAAGCCATCCTCCCTCCATGTTCACCGAAGACCAACTTCTGCCGCTCTCCGCGCTCCAGCACTGGTTGTATTGCCCGCGCCAATGCGGACTGATCCATCTGGAGCAAGTGTGGGCGGAAAACCAGTTCACGGCCGAGGGGCAGGTGCTGCATCACAAGGCCCACGAGGGTCCGGACGAAAGCAAGGCGGGTGTTCGGATCACCCGCAGCATGCCGGTGCGCTCATTTCTGCTAGGTATTTCCGGTCAGTGCGACATCGTGGAATTTCAACGCAACGGCGATGTCGTGCCGGTGGAATACAAGCGCGGCAAGCCCAAATCACATCGCGCCGATGACGTCCAACTGTGCGCCCAGGTGATGTGTCTGGAAGAAATGCTGGCAGTGACGGTGCCTAGCGGATTTTTGTTCTACGGGGAAAATCGGCGCCGATTCCCGGTGGAATTTGACGATCCGCTGCGCCAACTCGTCACTGAAACCGCCGCCGCCCTGCACGCGATGATCGAGTCGCGTGTCACCCCGCTGGCCGAATACGACCCCTGCCGCTGCGACGCCTGTTCGCTCATCGACATCTGCCAGCCCAAAGCCCTGCGCTTCAAACGAGGTGCCCAAGCGTGGTTTTCAGCCGCACTTAAATCCGATATCCTATGAAGACGCACCTCAACACGCTGTTTGTCACGCTTGAAGGCGCCTATCTGCGCAAAGATGGTGCCGCCATCGAAATCCGCCATGAGGGCGAAACCAAGCTCCGCGTCCCACTCCACAACCTGGACGGCATCGCCTGCTTCGGTTGGGATATCTCCTGCTCCGCCGCCCTGATGGCCGCATGCGCCGAGGCCAACGTTTCCCTGTCGTTTCAAAATCCCTACGGCAAATTCCTCGCCGCCTCCAACGGTTTTACCTCGGGCAACATCCTGCTGCGCCGCGAACAATACCGCCGCGCCGATCATGAACCCGCTTCGCTCGCCATCGCCTCCAACATGATTGCCGCCAAACTGGCCAACACCCGCTAACCACAATTTCTCTGTCCCCATATCATGCTTCACGGGGGGCGCGGATTGAAACGCCTTGGAAAGTAAAGGGGGCTCTTTACTTTTCAGAGTCGCCCCCTTCACGGGGGGCGCGGATTGAAGCGCCAGGCGTCCATCAGCCGCGGAACCCACCCTGCTTTGCAGGCATGCTGTGATGCGACCCATGTCCGAATGCACGAAATGCGGGACTGACTCCCGGGCTCTTTATTCCAGCGTTTTTACCTGCTGCCAGGCGGCTTCCATTTGGTCGAGGGTGGCCACCTCGAGACTGAGGTTGGCGGCCAGGAGCCGCTGCTGCATGGTGGCGAAGCGTTGTTCGAATTTGCGGTTGGCGGCGGCCATCACCAGTTCTGGATCGAGCTGGTGGAAGCGGGTCAGGTTGACGATGGAAAATAGCAAATCGCCGGTTTCCTCGGCAATGGCCTGCGGGTCGGCGGCGGCGATGGCATGGTGGAGCTCGGTGAGCTCCTCGTGGATTTTGGCCAAGACACCGGTTTCATCCGGCCAGTCGAAGCCGACTTTAGCGGCCTTTTTCTGCAGTTTGGCGGCCCGCAGGAGGGCTGGCAGGCCGTGGCCTATGCCGTAGAGGTATGGCTGGCCGGCGCTGCCTTTTTCCTCGCGTTTAATTTCATCCCACTGGATGAGCACGGCCTCGGGGGTGTCTGCGGCGCTCTGAGCGAACACGTGGGGGTGGCGGCGGATCATCTTGTCGCAGATTTCGCGGGCGACGTCATCGAAATTGAAATGGCCGGCCTCTTCGGCCAATTCGCTGTGGAAAACCACTTGCAAGAGCAGATCGCCGAGCTCTTCGCGCAGGTGGTTGAAATCGCCCCGCTGTATCGTGTCCACCGTCTCATACGCCTCTTCGATGAGGTTGGGAATGAGCGAGGCATGCGATTGCTCGGCGTCCCAGGGGCAACCGCCGGGGGCGCGCAGCCGGTGCATGATGGCGCGCAGCCTGGCCAGTTGCGTTGCGGGATCGGGGGCGTCCATCATGGCGGCATCGGTCATAGCTGGGGAGGGGTAGATTTGGCGATTTGTTGGAGGTGGAGGCGTTCCGCGTCGCTCAGGCTTTGGAACCCCTGGGCGGAAATTTTATCCAAGATGCGGTCCACCTCCGCCTGGCCGTGCAGATCTATGTCGGTGCGCGGCCGCAATTTCGCTGCGGGACGCACGCTAAAGGCTCGCGGACGGATGATTTTCACGGCTGCGCCACGCCAGTCGGCCCAGCCCAGCAAGCCCGGTTGGCGCATCAGCAAAAACCCCAGAATCGCTCCGCCCAGGTGACCCGCCTCGCCGCCGGCGTTATTGCCCAGACCCAGGATGACGGTGGCCGTGGCGATCGCCAACACGACCATCGCCAGTTGCCGCATCGACATTTCGATGGGTGGAAAATATAGCATCACCCGCAGGTCAGGGGCGAGGACCGCCACTCCCACCAGAACGCCGTAGATGCCGGCCGAGGCGCCGACCAGCGGCACGCTGTCGAGCGGCACGCCCATGATCGGTTGCAAGACGCGGAGCCAGGCCAGCACGGTGTAGAAGGCCGCGCCGGCGGCCCCGCACAGCAGATAGAACACTAGAAACCGCCGAGCGCCCCACCAGCGTTCGGCCCAGGGGCCGAAGAAAAACAGCCCCAGCATGTTGAATACCACGTGCAACACGTTGCCATGCAGGAATTGGAAGGTGATAAATTCCCATAGTCGGCCGTGGCTTACGGCTGAATCAATCGTGAAGCACCCCCACTCTCCCAGCCGGTTATTAAACAACAGAATGTCGGCGAAAAATACCGCCAGATTCGTGAGGATGAGCCATTTGACTACGGGTGTGACCTGGCTCAGCCCGCCTCGGGTTCGTCCGCGTCCCTGCTCGTAATTTCGCTCAGCCATGCCCATGCGAAGCGGGCATAACACGGCGGGCGGCTATTCGCAAGCGTGGGCGCGGAAAGTTGCGAACTCTACCGCTGAGTAGCAATATTTCCAGCGGCGGCGGTGTCGTCCTTGTGCAAGGTCACGGCTCTGGCGTTTGGGCGGCCAGCGCCTCACATCGCAAGGCGCGAGGTGCTGGCGGCCCGCTACGGGGGAGGGGACTGCCCGCCCGCATCTATCTGCAATAATTGCTACATTCAAGGCAATTTGCCTCATAAGGTTGCAATTATGACATTCGTCAGTCTAACTGGCGACGCTATGTCCAACACCGCAACTACTACCACTCACGCCGCCCTTCAACAATGGGTCACTGACATGACCGCTCTTTGCAATCCCGCCGCCGTCGAGTGGTGCGATGGTTCCCAAACCGAATGGGAGCGTCTGACGTCCCTGCTCGTCGAGAAAGGCACCTTCACCCGACTCAACGCCGAGACGCGGCCGAATTGCTTCCTGGCCCGCTCGACCACGTCCGACGTCGCCCGCGTCGAAGACCGCACCTACATCTGCTCGGCCACCAAAGCCGGCGCCGGCCCCACCAACCATTGGGCCGATCCGGCCGAAATGCGCGTCACGCTCAACGAAAAATTTCGTGGCTGCATGACCGGCCGCACGATGTATGTGATTCCCTTCTGCATGGGCCCGCTGGATTCGCCGCTGGCCAAAATCGGCGTGGAAATCAGCGACAGTGCCTACGTGGTCACCAACATGCGCATCATGTGCCACATGGGTGCCCACGTCCTCAAGCGCCTCGAAGATGAGGCGGCCGGCGCCATCACCAACAAGCGCGACGGTTTCGGCACCTTTATCCCCTGCTTGCACTCGGTTGGTGCGCCGCTGGCTCCCGGCCAGGCCGACACCAGCTGGCCCTGCAACGACGACAAGTACATCGTGCATTTCCCAGAGACCCGCGAAATCATGTCGTACGGATCGGGATACGGCGGCAACGCGCTGCTAGGCAAGAAGTGCCTTGCACTGCGCATAGCCTCCAACATTGCCCGCGACAACCAGTGGATGGCCGAGCACATGCTCATCGTCGGCGTGCACGCCCCGGACGGCACCACCAACTATCTCTCCGTCGCCTTCCCCTCGGCTTGCGGCAAGACCAACCTCGCCATGCTCATTCCGCCAAAAGCCTATCTGGATGCCGGCTGGAAAACCTCCATCATCGGTGACGATATCGCCTGGTTGTGGCCCCACGAGGACGGCAAACTCCACGCCATCAATCCGGAAACCGGCTACTTCGGCGTCGCCCCCGGCACCGCTTACGACACCAACCCGCTGGCCATGGAATCCATCAAGGCCAACGCCATCTTCACCAACGTCGGCCTCACCGACGACGGGGACGTGTGGTGGGAAGGTATGACCAAAACCCCGCCAGCCCACCTCATCGATTGGACTGGCCAAGACTGGACGCCGGACTGTGGCCGCAGCGCCGCCCACGCCAACGCCCGCTTCACCGCACCCGCCGTGCAGTGCCCGACTACCGACCCGAACTGGCAAAACCCGGACGGTGTGCCCATCGACGCCATCGTCTTCGGTGGCCGTCGCGCCACGACCATGCCGCTCATTTTTCAAGCCATGGATTGGAATCACGGCGTCTATGTCGGAGCCACCATGGGCTCGGAAATGACCGCCGCCGCCGCCGGCACCCTCGGCAAAGTCCGCCGTGACCCGATGGCCATGCTGCCATTCTGCGGTTACAACGTGGGCGACTACTTCGGCCACTGGCTGGAAATGAGCAAGTATGTCACCAAGCTGCCGCAGATTTTCCACGTCAACTGGTTCCGCAAGAGTGCCGAAGGCAAATTCCTGTGGCCCGGTTTCGGCCAGAACATGCGCGTCCTCGAGTGGATCGTCAAACGCTGCAACGGCCAGATCGGTGCCAACGACACACAGGTCGGTGCCAGCCCGTCCTTCGACGACTTCAACACCGCCGGCTTGGACGGCTTCACTGCTGAGACATTCGCTGAACTGATGGCCTTGGATAGTTCCGAGTGGCAGGCGGAACTCGCCGGTCAGCAGGAGTTCTTCACCTCCCTCGGTGATCATTTGCCAGCCGAACTCGCCCACCAGCGCGAATTGCTCGCCGCCCGCATGGGTTGAGATCGGTTTGTGAGACATATCCGCCCGCCAGCCGCCTCCGACTCGCTCGGCTCGGAGGCGACCCGTTGGGGAGCGACGACGTGACTGTCGTCGTGCAGACGGCACAGCCATGAACGACGCCTTCGGCGCTCATTGATGGTCTGTGCGTCCTCGACCACCACAAACTGTGGTGGCTCCTCAAAGGGGGTGGCTGTTTAGCGACGGGATCACGGCAGCTTCCATGCGGCCCGGAGCGCGGCGTACTCGGCCTTGGGCAGGAGCACGTAGAGCGGTTTGCGGGCCGGATCGAGCCGACTGATGAGCTCACGCAATCGTGCCTCGGCCATCGTGGTGCAACCCGCGGTGGGCTTGCCGCCATCGGCACGCCAAATATGGAAAAATATCGATGAGCCGGCACGAGCGACTGCCGTGGGTGGCGCATTGTGGGCGATGAACAATTTCAGCGCGTGAGCCGGATCGCCCTGCTTCATCTGTTGCTTTTTTTCCCAGGCGTTAGCCGGGTCATGATCGAGCAGCAGGTGCCGGTTATAGTCACGCGACGTCGGATCCTCGATCCACAAATCGCGTGGTCCAACCTGATGATAGGGCAACTGTGAATGTTTGCGGATGTCCGCGGCATAGCCCCACACTCCGCCTATGCTAAACACCCCGGCCGGGGCACGCCAATCGCCCTCGCGCTTGGTCGGGCCGGCGGCCGGCAGCGGGTGCATTCCTAGGCCCCACACCAAGCCGTCTCTACCTAGGCGCGCCGGCCAAGCCGAGCCGATCCGTTGCCAGGCGCCGCCGCGTTTTTCATAAAAACTCAGCGTGGCACGCGAACTGTCCCAAGCGTCGGCCAGCCCGACCACGCACTGAGTCGAGGCGGCGGGAAGCTCAAAAGCACCGGCGGCGGCGAGTGTCCACAGCAATGCTGCCAAAAATGTCTGGATCCTGCCCATCAGCGTGCAATTAGAGCAGCCCCGCCAAATCCTGCAGGCCGCTGCTCAGAAAGACCTCGCTCAGACCGTAGGCCCACGCCGCTGCCACTGCGGCAAGTAGGTTTTCGAGCCGGCCATCGCGGTGGCCAGCGGTCGGCATGGCGATCTGCCCCAAGCTGCAGAGTTGGCGCTCGGTGCGACCATCGGCGAGTTGAATGCAACCATCCCGGACCAGCACGGCGCGACCGCCCAGCGCTCGATGGGTCATCACGGCGGCCCGTGTAGGCTCACGGGTGAAGAAAATCACACTGCCTTTGCAGTGCTCGGCCATGAGCACGACCCATTCGTCGTCGGCATTAAGGATGGCGGTGCCGCGGGGCTGGATCGTATTGACCACGCAGCGTTGCGCCCTGGCCAGGTGCTCGAGTGAGGTAGCGGTGGCCGGGTCACTCCCGGCACTGCTGACGTTGAGTACCACGCCAAGTTGGCAGGAATCGAAGCCAAGCCCGCCACTGAGAATGTTCTGCTCGCTGGCCTCGCAGATGGCGATTTCAGTCCACGGGTGCAACAACACGGCCGGCACGCCCTCGCCGCTGGTGTGGCTGGTGTGGCGAGTGCCGAAGTGCAGGCCGTCGCTCGAGCTCACGGCGAGGAATTTGCCCGAGGCCCGCAAAAAATGGGCGAGGAGACGGATGGTGGTAGTTTTACCACGGGTGCCGGTGACCGCCAGCAGCGGGATGCGCCCGTCATCGTCGGCCGGAAATAGCATGTCGATGATGGCTTGACCCACCGGACGGGCCATACCCACCGCCGGTTCCAAATGGATATGTAGACCGGGACTGGCATTGATTTCGACCACTGCACCGCCCTGTTCTTCAAGCGGACGGCTGATATCGCCGCACACGACATCGACGCCGCAGATGTCGAGGCCGGCGGTTTGCGCGGCGATCACCGCATGTTCGCTGACGCTCGGATGCACTTCGTCGGTCACATCGACGGATGGGTTGGCGAAGCGCGAGACGATGACGCGCTGGCCTTGGTGGGGCACGCTGGTGACCGCGAACCCCTGCATCTGCAGGTCGGCCAGCAGGGTGGGATCCCAATCGGAGGTTTCAATTTTGGCCCAAGGTGCAGTGTCATGGAAACTGCGGCGGGGATCAGAGTTCAACTGGGATTCGATGAGCTGGTGAATGGATTGGATGGCATCGCCGATGACAATAGCTGGCTCGCCGCGGCTGGCGGCAACCATCCGCGAGCCGACCACCAGCAAGCGGTGATCCACGCCTGGGATGAAGTGTTCGGCGATGACGGCGGTGCCACAGGCGGCGGCATGCGGGAAGACCTCGGCGATTTGTTCGCGGGTACGCATGTCGAGAAATACGCCGCGGCCATGGTTGGCGTCGAGGGGTTTGATCACCACTGGCAGGCCCAGATCCTGCGCCGCCTCCCAGGCGTCCTCGGCATCGGTGACGATGCGACCGTTGGGCACCGGCACCCCGACCCTGCGCAAGGTGGCACGGGTCAAATTCTTGTCCTTGGCGATGTGTTCAGCGATGGCACCGGTGCTGTCGGTTTCCGCAGTCCAAATGCGTCGCTGTTTGGTACCGTGGCCGAGTTGAATCAAACTGCGTCCGGGTTGCAAACGCCGCCACGGAATGCCGCGCAGCTTGGCGGCATCCACGATCGCCTTGGTACTCGGGCCGAGGGCGTGGCAGTCCACGACGTCGCGCAGCAGTTCGAGTTCCGCCGCCAAATCAAAGGCTTCGCCCCGATAGGCGGCGAGCAGCAAGGCTCGCGCACTGTGTAAACAGGCTTGCGCCACTTCCTCGTCATGGTAGCTCACGATCACCTTGTAAAGGCCGTTGGCATCAGGCGGTTGGGTGCTGCTAAAATTCGTGGGATGCTCCACCAACGTCTGCAGTTCGCTGGCGACGCGCTCCAATAGGTGGGCTGGGGCCGCCGCTTTGTTCGGCCGGGTGAAAAACTCGCCGGGTTTGCCCTCGCCGGCACCGTGCTTGGTCATGCCTGGCAGCCAAGCCTTGAGTCGGGCGGTGAATCCGGGCGACTGTTTGGTAGTAGCCTCCTTGATGCTGCCGATGGCGATCCAAGCTTCCAGCACCGGTTGGTTGGTCCAGAGGTTCGGGCCACGGAGGATGTGGATTTTCCTGATGTCGAGATCTGGCATGGGCGGTCGCACAATGGGCAGGGGCAAATACTGCAGCCGCGCCACCAATGTATCAAATCATTTCCACACGTGCTGGCCGAGTGGCAGCGAAATACCGTCAAATAATCGGGTGGCCGCCGCACCCGCGGCCGGTGACGGCCAATCGGTAGAGCCAGGCCCTCATGCCATGGTTAACCACCGACAGCGATGAATCAGCCGCCCCTCCAAGCCCGGCGCGTCAAGACGTTTTCACTAAAGTACCCTCCCGTGATTTGGGCTGCTGTTGCGGGCCAATCTGGCAGGGCTGACCGAATATACTAAAGTATAGCTTACAAACCGCCGGGATTTTCGTAAGTTGCACCCGTTCGCCCGCCATGCAGTTATTCCCAACAATTCAATCGGTCTTCACTTCGTCACTCTTGGTGTCGAGTTGCTCGAGCCGTAGAATGGGTCGCTGCCGCCTCGGCAGCGGGCGCCAGAATTTCCGGAGTTAATGGGTTTTCTCCGGACTAGCGGGGTCGTCGATCGGAGGTCGGCGGCCCCGTACTGCGTTTGGGTCGTAGCTGCGGCGTCCCGCCGCCATGGGCCATGGATAGCGCAAGGGCAGCCGCATGGCGGCTTGTTCTTACGCGTCTCATGGGCTAGGGGGCAAGCTGCCCCCGCTCCTTGCTGCCTACACGCGCCAGCAAGCTGGCTTGGCCAGGCGGTGGCGAGCCACCGCACTCATGGGAGCGGCGGTTGCCAACCGCCGTGGCCCATGGATAGCGCAAGGGTCGTCGCATGGCGGCTTGCTCTTACGCGTCTCATGGGCAGAAGGGGGCAAGCTGCCCCCGCTCCATGCTGCCTACACGCGCCAGCAAGCTGGCTTGGCTAGGCCGGTGGCGAGCCACCGCACTCAAGGGAGCGGCGGTTGCCAACCGCCGTGGCCCATGGATAGCGCAAGGGCAGCCGCATGGCGGCTTGCTCTTACGCGTCTCATGGGCTAGGGGGCAAGCTGCCCCCGCTCCTTGCTGCCTACACGCGCCAGCAAGCTGGCTTGGCCAGGCGGTGGCGAGCCACCGCACTCA
>WBXD01000092.1 GCA_008932935.1 Verrucomicrobiota bacterium
GCCCCTGCGGAAAACCTTGTCAAAACCACCCCAAAGAAGCAAAATCAACCCAAGCGCCGGGTGTCATGAATCCTGGCGCAACGACTTAACCTCTCCGGTGTCATTTATCATTGGCGCAATACGGCCAGATTCGCTTTTGCCGCTGTGGGTAATATGGGCGGCGGCTCTGAAGGCGGCGGCCGCACGATCCCTGCTTGTACCTGCGGTGGTTCTGGATCGCCGGTCACAGCTGGATAGCATGTGAAGGTCTGCGAGAAAACCTGCACCCCATCGCCGTGGACCTGGGCCCCAAAGCCGTCGTCGATGAGCCAGCTCGTTGAAATTTCCACAATTTGTCTGTCACTCTGTCGGCAATCCGGCGGAATCTCCACAATTTGTCTGTCACCCTGTCGGCAGCGGCAGCAGCGGGCGGAGCCAGTCAGGGCTTCGGCGGGAAGAACCCGCGCTGTTTGTCAGAGATGGGCATGCCGCAGCGTTCCATGACGGCCAACAGATCCTCCCATACTAGGCGACGGACCTGCGTGTCGTGAGCGGCGAGCAGCAACTGGCTCGGATGGTAGGTCACGCGCAGCGGCACGCCGGCATGCTCATGCCAAGCGCCGCGCAGCGCAGCGACGTCGCCACCACGCCCGAGCAAGCCGTCGGCGGCACTGCCGCCCAAGGCAATAATGCATTGGGGTCGGACGATGGCGATTTCCTGGTGCAGCAGGGGCAGGCAGGCGGCGATTTCCGCGGTGCTCGGCGGTCGGTTGTTGGTCGTCTGGCGCGCGGTGGCAGGACGGAACTTGACGATATTAGAGAGATAGACGTCGCTGCGCGCCACGCCCATGGCGGTGAGGATTTTGTCGAGTTGCTGGCCGGCTGGCCCGACGAAGGGCAGGCGCTTTTTTTCCTCCTCGTAGCCCGGCGCATCGCCGATAAACATGAGGCGCGCTTCGGGATTGCCGGTGGCGAAAACCAGGACCTCGCGCAAGCTGCCAAGGGCGCGGGCGGGCGGCCATGCGTCCGCCTGGCGCTGCAACGAGGCGAGTTTTTCGGCACGCGACGCGCCTTCAATGAGCAGCTGCGGCGCGGGCAGCGGCGGGGGCGATGTCACCTCCTGCGGGGCGAGTTCGTCGAGCTGTAGCACACGGACCGGTGGCGGGCGCACACTGGCTGTCGCGACCACGGCGGGCACCCCCGTGCCGGGTTTGCCCGTACGCAGGCGTTCGCTCAGTGCGCGGAGGCCGCTGCGGGCGTCGGGGTCTAGGTGCAAATGGGAGATGCCCCGCGCTTGCTGGGCGCTGAGGTACTCGAGCAGGGAATCGACCGGGCGGATCACGCGCCAAGGCTAGCGAGTTGCCGGCCCTGGCGCAACCGCCGTGTTAAAAAAACCTGTCGGAGCAGCGCAGTGGCATCGACCAGACGCAGCCAAGCAAGGGCAGGAAGCTCGCGGACTCACTCCGCGAGCCACTCCGCGTCAGCCCCGAACTTTGGGTGCTTTAACAGGTTCCAAGCCCTTGGCGGGTGCGGTTGGCTCGCGGGGCGGCACGTCGTCGTAGGCACGGAGCTGGACTTGGCCGGTAGCGGGGTCGGTGAAGAGGACCTGCACGACACGGTTTTTGCCAGGATGTGGCCAGATGCCCGAGCCGATGCGTTGCCACACGTTGTCCTGAAAGGCGAAGGCCTGCATGCCAGATTGATTGCCGTCGCGCACTGGCGGATCGGTGATGAGTTGGATGTCTCCCGGTTTAAAGTCAAAGGTTTTCTCCTCCAGCACGATGCGCACGGGTTGCGTGCTGAGATTGAAGACGCGGAAGCTGCCGGCTGGAAAGACCCGTTTCGAGTCGTCGATAGCCAGCAGGCGAAACCGGCCCTTATCGCCGGCGGCTACCGGCAGGCACAGCAGGATGGCGGAGTGGACGCCTTCGGCCAATACGGTCACCCCCAACAAGTCTTCCGGGCGTGCCAGCGAGCCGCGATCCGGCCGGGTGGTGAAGACAATGCGCCGCCCGGTAAGGGTCACGGTCGAACATTCGTGGTTCAGATAGGATTTCACTGGCACTTTGACCGCGACAGCGGCGGCGGCGGCGGTCTCGGGCAGGGCAGGATCGTGGGCGAAGACCTCGTCGAGGGCTTGGTCGGGCTGGAAGGCGAGCAAGCGGATGTCCGCACGGAAGGCCAGTTTGTCTTGGGCAGCCAGGGGCAGGAGCAAGGCGGCGAAGGCCGCCAGAACGGCGAGAGCGGGTAGCATGGTGTTAGATCAGAATTCTTTGGGGTTGATCCAGCGGAAGGCGACGATGTGAAATCGGCGGCCGAATACTTGGTTCATCGGACGGGTGAGGCTGGCAGCGAGAGTTTCCGGAGGGTCGGCCGGATCAACAAATTCAGGCAGACGCTGGACCACTGCCTCGCACCACGCGCGGGCCTGCACCACCCCACTGCTGGAGGCGGCTTCGCCGTAAGCGCGGATTTTAAAGGTATCGCCGCGCACCGTGGCGATGGGCGCGAGGCCGGCGAGCAGGTCGCCCTGGGTGAGCATGGGCGGAGCGCCTTCCCCGGTGAAGCCGGTCATGGCGGGAAGATTGACCGCACCTTTTTTGCGAGAGGCCGCAATGCTGGCGACGTCGATTAATTTGGAGTCTTTGGCGTGGTTGGCGGTATTGAGGCCGGACTTGTCGATGGCCGTCTGCAGGATGCCGGCGAGGCAGTGCAGACCGTCGGCCGGCCCGGGCCGGCGGTTGACAAACTCCCCGACGCTTAGGGGCGGAGCCTTGTCTCCGGTGCCGCACAATTGAATTTCCAACACGATGGCGGCGGCGAGTTTTTCGATTTGAGAGTCGCTGAGGCTGCGGTAGCCGGCCCAGCGGATCTGGCCGAGCACGTTGGCGTTGGCGCTGGTATCGTTAGCACCGGCCAGCGGCAGGGCCATGCGGGCGAAGGGGGTGGCGTCGGCATTGGCGGTGGCACGGTTTTTCCAAGAGGTGACTTCATGGTCGCGGAGGGAGCTGAGCACCGAGCGCCAGGCGTCTGTGGAGGTGGAATTGAGGTTGAACGGGCCGCTCACGGCAAACTGACCGGCGAGTTTCTTGGCGCGGTCCGCATCACTCCAAGCATCGAGCTTCGAGGCGAGTTGGGAGGCATCGCCGGGGGGGGTAGCAGGCCGCAGGCGGGAGTTGAGGGCGGGCTGGGAGCCGTCGAGCATGCCTTTGAGCACGTCCTGACGGCTGCGGTTGGAGCTGAGAACGCCATTGGCGTAAGCGGCCACCGTGGAGAAATAATAGCGATCCCAGAGGGTGTCATTAAGGAAATAGGAATGGTCGAGGGCCATGGCGCTGTCTAGGGCACGGGTGACTTGGCCGGCGGGAAGCAAGGGATGGGCCCGCGAATTGCCGAACGGGTGGACCACCCGCGGCAGCAGCGAACTGGCGACGAGATTAGTGGCAATCAGATCGCCGAGGGACGCTGCGGGGGCTACCGCCACCCGATCCATCGGCACGTTGGTCACCCCTTGGTTCGAACTGCGGCTGGCGCCGAAATAGCCGCGACCATATCCGGGGCCTTTGGTTGCATCCCACTCGATGGTCGGGAAACTCGACCAGCCAGTCAGTTCGATGAGCCTGACGTCATAACTCTGGTTGGCGGCACCGACGAGGCTGGATTTCTGCTCGCCACCTTCCACCACCGGGTTGTTAAAGATCCAGGATTTGCTATCGTCCAGGGGATCCTTGGTGGTGCGAGCGGTCATTTCCAACATGGCGATAGCCTTTTTGCCACCGACGCTCTTGTCATTCCATTCCTGTAGCGTGTCGGAAACCAGATACTTGCGGCTGATGACTGGCTTTTGGGGACTTTGGCTGATTTCGGCCACCGGGTCGGCAAAGCGGAAACGATAAGAGCGCAAAATGTCCTTGGTGACGTCCGCATTGTTGCCAGCTAGCACGTCCACCTGATAGTCCGGCACGGTAGTGTCTCCACCCGTGTTGCGCTGCGGCTTGGCTTCGACTTTTACTTGGTCGGTAATTTTGATAGATACGAATCCGCCGCCGGGGCCGCCGCCTAATCTCTCAAAATCGTAGAAGGTGGAGGCCGGGCGCCCGCCACTGTAGCTCATGTGGTCGGTTTGGAGGCCGGCACGCAGGTCCCAGCCGGGCACGGCTTCGACGCCCATCTGGTTGTTGGTGCGGGCGTCGATATTGCCGAAGTTTGCGTCTGCGTTCCAATTAAAAAACGAGCGCGGGCTCCACTCGTTGGCGTTCTCGAAGCCCCAGCACCAGGTGCTCTCGACCCGGCTGGAGAAAACCTTAACCTCGCCCGGTTGCAGCTTGAGCGAGGTGCCAACCGCCTGGCTGGTGCCGTCGGTTAGCGAGAGGGTGAAGGATCGGCGGGCGGAGGTGTTGTGCTCGTTGCCAATGTTCAAGCGTGCCAGACCTTGGAATTCGCCGCCTTCCATTTCCTGGCGATACCACCCGGCGGTCTCGTTGCCATTGATGATTTTCTGGAAGCGAAAGCCGACCGGTGGATCCCAGACGCGGATGCGCAGTTTTTTGAGGTCGAGCTCCACGTCGTAGGGATTTAATAGGGTGATAACCGGTTCGTAAACTAAGTGGGGGATCGCGTGGTTCTGGTTGCCCTTGGGCACGCCGTTGTTGTCCATGAATGCGATTCGGTCAGAGATGTGGGCGTGGTGAGAGACGATGGAGAACACAATCTGCATCTTGGCGATGACCGGCAGCAGGCGTTCCTTCAGCGGCGACGGATCCATGCCCGTGGTGGTGACCGCTAGATCGGCCGGGGTCGGGGTGTAAATCGGGGTGCCGGCGCTGGCGGATGTCAGCGCCTTGTACTTGCGGTAATGGTCGTAGAGGTAACTCCAGCGCGGGGCGGCAGTCGAGGGGCTGGAATAAAGCGTGAGAGATTGGAAGGAGGCGCTGGGAAACCCGGGGGCCTCAAACAGCGAAGTGAGGTCGGTTTTCAAGCCACCGTTGGCGGTGTCGGTGAGCAAGCCGAGCGAACCGGTGGTAAAGTCATGGAAGCGCTTGCGCACATCCGGGGCGTTGGGTAGGCCGGCGGGAATGACTGCGGTTTCCAAAGTGACGAGGTTTTTGGGAGTTTTGAGGCTGGCCAGTTTGACCGGATCGATGGCATCCGCGCGAAATCTGCCAGGTGCGTTGCGGGAGGCGACTTCCTCGCCGAGGGCGGGCTTTTTGGCGGGATCAGCCATGTCGATGGACGCCTTAGCGCTTTCGTCGAACACCGCCCAGGCCACGCCGCCAGCGCGTTTGAGCTCGGTAATGGGGATGGTGGCGGCCTTTACCGAGTTGGCGACATTGCTGTTGCTCAGCGTGCCTACCAATTCGATGCACTCCCCTGCCGGGTCATCCGCAGGCAGGCTGAAACTCTTGGCCGCGCTGGGATCGGGGGTCGACACCAGCCAGCGGCGAAATTTCGCGGCCTTTTCGCTGTAGGCGGGGGCCGAGGATTTCGCGGGATCCCAGCGCCAGGACTCCCAGGCACCAGTGAGGTGCGGTTGCTTGGCGGTGGCCATCACGGCGGCGGCGGCGGCCGACACGCGTTGGTCAGGACCCAGCGCCAACTGCACTTCGCCGAGGGCGAGCATCATGCCGAGCCGGGCGTTGGCCTGCGCTGTGGCCAGGTCCTGAGATTGGCGGGATGTCCGCAAGGAAACTGCCGACAGGCTCAACAGACCGACCACCAGCAGCGTGAGCAGCACCATCAAGGCAAGGGTAATGACCAGCGCAAACCCGCGGTGACGGTGGCCGGGCAACGGCAAGCGCCGCTGCGGCGGATAGGAACAACGAAAGGTTGGTAACATGGTTTTCTGTGTTTCCAGGATCTACGGCAAGCCCGAGCGCGGAGCTCTCACGGGTAGATCTTATGGCGAGTGCCATAGTCTCGACCCAATGCACGCCCAGCGGGTTGAATTGTGTGGATAACGGCGGTCCACGCAACGCTTAATCTGCGAAATCATTGCTCGATTCGCGAAAAACGCCGGCTGGCGAGGCTGCGCCTCAGACCCAAGACTTGAACCTCCCGACTGACTTGAAGATTTACCGCAGAGGCGCAAAGGCCGCAAAGGAGCGCAAAGTGGAATGGGTGACAGCAGAAGATGCAAGACAAGATAAGAGAGCGCAGCGCTTCTAGATTTGCTCTTCTCTTGGGTCTTGCCGTCTTGAGTCTTCTTAGCGCCTCAGCGGTAAGCATTTGGCAGTTACTCAACGTTCCAAGGAGGCTGATGTTCGGGATATGCCTGCGGATACCAGCAGAAGCTTGGCGGGCTTGCGGCGGAGGAGATGTGAGCTGAGAAAATCGGCGTCCTTGCTGATCACCACGGCCCCATCAAGATCCGCCAGTTCAGCAATCATGTGATCCGAGGTGCGGTTGCCTGCGGAAAGATCGAGGGTGTGACGGGCGGACTGGCCAAGCTGGTTCAAGCGGGCTGCCAACAAGCGGGGCAGTTGGGCATCGCCAAAGAAATTCATGCCGCAGGGAGGGTCTCAAAACGCTTGATGCGGGCCAAGCGGGCGGCATAGGCATGCGCAGCCCTCAGGTCATCGGGTTCAAGATCGGGGTAGTCCGCCAAAATCTCGGCTTCCGTGGTGGAACCGCTCAGAAGTTCGAGCAGCCACTACACCGGGTAACGCAGCCCGCGGATGCACGGCTTACCATGGCAAATTTCCGGGGAGGTGGTGATGCGCCCGAGCAGTTCATTGGCCGACATGAGGAAACAATAGCCCAAAAGCCGCGCCAGCCAAGTTGATTATGAGGGGGTGGCTTGCCACCGCCTTGGAGTGCGGTGGCTTGCCACCGCCTTGGAGTGCGGTGGCTTGCCACCGCCTTGGGAGGGGGCGGACTTGTCCGCCGCGGTGCGGAGCTGTCCAATGATGTTCCAATGCGTCCTCGTAGCCGCTGCGCTTATGCGCCAGGAAGTGCGAATACTTCGGGCACGAAGATTGAAGAAAGACTCAAGACCACAAGACGCAAGTTCTGAATGCTAACGACAGGCAGGACGCCTATCCTCCGGCGAGCATCGCTTGCAGGGCGGCTTCGTCGATGATGGGTACCTTGAGTTGTTCGGCCTTGTCACGCTTGGAGCCGCCGCCTTCGCCGCAGAGCAGATAGTGGGTTTTGGCGGAAATGGAGCCGCTGACCTTGCCGCCCTTGCTCTCAATGAGTTCCTTCATGGCGTCGCGCTCGATGCTCAGCGTGCCGGTGATGACGAAGGTTTTACTGGTAAGCGGCTTGTCTGTTATATCGGCGGCGGCGGGGATCGGCAGGTAGTTGTCGGAGAGCGGATTTATACCAAGCTGGGCGAGGCGAGCCAAGACTTGTTGGCCGGCGCCGGATTGGAAGAAGGCGCTGAAGGTTTCGGCGACGACCGGGCCGACATCGCCGGAGATCGCATGTTTGGTTAGTATATCGTTCTTCTTCTTGGCATCGGGCCGGGTGTCGCAGAGCAATTCTGCTAGAATGGGAGAACCGGCCAGTTCGGATAGATCGAGATGCAAGCGGGCGAGTTCCTTGGCGGCTGATTCGCCGAGTTGGCGGATACCCAGGGCGTAGAGCCAGCGGTGGAGCGGCTTGGATTTGGCGGACTGGAGCGAGGCCAGGATGCGGCCAGCATTTTTTTCGCCGAAGCGGCGGGGATCTTCCGCGCTGCCGGTGTTGAGGTTGGCTAGCGTGATTTCGGTTAGTGAAAACAGGTCCAGCGGGGTGGTGCAATGACCGAGGCGCACCAGGGATTCGGCGACGGCCTCGCCGAGGCCATCGATATCGAGGGCCTTGCGCGACGCGAAGTGAGTGATATGGGTGACGGCCTGGGCGGGGCACTGGAAGTTGGTGCAACGCCAAGCGACGAAGCCCTCTTCTTGTGAGATAGGACCGCCACAGGACGGGCACTTGCCGCCGACGTGCTCAAACAGTGAAAACGGGGTGGCACCGACAACCGGACGAGTGACCTTGACGATGGCGGGGATGATTTCACCGGCCTTTTCCACCAGCACGGTGGCACCAATGTGGATTTGTTTGCGGTCGATCTCGTCCTGGTTGTGCAGCGTGGCGCGCGCAACAGTGGAACCGGAAATGAGCACCGGTGTGAGCTCCGCCACGGGCGTTAGAACGCCGGTGCGCCCAACCTGGATGGTGATGGCATTGAGGGTGGTTTCCTGCTGCTCGGGCAGAAACTTGTAGGCGGCGGCCCAGCGCGGGGCGCGGGCTGTGGCACCGAGTCGCTCGCGCTCGGTCATATCTAACACCTTGATGACAGCCCCATCGGTGCCGTAGTCAAAACCGTGGCGCTCGCGGTTGATGGTGGCCACCGCGTCCAACATTTCCTCGAGAGTGTCGGCGGTAAGAATCGGCTGGTTGCGCGGGATGCGGAATAGGTCTAATAGATCGTGAAATTCGAGCCCGGTTGCGAGGGGCGGGCCGTCGTAGGCACCGAGACCGTGGGCAAGGAAGGCGAGCGGACGTTGGGCGACGATTTTCGGGTCGAGTTGTTTGAGGGTGCCGGCGGCGGCGTTGCGCGGGTTGGCGAAAGTGGGCAGGCCGGCCTCATCGCGTTCCGCGTTCATGGCGGCGAAGGCGGCGTTGGGCATGAAAATTTCGCCGCGCACTTCGAGGAGATTTGGGATTGTGGATAGAGAATTTTGGATAGTGGATGAAGAGGCGGCGGCGCCTTCAGCTAAAACTTGGAGGTCGATGGGGATGAGTTCGCCATCGTCGGTTTTGATGAGGTTGCCGATGAGGGCGTCGGCAATCTCGGTGCCGGTGGCGGCGTTTTTCCACCGGTTGTGGCCGGTGGAGTGATAGCCGTTGGCCTCGAACCATGTGGCGACTTCTTCAGATGTGGGAGCCGTGCCTTTGACAAAAGGTTGTGAGATGACAAAGGCAGGACCCTTGTCCGTATTTAGAATTCCGTGAAACCGAATATCATCGCCAAAGAGGCGATTGGAAAAGCCGATGTTCTTTAGATAGGCGACGGCACCTTGGGCACCGAAATTGGGCGGGAGGGTGAATTTTACAACCCGCCCGAATTTTTCTAGGTGAAAAACCGTGTGTTCCGATTGCCCGCCTAGTTCTTTCCAACCTTTGACGACTTCAAATAATCCTGTTGGATCGAGCAACCTACCAGTGTCAGATCCCCATTCAAGAACGGATTGGGTTTCCTGTCTGATCCGTTCCTGAAGATTTGTTCCATGGCCTGTTGCGACGTCATCAGCGAGCCTTTGGCAGAGGCTTGCTGCCGGGCTTGGCAAAGACGTTGCGCGAGCAACTGGGCTTGAGTAACTCCGTTCATCGGGGGTAGCGTAAGGGAGAATTTTTTCAAAGTCAATGGTTTGCTGAGATTCTGAGGTGCCGTGCGGTGCCAATTCCAAGGGAATGGCGCGGATGGTGCGCACGTTGTGGGTGACGTCGTCGCCGGTGCTGCCGTCGCCGCGGGTGACGGCGTGGACGAGGCGGCCATTTTCATAGCGCAGTGAGACGGCGACGCCATCGATTTTGGGTTCCACGGTGACGGTGATGGCGTCGCGGCCGAGGTTCTTGCGCAGGCGTTGATAGAACGCGATGAGCTCGTGCTCCGGGCGGGCCACCCCGGATTTCGCTAGAGCGTCCGGGCTCAGCTCGAACACGTCGTCGATGCTGAGCATAGGGGCGGCGTGGCGGATTTGCTGGAACCCGTCGATGGGAGCACCGCCGACGCGTAGGGTGGGCGAGTTAGGGTCGTGGGCTGCGGGATGGAGTCGCTCTAACTCCTCGAGTTCGCGAAAGAGCTGGTCATACTCCGCGTCGGATATTTCCGGGGCGGCCTGGGTGTAGTAGAGGCGGTTATGGCGTGCGAGTTCGGCGCGCAATTCCCGGATGCGAGACAACGGCGACGGGGGCAGCGAGAACAGATCGAGCATGGGGGGAAGACACAAGACACAAGACACAAGACACAAGACACGAGACACAAGACACAAGACACAAGACACAAGACACAAGAC
>WBXD01000093.1 GCA_008932935.1 Verrucomicrobiota bacterium
CACCAGCAATATCACTCCTAATAATTTTCCCGCCAGATAATCGAGGCGCGGCACCGGCTTGGCCAGAATCGTGTAGAGCGTGCGGTCCTCCACATCCTTGGGCAGCAGCAGGGCGGTGGCCACGATGGCGAACACCACCGAAAACAAGGTCATGGTGCCGAGCGACCAGCTTTTGATAGAATTGAGAACATGGGTGCCGGCGGCTTCAGGGCCGGCGTGTTGGGGCAGGTCGAAGAAATTGCTGCCGATGGTGATGACGGCAAACACCGCCAGAAAGTAAAACACCTTCATCCGCACCAACTGGGTGAAGGCGTGGGAGGCGATCACCGCGATGCGCCTGCCATGCGAGCCGGAGTGCGAGCGGGAGTGCGAGCGGGCGGGGCTAACAATAATATGACTCATGGGGTGTCGCGGTGGGTTTCGCGCAGGAACAGCCGCTCCAAGGTACTGCGCGGCTTGCCGCTGCGAACCAGTTCGGTGCCCGGGTTGGCGGCCACTAGGGCGGTGATGCGGGCGATGAGCACCGGGCTGGCATCGCGCAGGATGATTTCAGTTTGATCCTCAATGGCAATCAAATCCTCCAAGCGGCCTTCCTTAACCATTTTACCTTGAAAAATAATCCCCACCCGGTCGCACACCTCCTGCACTTGCTCCAACAAATGCGAGCACAGAAACACCGTGATGCCCCGCTCGCGCAGCTTGAAAATCAAGTCGCGGATTTGCCGCGAACCGATCGGATCCACGCCGGCAGTTGGCTCGTCGAGAATGAGCAAGCGCGGCTCCTGCACCAACGCCTGGGCTAGACCGATGCGTTGCAACATGCCCTTGGAGTAGCCGCCGAGCCGCCGGTTTCGGGCGCTTTCCAAATCCACGAGTGCCAGCAATTCGGCCACCCGATCATTGAGCACCCGGCCGCGCATGCCGCAGAGTTTGCCGTAAAACCGCAGGGTTTCAGCGCCGCTTAGGTGCTTGTAAAAATACGGGTTTTCGGGCAAAAATCCCACCTCGCGCCGCGAATCGACCCGCAGAGAATCCTGGCCGAAAATCGCGCAGCGCCCGGCCGTGGGGGCCACCAAGCCCAGCAGCGCCTTCATGGTGGTGGATTTGCCCGATCCGTTGGGGCCGATGAGTCCGTAAACTTCGCCGGGCTGGATGCGGATGGAAACCCCGTCGACGGCACGCAACGCCTGCCGGCGAAAGGATGTCTTGAAGTCCTTCACCAGGTCACAAATTTCCACCGCCGGGGTTACATCAGCCATCGCTGCCGACACGATGGCGGGTGATAGCGCGGCTGGCAACGGGCAAATTGCTGCAAAATCATGAACGCATTTTCCCCGTGGTGGCGCTCTCCCACCGACTCATAACTTACTACGCCCATCATGCAACGCCTCGTTTTACCCTTCGTCTCGCTGCTCGCCGCCCTCGCGCTGCCAAGCTGTCTCCAACAAGCCACCACCGTCCATCTCAACAAGGACGGCAGTGGCACCCTCGTCGAAGAAACCACCTTCGGCGCCCAAATGTCCGCGATGCTGGAGCAAATGGGCGGGCTGGGCGGTGCCAATGCCAAGGGTCAGGGCCAGGTTCCAGACCCGGCCAAGGAGATGGCTTCGATGGACAAGGCCAAGGCCCGTGCCGCCACCCTCGGCGAAGGCGTCACCGTGGAAAAGGCCGAGGCGATTACCGTCGATGGCAACAAGGGTGGCCGCGTCACCTATCACTTTGCCGACATCAACCACCTGAAACTCTCCGCCGGCAGCGGCTTGCAGGATGCCATGCCCAAAATGCCCGGCGCACCCGAGGCCGAGCCGTCAAAGGCCCTGCCGACCACCTTCAAGTATGCCGATGGCGTGCTGACCATCACCAATCCCGACCGCGAGAAACCGGAAGTCCCGGCTGCCGACAAGCCGAAGACACCCGAGCTCGACAGCGCGCAAATGGAGCCGATGATGAAACAAATGCTCGGTGACATGAAAATGAGCCTCAAAGTGGTCATTGAGCCCGGCATTGCCTCGACCACAGCCAGCCACGTGAAGGGCAATACCGTCACTCTCGCGGAAATGGACATGGGCAAGGTCATGGATAACCCAGGTGCCTTCAAGAAGCTCCAGAGGATGGATCAGAAAGATCCGGCCAAGGCCATGGCCGCACTCAAGGACTTCAAGGGCGTCACCGTCGAAACCCAGCCGCAAATCACCATCAAACTGAAGTAAACTCGAAAAATCCGCAAAAACGCCTTTACAAGCGGGCACGGGCGGCTAGCCTTTGCGCCCCGGTCGCCTGTCGGCCTTGCTGATTCAATCTTCTTCCCACCATTCCGTTCCATGAAAGTTCTTTCCTCCCTGGCCTCCGCCAAGCGTCGTCATGCCGATTGCCAAGTTGTCAAGCGCAAGGGCACGGTTTACGTCATCTGCAAGTCCAACCCCAAGTTCAAAGCCCGTCAAGGTGCCACCCCCGGCACCCGTCTCTCTAAAAAGGGCCTCTGACCCATCCGGCCCGCGCCGGCCAACTCCCTCTCAGCGACCCCGCCACCGCGTGGGTCGCTTTTTTGCGTGCCGCAGTGCGGCCAGTTAGGGAGGGCTACGCCGTTACTTCCGTCGTTGCGGAAGGGCTGACCATGCAGCGAGCCTGCACCACTCCGTCAGGAGCCGCATTGCCGCAACCACTACAAAATGTGGAGGCTCCTTAGCGCCAACAGCGACTCCCGAGGCTACCGATGCCCCCCCAAGTTTCCGGCAGGCGTCCTTCCCACTGGCATCGGCGCACATAGAGCGCCGCTACAAGCGCATGCCAGACGCTAAGGTGCAGTTGGCGGCGGTGCAACCACGTCGGGCTTGTCGAGGCTCATCCAGTGACAGGCCAGGACCTTGACCAGTTCGAAAGAGTAAGGGGTATCGGCGTCTGCAGCGTTGTTTAGGCGGCGCAATCGCACCCGGACGGGGAGCATGTCTAGCGGCTCCAGGTAAGGGAGTTTGGAAGCGTACAAGGGCTCGCCTTTGGCATGCTTTTTGAAGGCCGCGGTGAGCAAACTGCCATCGGGGCTATCGCGCTTGATAAGAAACTCGGGCGAGGCGGTGGCGATTTGGTCTGGATAGCCAAAGCGTGGCGGATAGAACACTAGGCTCATGAGGCTCGACTCGCTGCGTTGCGTGACAAGGCGCTCGCGGACCAGCAGGCGGAATTCCAACTCCGCTTCGCCGGCACCCGTGAGAAAGAGCGACCACGGGTACTCGCTGTAGCGGACAAAGTGTTCCCAATCGAGACGCCATTCACCGTTTTGCTGGATAAAGACACACTCGAGGGTGCGCCCATCCGGCGCGCTCCAGCGCGTCTCCACGGCCCGCCCTGCAGGCAAATTAAGCAGGGAGTATGCGGTGGTTTTGGTGGCCTTTGGCTCGATCCTCACAAATGGGTTTAAATCGTAAAATCGTGCCATGCGCCCCGCGGTGGCCACCGGATTGTGCACGAATTGGTTGCGCTCCTCCGGCGTGCCGGCGTCGAGGAAGCCTGCAAGCGCCGCTTGGCAAGCCGGCAGCGCGTAGTTGAGGGTGACGACGGCTTCGTCGCCGCTGGTGCCCGCCACAGAGGCGACGCTGGAACTGAGGGTGGTCCGGGCTTTGTCTTCCGGCAAGAAGTGGAGTACGGCGAGGACAATGAGAACCGTCACGAGGAGCCAAACAATAAAAATCTTGGCCATCAGGAAATCGCGCCGGGACCGGTGGGAGTTGGCGCTTTTGCCCTGGTGGGGGAGTGCTGGCTCAGCACTTGACGTTGCGGTGGACGCAGGCAGCGACACGCGGGCCGCTAGCGTCTCCACGCCGAGCGAGGGGTCACGCCCGCATTTGGTGCAACGGCGCTCACGCGCCTCACTGGTCGCTGATTTGAAGAATAAACCGCAACGACCGCAGTGATACCATGCCATGTTTTCGTCGTTCACGCCGGGAGTCTAGGGTAGAACCCAGTCAATGTGAAGCATCTCTCCGATGATCCACTGGTTTTTTTGTGCGCCTGTGGGCGGGGGAGTCAAGCGCAGGATCATCGCCTGTTCCGTCGGGGGGAGTCCGTCGTTGGTGGCGGCTTCAAACGCCTTGAGTAGCATGGTTGCCGCTGGAGTGTCCAATGGCACGTACCCCCACACTATATGTTCGTGATCTGCTGCCAGCAGTTTGTATGAGCGAAATTCGCTTTCCGGAAAGACCAGTGAATAAAAATTTTCCGGAGTGGTGTAAGTGCGGATGACCCCGCCCTCGCCCCGTCCCCGGGCCAGCATCGCAAAGGTGGCCTCGCCGAGGCCCTCGGTGGCCTCCCAGTCGATGCGCAGGGCCTCGCCTTCCCGAACGAAAAATGCCCGGTAAGGGGCGAAGTTGGGCTTGCGGCCACTCAGGCAACCGTAGCTCCTGCCATCTGCCGCGCTGACCTGCCAGGTGGCACCGCGAGCCGGCAGCCAGTCGGCGGGGACCTGCCACGGTTGCCAGTCCTGGGTGAGGCGCCGGGTGAGGCGTTGGGCATCGCGAATCAGCGGCAAGACGGCCTCGGGTGAGGAGGTCATGGCATAAGCCGCAAGCAGCGAGCGGGCATTTTCCTCGCAAGGACCGTCGAGTTCAAAGCCCTGCATTTGCTCGATTTTCGCTTCCTCGACCAATTCGAGGGACTCGCTCAAGGGTTTGAACTTTGGCATGAGTAACAATTCGTGGGTGGCCAAAGCCGCCACCACCACCGCTCCGACCCCGACCCCGGCCAGCAGCAACCAGCGCAGCGGATGCTGGCGGGCGGTGCCCCAATGCGTGCTTTCCCCCTGCAGCTTACGCGGGTCCTGCCACACGCCCAACGCTTGCGGCGCAATGACTTGCTCGGCTTGAAACGGCCCCTCGGCCACTGCCTGTTTCAACCTGACCACCTCGCCGCCGTACTCCTTGACGGGTACTGCCGCTGCGTTTGCCACCGCCTGCCGTGCCGCCGCTTGGACATTGATCCGCAACCCGGGCAACTCCATTTGGGGCGGCGTGCCGGTAGCCGCTGCGGGTGCTGACTGCTGCCGCCTGCGTGGCAGCACCACGCCGCCGGGGTCGCGGGTCTGGTGGGGCAGTGGGTCCCCGTCATCCCACATATCTGACGCCGCCACCGGCGGGACGTGATTGTTTGGGTCGTGCAGGTTTGAGCTCATGGCAAATCCCCGGGATTCGGGACGCAACTAAGTTTGCCGGAAGGTGCTGTGTTTGCAAGTCAAGGTTTTTGGGGAATAGTTAGTGATGATCACCACTGAAATAGCCATCTATTGAGAAGTCATGTGGCCCAGAGTACGAAGATGCCAAAATTTTATCGTTAGGCCGGATTTTGCGTCTTGGGTCTGAGACCAAACCTGGCTAGGCTTGGAGGCTGCGTAAGGCGCCGCGGATCAAGGCTTCGGTGGTCGCTGCGGCATCCTCATCCAGCACCCGCCGCACCGCCTTGCGGGAGTCCACTTGCTTGTAACCCAGCGCGATAAGCGCCAGTTCGGCATCGGCGGCGGAGGCACTCATGGCACCCGCGGCGGCATGCTGCCAAGTGTCTGCCACGCCCACCTTGTCCTTGAGTTCGAGCACAATGCGTTCCGCGGTTTTTTTGCCCAGCCCCTTGATGCGGGACAGTTCGGCCACCTCGCCGGCCACCACGCAGGTTTTAAACCGCGATACCGGCATGCCGCTGAGTACCGCCATGGCAATGGCCGGACCAATACCGCTGACGCGATCAATGAGCATCAGGAACACGTCGCGCTCCTCCTCGGTGGCAAAGCCGTAGAGCGTGTGTGCCGTTTCCCGGATGTGCAGATGCGTGCGCAAGTCCACCTCTAGCCCGGTGCTCGCCTGCAAACGGTCAAATGTCGACAGCGGCACCAACACCTCATAACCCACCCCGTGGACGTCCACTACCAACCGATTGGGATAGGCTTCCAGTACTTTGCCGCGCAGTCGTGCTATCATCGCGCCGATAGCTTGGCCGCCGCGCCCGCTGCGTCAAGCCCGATCCCGCGTGCCCTGTCCCTCCACAGGGCAGATTTTTACACGGCGCCTGGATGATGCTCCCGACTAACTTGAAGATTTACCGCAGAGTCGCAAAGGCTGCAAGGGGCGCAAGGGGCCGCAAAGCGGAATGGGTGACAGCAGAAGACGCAAGACTGCAAGACGCAAGATAAGAGAGCGCAGCGCTTCTGCATCTGCTCTTTTCTTGCGTCTTGGGTCTTGCCGTCTTGAGTCTTCTTTGCGGCTTTGCGGTAAGCATTTGGCAGTTAGTCAGGCTATCTCGCTTCGCTCGGTTGTGATTTCGACTTCCCTTTCTAGGATGATGGGGCCGCTTAGTCCCAAAAGGATTGCGCCGTTTTACCGGCCGACGGGAAGCGTTCACTCATCCACGGCTTGCACCCTGGGGATTTCCAGCGGGTGGAGTGGCTCTGCGGGCTCCACCGGTATGGCCTGTTGCAGTGGGACCGGCACGGCACGCGGGACTTCTCCGGCAGCCGCCTTGGGGGTGGTTGGCGGTTCTGGCAAATCCCTCACCGCGGTGGCGCGCGGCGGTTCAAGGGCGGCGGCCGGGGCTGTGGCGGCGCGGACCATCGTGCGTTTGGGTTCGGGCGGAGGCGGGAGTTTGCGCATGCGGATTTCAACCCGCCGGTTTGGGGCTTGCTCGTCCGCATTGCCGATTTTTACCAGTGGTTCGTACTTGCCTTTGCCGCGGGCGAGGATCTTGTCGCCATCCATGCGCAGCGCCTTGACCAGATACTCTCTAACGGCCTCGGCGCGGTGCCGCGACAGGTCGAGGTTAAAGTCATCCCCGCCGATCAAATCGGTGTGGCCCTCGATCCAGCAGTAGAGTGCGGGATTGCGATCGATGAGCAAGCCGAGTTTCATCAGGCCCACCTTGGCGCTTTCGCGCAGGTTTGGGCTGTTGAAATCAAACAGCAAATCGCTCGGCAGCATCGTCTTTTTATTCACCAGTACGTTGGCTGGCAGTCCGATCAGGTCGTCAAGTGAGCTCACTCCATCCAGAGCGCCATCCTTGACCTTGCCGTGCGCGCCCTGTTTCAATAGGTCGTCGGCAATTTTGCGCAAATCCGCCTCGTCGGCCTGCAGCGCGCCGGGATCCACCGTGATTTGGCCGATGGCCGCCGGCGGCAGGCTCTGCTCCATGCGCCCCAAATCGGGCAAATCCGCTTCGATTTCCATCACCGCAGAAAAATCCTGGGCTGTGGCGGCCGGTTCGCCCTCGGCGGCGGGTTGGGTCATGCGCAGCGCGTACTCGGGCTCGAGGATCGACGGTTTGATGTCCACTTCGTGGTCTGCGGGCAATTTGGCGAGCAGATCGACCTCCTCCAGCAAGGCGGCGGCATTGTTGGGAGGAATCACCAAATCTTCCGGCGGGGCCGATTTTTCCGGTTCAAGCGGCCGCACCTCCACTTGTTGGACGTTCATCCGTTCGGTGACAATCTCGCGCTGGGTCGAGTATTGGTGCCCGATCTGCAGATGATCAAGTACCAGAAACACTGCCACATGCAGCAAAATCGATACCAGCATGGCCACGGCCGCCCACCAACCCAAGTGTCCGGGCCCCGGCAGCCGATAGGTTCCAGCGTCTCGCGTTGTGCTCCATGAAAAAACGTCGGCCACAGCCCGAGCCTACGCGCAACATTTCCTGCTGGCAATCCCGCTAAATGTAATTATCGTGCCGCTGCGGATTTCCCTGTTTCCTCATCCCACCCCAACCACTTATGCCTGCCAAAATCGCCGCTGCCACCAAAACCGCCGCTGCCGCCAAAACCGCCGCTGCCGCCAAGCTGCCAGCCGCCAAGAAAGCCGCCGCCAAGAAGACTGCCGCCAAGCTGCCAGCCGCCAAGAAGACTGCCGCCAAGAAGACTGCCGCGACTAAGGCTCCCGCCGTCGAGCCGAAAAAAAAGGCTGGGGTAAAAGCAATCTCTGCCAAGCCCGCCGTCACCGGCCCCGCCAGCACATCTGCCTTGCGCAAAGCTCCTGCCGAGCCGCAGGCCCCGGCCACAATGCCAGCCGCGCCATCGCTGCCATCGCACGCCGCGGTCGCACACGCCGCCTATCTAATTTTCCTCAGGCGCAAGCAACTCGGATTGCCGGGCGATTGCGCCACCGACTGGCTCGAAGCCGAGCGACAGATCGGCCTAGCCTGAGGTGTGCGATGCCGCGGGCGTGGGATCCGGGTACGACGCGCTTGGTGGCAGACATGATATTTTGTCAATTTCCGGCTTGGAGGATGGCGCGAGGCGGTTACATTGGCGGTCGTGAACACTTGCTCATCCCTCGGCATTGGCTTGGCTGGATTCGGAACCGTCGGCTCCGGAGTCTGGAATACCTTGGAACGCAATGGCGACCTGATCACCGGTCGCACCGGTGGCCAGATCGCGTTGCACATCGCCAAAATTCTGGTGCGCGATCCGGCCAAAGCCCGTGCCACCAGCAGCGAGGTGCCGGCAGCGATATTCACCACCGACTGGCGCGCGCTGGTCGAGGATCCGGCGGTGGACATCGTGGTGGAACTCATCGGCGGCACCAGTGATGCGTTTGATATCGTGGCCGCCGCACTGCGCGCCAAAAAACCCGTGGTCACCGGCAACAAGGCGCTGCTGGCCCTGCGCGGGGTGGAATTGTTCGCCATTTCCAAGGAGTACCAAACGCCAATCCATTTCGAGGCGGCGGTGGCCGGCGGCATTCCAATCATTCGCACGGTGCAGGATTCGTTCATCGGCAACCGCATCCAATCGTTTTCCGGCATCATTAATGGCACCTCCAACTTTATCCTCGGCCGCATGAGCGAAGCGGGCCTCACCTTCGACGCCGCCCTCGCCGAGGCCCAGGCTCAGGGTTATGCCGAGGCCGACCCAACCCTCGACGTCAACGGTTGGGACGCTGCCCACAAGGCGATTCTGCTCGCCACCCTGGCCTACGGGTTTCCGATCGATGCCGCCGCCGTTCACGTCTCGGGCATCGAACAGGTGCGTCCGGCGGACATCGCCTTCGCCAACAATCTCGGCTACGTGATCAAACTGCTCGCCGTCATTCGCGAGCATCCCGACCGCTCCGTGGAAATCCGCGTCCAGCCGTCCTTTATTGCCAAGTCGCACATTCTCGCCTCGGTACACGGCGTGTTCAACGCGGTGGCGGTGCATGGCGATGCGGCCGGCGAATCGTTGTTTTATGGCCGCGGTGCCGGCCAAGATCCCACCGCCTCGTCGGTGGTGGCCGACCTAGTGGAGGCCGCCCGCTCGCTCGGCCACCTCGGCGGCCACCGTGGCTTCCTGCCGTACCAAGAGTCGGGCAAACTGTTGCCTGCGGGGGAAACGGCCACCGCCTATTATGTTAGATTTGATGTGACCGACCGTCCGGGGGTCATTGCAGCAATCGCCAGTGCGCTGGCGGATCATCGGATAGGTATTTCCGGCACCCATTCTCCGGTCAACCCGGCCAATCCAGACGCCGAGTTTGTGGACATGATCTTCCTGTTGCACACCTGCCACTTCGGTAAATTGCAGGCTGCGCTGGCTCAAATCGAAAGCCTCGATTGCGTCAACAGCAGCCCCGTGGTATTCCGTATCGAGGCGCTGAGTTGAGGAGCGCGGACATTCCTGTCCGCCTGCCCATGAACTGCGAAAACTCAGTCGTCTGAAGATACATTTTTCTCTCTCCATGGGCCTTGCGGACACGAATGTCCACAATCCATACGCCGCGGCGCCAATCGTTCCCCCCC
>WBXD01000094.1 GCA_008932935.1 Verrucomicrobiota bacterium
ACGGTGACCGAGACGATCGGCCGGGAGGCTTGTCATCATCACGCTCCCGAGTCCTTGCGCAGGTGGTTCGCCAGCCCGCCCGCATGGCTGGGCATTGTTGAAGATCCATTCCCGCTTCTCGAGCAAACCCGTAACTTCGAACCGAAGAGCATCACCCGCCGCGCCAAGGAGCATCTTCTCCTCGGTTCGACGTTGAACGCAGAGCGTGCGTTAGCGAGCTTGGCAACTTGGCGCAGCCCTAACTGGCATAGCACCGTGAAGCGGGGAATGTTCGATGTTCAATGTTCGATGTTGTCTTTGCTTTGGGCGTAGTCCTCTCCCAATCCACTCGGCATCCATGCGGCCACCTGGCTTGTCCGACGATACAGATCAAAAGCCGTTGTGGCGCACTGCTAAGGAGCGCAACAAGCGTCACTCCGGCGGCGTCAGAATATGGACGTGGCCGGGCTGGAACTCGGCGAGGCGGCGGAACACCTCCGGCATCAGCGGGTGCGTGTCCTCAAAGCGATTCGATCTGGCCCGCAACACGGCCACGGCAAAGGGGAGGCGTTCGAGTTGTTGCTGGTGGGGCAGGCTCTTATCCATCAATACACCCTACTTTTTATCTGTCACCATGTAATGCTCCCCCCGACCAACCCGTGCTTGCCGTCAGACACCGGGTTGGTTACACCCGTCGCATGCGGCTATTTGACACCCTGACCCGGACCGACCGGCACCTGCGCCCCCTCGACGAGGCGACGTTTCGCTTTTATTGCTGCGGGCCGACGGTCTACGGTCCGGCACACATCGGCAATTTCCGCACCTTTGTGCTGCAGGACGTGTTGCGGCGCACTCTTGAAACCGGCGGTCAGCGCACCCTGCATGTGCGCAACATCACTGATGTGGATGACAAAACGATCCGCGATTCGCAAAAATCCGGGCAATCCCTCGCCACATTCACCGCCGCCTGGACGGCGCAATTTCACGCCGACTGCGAGCGCCTTGACTGCCTGGAGCCGCACATCGAACCGCGGGCGATCGAGCACATCCCGCAGCAAATCGCGATGATCGCGGCGCTGCTGACAAAAGGTCATGCCTACGTCGGTGGGGATGGGTCGGTGTATTTCAAGATTGCCTCGTTTCCCGGATACGGGCGGCTTTCGCACCTCGACGAGCGCGAACTGGACCTCGGAAAAACCCAGAACACACGGGCCAACGCCGATGAATACGAAAAGGACAGCATCGCGGATTTTGCACTTTGGAAAGCCCGCCGCAAGGAAGACGGGGAGAATTTTTGGCTGGCACCGTGGGGTGAAGGCCGCCCCGGCTGGCACCTCGAGTGCTCGGCGATGATCCAGGAATACCTCGGCGATAGCTTTGACCTGCATTCCGGCGGAGTGGATTTGGTGTTTCCGCATCACGAAAACGAGATTGCCCAGAGCCAGTGTGCCTGTGGCGGGCACTTCGCGGCGCATTGGTTTCACATCACCCACCTATTGGTCGACGGCGGCAAAATGTCCAAGTCCCTCGGCAACCTTTACACGCTAGCAGACCTCACCGCGCGCGGATTTTCTCCTATGGAAGTCCGCTACGTCCTACTCGGCGGCCATTACCGCAAACCCCTCAATTTCACCCTCGACTCACTCAGCGGCGCCCGCGAGGCCCTCGCAAAAATTGCCAGGGCCGCACGCCAACTCGCCGACCGCATTGAGGGCACGCCAAGTTTCGCCGCGGTAGAGTTCGGGCCGTTTCAGGCGGCTTGGGACAGTCTGCAAAACGACCTCAACACACCAGGGGCCCTCGGCGGCATCTTTACCGGCCTGCGCGAAGCTGCCACCCTTAGCGGCGAAGCTGCCGCCAAGGCGCTCGCCGCCCTCAACCGGGTGTTGCGCGCCCTCGGTCTGACCCTGCCCGAGGCAAACACCGCCGGGACGTTGGTGGTGCCCACCGCTATCCAAGCACTGGCGGAAGAGCGCTGGCAATTGCGCCAAGCCAAAAATTGGGCTAAATCCGACGAACTCCGTGCCACCCTCGCCGCCCAAGGCTGGCTCGTCAAGGATGCCAAGGATTCCTACTCGCTCACCCCGGGGGTTGCCTGAAGTTCACCTCTTGATCGGCTTGCTCACTCGCTGCCAAAATGCTGGCCCCGAATCACCAAGAGGTTTTTTCTATGATAGGTGGCGCTTTGCTACCAGCCTTTCAAGTATTTGTACTTCCACTGCGTTCGTCCTTGCTAACGCTACAAAATCCCGTACCCTCCTCCTGAGCAGGTTTTTCCTCCCCTCCGCTGCCCGTATCCGGCCTCTAGCCTTCCGCCTTGCACCCGCAATCGGGGTGACACTGGCCGCATGGCGACGCGGAAGCCGGAACATCTTGTCTCAAACGGGCGGCGGCGCAAGCTGATCCGCTTCGACCTTGGTGATGTCTGGTCCGCGCGGTTGCGGAACCTCACCCCGGCAACAATAAGCCGGTCGTCGGAGAGGATTGGTCAGCACGCAGGTCCATACCAGCACCGCCGGGCTCTCCGCCCGCCGCGCTAGGCCGCCCGAAACCACGACACCCATGCTAAACCATGTCGAATACAACACAACACTCCCACAATCCGGGAGACCCCAAACGCCGCCGCTCCCGTGGCGGCCAAAACCGCCGCAATAACAACCAGCAGAACAGCCGCGGCCCAGGTCACGATTCCTCCTATGACCGCGATAACCGCGGCCAAGCCCAGAATCGCAATCCCAATGCCCAGCACACCGCTCCGCTCCGCAAGTACGCCCCAGTCCGACTGAAGTGGTGGCAAAAATTGCTCCAACTCGTCGGCCTCTACAAAGCGCCGACCCGTCCGACACCGCGTCCCGGCCGTCAGCCCGAAGCCGCCAAGCCGGCGCATGAGCCGACGGTAAAAAGCAACACCCGCAATGTGCGCAGCGGCGAAGCCGAGGCGGACACCGGCGGCGAGCGCCGCGACGGCGAGCGCCGGCGGGAACGCGGACCCGATCGCGGTCAAGAACGCGGTGGCGATCGCAATGGTGGCCGCGGCAGCGAGCGCAGCCGCGGTGGTGACCGTGCCAGCGTGGAATCGGCACGGGTGTATGTAGGCAATCTGTCCTACGATGTCTCGGAAAGTGACCTGCAGGATCTCTTCAAAGGGATCGGTGGGGTACGCAACGTGGAGATCGTTTACAATCGGAGTACCCACCGCTCGAAAGGCTACGGCTTTGTGGAAATGCTCCACACGGACGAAGCCAAGCGCGCCGTGGAAGTGCTCCATGACCAACCCTTCATGGGCCGCAAGCTGACTGTCTCGGGAGCCCAATCCAAAGGCCACGACGAGCGCGAAGACAAGGAAGAGATTTCGGATCGGCCGGAGCGACCGGAGCGACCAGAACGCCGCCCACGTGCCGCACCCGTAGCCACGGAAGTTGCCGAGGTGGCTCCCGAGAGTCTCGAGGCCACCACTGAAATCGCCACCATCATCGAACCGACCCCAGCACCTGCTGCTGCCATCATCGAGACGATCCAGGCACCTGAAGCCGCAGTCAGCGACGAGTCCGCACCCGCCGCAGCACCCGCCGCTGTGGAGCCCAAGACGGTAGTTTCCTGACACTCATTTGCGCATCGGCGCATCCCCCCCCCGTTCGGCCAAGCCGGGCGGGGGTTTTTTTTGTTAACTGCGCATATGGGTCGCGGGGAGGTAGCCCTAGAAAGGGAAATAGAAACCACAACCGAGCGAAGCGCGATGGCCTGATCGCCTCAATTATGGGCGTTACCCAGCTTGGCCTATAGTGGCTGCCTCAGGGCTTGACCAGCTTCTTGTGCGCGCCATCGCAGAGTGGCGCTCCTGCGGTTTGCTTGCACTGGCACCACCAGACGGTGGTCTTCTCGGCGACTACAAATTTCACCGGCTGCAGGCCGGTGCCTTTGTGCGAGCCGTCGCAAAACGGTTGTGCACTAGCCCGCCCACAAGCACACCACCAGTAGGTACCGGCTTCGACTTCAAGGGCAAGCGGTTTGGTATCACAGACAATCGGTTCTTCGGCCATGCGTTAAGGTTAAGCTCTCTTGATCAAATGGCAATCCCCTAATTGAAAAATTCTCTCCCATCAGCCCCGCGATCATTCCTCCAGCGTGGCCACCAGCACTGGCGGCGAATCATTGCTGCCGTTGTGATGCAGGGTAGCGGGCTTGTCCGGCGCGCGGTTGGTGGCATGCACAGGCGCGCCCCGACGTTGCTGCGGGTATTGCTGCGGTGAGACATCATGCAAAAACGTCGCTACCAGCCAACCGGCTATCAGCACTGCGGAACCACTCACAAATTGGTGCATCTTCATCAAATCTGACATCGGGAGGCTTAACGCGCGCAAATATACCTAGGTTGTAAATCAATGTAAAGCACTTTTCTAAGCAGCCGTTGCAAATGGGGATTGTCCGGTTCCGCATCTCCCGCTAACTTGGCTCCAGCGCCAGTGCTGGCGTGACATTTTCGTTTTCAATCACCACCACCATTTTAGGCCATGGGTATTTTCAGCAAACCGCTTCTGCAACGCCACGACCGCCGCGAAGACATGCCCGAGGGCCTGTGGATCAAGTGCTCCGACTGCGGCGCGATGATCCACGTGCTCGAACTCAAGCAGAACCTCTACGTCTGCCAAACCTGCCAAAATCATTTTTTGATGGAAGCCCGCGAGCGCATCGCCCTGCTGGCTGACCCCGGTAGTTTCGAGGAAACCGAACTGGGCCTCATCAGCGCCAATCCGCTCGGCTTTCACGGGTACGCAGAAAAAACCGCCGCCCTGTGTGAAAAAACCGGGCTGGATGACGCCGTGGTGACCGGGCGACTGACGCTCTGTGGGCAACCGGCGATGATAGCGGTGATGGACTTCAAGTACTTTGCCGGATCGATGGGTTCGGTGGTGGGTGAAAAGATCACCCGGGCGCTGGAGATGGCGGTGGCCGAACGGCGCGGTGCCATCATTGTGTCCGCATCGTCCGGCGCGCGCATGCAGGAAGGCATGCTCTCGCTCATGCAGATGGCCAAAACCTGCGCTGCACTCGCCCGCCTCGCCGAAGCCAAGCTGCCCTTCATCTCCGTCCTCACCCACCCAACCACCGGCGGCGTAACCGCCTCCTTCGCCACCATCGGCGACGTCAATCTGGCCGAGCCCAAGTGCATGATCGGTTTCGCCGGGCCACGCGTGGTCAAGGAAACCACCCACCAAAACCTTCCCCCCGGCTTCCAAACCGCCGAGTTTATGTTGGAACACGGCCTCATCGACGCCATCGTTCAGCGCAACGAATTGCGCGACACCCTCGGGAAATTATTGGCTTTCATGCTACCCGCCACGGCGTAAGCGCCGCGCCACGGAGTGCGGCAGCTTGCTGCCGCCAGGCCATGCCAGCTTGCTGGCGCGTGTCCGGCCGCGCCGCGGAGTGCGGCAGCTCCGCTCCAGCGGCGGGCAAGCCCGCCCCCTCCTAAGGCGGGGGCAAGCCCCCCGCACTCCAAGCCAGCTTGCTGGCGCGTGCCTGGCCATGGGGGCCAGCGCCTAGCTCACTTTTGCGATGGATCAACCGCGGCTGCTACGGTCTTCGGCAGCTTGGGTCGTGCCTTTGGTGGCACGCTTGCGGGCGTTGGCATCGAGCACCCGCTTGCGCAGTCGGATATTCTTGGGAGTGGCTTCCACCAATTCGTCGGCATCGATGTACTCGATGGCACGTTCCAGCGAGAAGCGGATGGGCGGGGTGAGCTTGGACGTCTTGTCCTTGCCTGACGAGCGCATGTTGTCGAGGTGCTTTTCCTTGACCGGATTGACCGGCAAATCACCGATGCGGGGATTTTCGCCGACGAGCATGCCGGCATAGACGGCGTCGCCAGGAGCGACAAACAAGGTGCCGCGGTCCTCGAGGGTTTGCAGCGAGTATGGGGTGGCCGTACCGGAGTCCATCGACACCAGCGTGCCGGTGCTGCGGTTAGTGATCTCGCCGGCGTATTCGGCGTACTCCTTGAACAAATGACTCATGATCCCGTGGCCGGAGGTCAGGTTAACCAGCTCGGTTTCAAACCCGATCAGGCCGCGGGTGGGAATGACCGCTTGAACGAAGGTGCGGCCGCTCGGCTCGGTGTCCATGTGTTCCATCAGGCCCTTGCGGTTGATGAGAATTTTGAGAATCCCCTGAGTATAATCGCCGGGGGCCTCGATGTAGAGGGTTTCGTAGGGTTCCAACAACTTGCCAGCCTCATTGCGGCGATAGATGACCATCGGCCGCGACACGCATACTTCAAACCCCTCGCGGCGCATCTGCTCAACGAGCACCGCAATCTGCATCGCTCCACGCGCCGATACATTGAAAATACCCGACTGATCGGTGTCCTCCACCTGAATGGAAATGTTGGTTTTCAACTCGCGCATCAAGCGGTCGCGGATGGCGCGCGAGGTCACGTGCTTGCCCTCGCGACCGGCCAGCGGGCCGTCGTTGATCGAGAACTGCATTTGCACCGTCGGCGGATCGATAGCGACGAAGGGCAGCGGCTCCATGTCCGGCGAGGCGCTGAGGGTTTCGCCGATGTCGATGCTTTCGATGCCGGCAGCGATGCCGACGATGCCGCCCGCGCCGCAACCGTCCGAGTCGGTAGTGGCGAGGCCGGAATAGGTGAAGGTTTTCATCACCTTGGACTGTTGTTTGGTGCCGTCCTTGCGCAACAGCCAAATGGTATCGCCTTTCTTGACGTCGCCACCGAGCACTTTGCCGATGGCTACACGGCCGACGTATTCATCCCACTCGATGTTGGAAACCAGCATGAAAAACGGTGCCGCAGGATCGGCTTTGGGTTCCGGGATGAACTCAATGATTTTTTTCAGCAGCGGGATGCAGTCGACGCGCTCATCTCCTGGGTGGTCCATGAAGTAGCCGTCGCGAGCCGAGCCATAGACAAAGGGCGCGTTGAATTGATCATCATTGGCATCCAGATCAAGAAAGAGTTCGAGCACCTGATCGTGCACCTTGAGCGGCTCGGCCAGCGGGCGGTCAATTTTGTTGATGACCACGATCGGCTTGAGCCCTTCTTCCATCGCCTTGCGCAACACGAAACGCGTCTGCGCCTGCGGGCCGCCGAAGGCATCGACGACGAGCAGCACACCATCGACCATTTTCATGACGCGTTCGACCTCCGCGCCGAAGTCAGCATGGCCCGGAGTATCGACGATGTTGATGGTGTACCCTTCCCAGTGGACGGCGGTGTTTTTGGCCTTGATGGTGATGCCTTTTTCACGCTCGAGATCCATCGAATCCATCGCACGCTCGGTGACAGCCTGGTTTTCTCGGTAGGTGCCGCCGGCTTGCAGGAGTTGGTCCACGAGGGTGGTCTTTCCATGGTCAACATGGGCGATGATGGCGAGATTTCTGATTTTCAGGGACATTGCAGCGATGGGGGGGGTGTACCGGCGCGGTGTGCGGGGAGGCGGGTCTATGTACGGCTTTCCCGCAGGTTGCAAGGCAGGATTTGGCAAAAATCGGAAATTTCCGGGTCAAATTCGCGAAACAGGCCAAATTTCACGGCTGAGGGCGCATTGCATTGTGGCGGCGGTCTGTGGCCGCCGCTGCGAATGAACCGCATGGTAGCGGCGGTCATAGACGCGCCGCAACAGTACGCCAGATATGGTTGTGCGGCTCTTCAGAGCTGTGCGCGCAGCCAGCGTTGGAAGGCCGGATGGTCGCTTTGGTCGTACTGAAAACTGCGGAAGCCGTGGACACGCCCGGTGGCGATATTGGGGGCCAGGTCGTCGATGTAGAGGGTGGTGGCCGGATCGAGGCGATGAGTGGCGATGGCGTACTCATAGATCGCGGGGTCGGGCTTGATGGCCCCGACTTCAAACGACAACACTGCGGCGTCAAACAGCGCAAAATCGGGGAAAACCTCGAAGATCCACGGACAGTGGATGGCGTTGGTATTGGAAAACAGGATGAGTCGGTGGCCGGCGGCCGCCAAGCTGCGAACCTCCTGCCACATCGGCTCATTCGGCGTGAATATCTGCTGCCAGGCATGCCGGAATTCGTCGGAACTGGCGGCGCTACCTAGCACATCCAAGGCCCACGCGATGTACACGTCCGTCTCGATAGCTCCGGCTTCGAACCCGTCCCGGCGGTCCAACAGGATGGTGAGGCGCGCGTCCGCATCGTTAACCCCAGGCGGCAGCAAGCGAGCCAGTGAGGGTTCAAAATTAAAATCCAGAAGTACGCGGCCGATATCGAAAAGAAATGTCATGAAGAAGACGCAAGACAGCAAGACACAAGACGCAAGACAAGGGAAATATGCCGCTGCGTCTCTGCTCTGGACTCTTCAACTCTTGCGTCTTGCGTCTTCGACTCTTGCGTCTTGCGTCTTCATCTCTTGCGTCTTGTGCAGGATGAGGCGCGCGGCGGCGAGCGCTCCGCAGCTGCGGTTGTGGGTGGCGAGGGCGAGTTTCATCGCGCGCCAGGGGGCTGCTTGGTCACTGAGGATCGCGCGCAGACGGGCGGTGAGGAGCTGGGGAGTGGCGACCAAACCACCGCCGCCGATGGTTTCGAGCAAGCGCAGGTTCCCCTCTTCCTGGCCTGGGACGAGGTGATGGATAAGCATCGGACAATGGGCGGCGATGGCTTCGTGGACGGTGGCACCACCGGCTTTGCCGACGACGAGGTGGTGCTGGGTGAGCAGGCGAGGGACACGGCGGGTCCAGCCGAGGATGCGGACGCGGCCAGGATACGCCAAGTGCAAGGCGCTGGCTTCGGCATGCAAGAGGCGGAGGTTTTTGCCGAGGACGAGGGTGAGACGCACGGCAGGATCGGCGGCAAGGATGGCCGCACCGCAAGAGGCGACGGATTTGCGGCGGCCGGTCGGGAAAAACAGGACGTGGAACGGCACGCAGGGGTCGGCCGCATCGAGCGGGGTGAGCCGTGCAAACTCAGGGTTGACGGGAAACCCGGTGTCGATGATGGCTGCACCGGGCAACTGGCCGCCCATCATCGTGGCACGGGTGGCAGCATCGGTGACGAGCCAATAATCACTAGGTGCCTTCAGCCACGCAGAGTTAATTTCCATGGAGTCGGTGACCACGGTGAACACCGGCACCTTGACCCCGGCTTGCCCCAGAATCCGCTCGAGCAAATAGGGGTAAAGCGGATAGGTGCTGATAATGGCTGTGGGCTGATAGTCAGGGATAAGCTTGGCCAGCATGGCTTCGGGCTTGCGGCTGAGCAAAGTGCCGCTGTGTTTGAAATCAATGCGGTCAATGGAATGGTAGATCCTCCCCCAGACCCGCGGCAGGTAATCGGTGGCAAAGCGGTAGAGCCGGCTGAGGGTGGCAGTGAGAATGGGGCTGGCGAGCGAGCAGGGGTCGCACACTTGGACGTCAGCCCCTTCAGCCGCGAGTGCTTGGGCGAGGTTGCGTGCGGCGCTGTTGTGACCTTCCCCGAAGGCGGCGGTGAGGATGAGCAGACGAGGTGGCGTTGGCATGGCGTGGGGGGCTCGGCGCGTATTGCGCCAATGATAAATGACATCGGAGGGGTTAAGTCGTTGCGCCAGGATTCATGACACCCGGCGCTTGGGTTGGTTTTGCTTCTTTGGGGTGGTTTTGACAAGGTTTTCCGCAGGGGC
>WBXD01000095.1 GCA_008932935.1 Verrucomicrobiota bacterium
CCATTGCCGCCATTGCCGCCATTGCCGCCATTGCCGCCATGGCCGCCGTTGCCGCCGTCACCGCCGTTATTACCGTCGCCACCGCTGTTGCTGCTGGAATTGCCGGAGCCGCCACTGGAGTTGTTGTCGGAGTTGTTGCCATTACCGGTGGTAGCTGCCAAATAGGCTTCGATGCTTGAGCCGGGGAAGTCGAGTGGGTTGCTGCTGGGCTTGGCAGCTTCCGGCACAGTGTTATGGGCGCTGACCAGATGCTGTTGCTTCTGCTTGGGCTCGAGCTTGGCGAGTACGGCCTGCACGGCGGCGAGGGCGTCAGGTGCCACCGCCACTGCGCATTGACCGATGAGATGGCGGTGTTCCGGTGCCACGGTGGCTGCGGTCTCAACAATGGCAGCGACGAGCTTGACGTCGGCCTTGGAGCCTTGGATGGCGGCTTTCACCAACTCACAAGCGCAGGCCGGCGTCAGGGATACTTGTTTTTCAACGATTTGCAGCGTCGCGGACGGGTCGGCAGCAACCGTATGTTTAACCGACAAGGCAAGTTTCACGCAATCTACCTTGGCAAACGCTGCCGAGGTGGACAGCAATCCCAAAGTGGCACTCAGCAGGGCGAAGCGAACGGGGTTTTTCATATTAGGGATAGGTGGAAAGTTAATTAAAGATCAAGAGATGCGACGGACAATGACAAGATTGGAGCGGGCAGCGGGAATCGAACCCGCATGTCTAGCTTGGAAGGCTAGGGCTTTACCACTAAGCTATGCCCGCATCTTCTGGGCTTGACCAAACAGGAAATCCTCCGGACCAGCAAGCCTTTTTTTGATTTTTTTATGGCGGCTCGGGGGAGTATTACGGATTGGTCACCTTGAGGCGCATGAAGAGGGTGGTTTTGCTGACGATAGGCACGCTGAAGAGGTGTTGTGGTAGGGTGCCGGTGTCGGTCATCGGGGTCCAGCTGCCGGTTAGCAGGCTTTGGCTCCACTCCGCGCCGTAGGTAATTCCACTGACGCTGACGGGCTGGGTGAAACTCATCACTAGAGCGCCACTCGCGAAGTACGGTTTGGGCAAAAGCCCGGCACTATTTTGTGTTGGGTTCAGGCCCAAGGCATATTCGAGCAGGTTGGGGATGCCGTCCTGGTCTGGGTCGGCGAGGTCGGCACCGGCGCCGCTATTGGCGCTGCTGCCGAAGTAGAGCTGCCGCCAAGCCGGCAATGACAGGCCGCTTGAGGTTAAATTTACGCTCCGCGACACGATGGCGGAGAAATTGCTGGCGGCATCGCTGGATTGGACGTCGATGGTGTTCAGGCCGGCGGCCAATGTTACGCTGGCCGACCAGGCGGTGCTGCCCGTGGCCGTGCTCCAGGATCCGCCGTTGAGCCGCCATGAGACGGTGGTGACACCGACATTGTCCGCTGCGCTGCCGCTCAGCGCCAGACTGGGGCTGCTCACACTGCTGCCGTCGGCAGCCGGGCTGGTGATGGCCACCGTGGGGAGGGTGGTGTCGAGCGTGATGCTGCGCGTGGCAACCGTAGAGGCATTGTTCGCCGCATCCTTGGATTGCACATCAAGGGTGTTAGATCCGGCGGCCAATGTCACGCTAGCCGACCAGGCAGTGCTGCCCGTGGCCGTGTTCCAGGTCCCGCCGTTAAGCCGCCATGAGACTGCCGTTACAACGAAATTGTCCGCCGCGGTGCCACTCAGTGCCAGACTGGCGGTGTTGACGCTGCTGCCGTCCGCTGCCGGGCTGGTGATGGCCACTGTGGGCGGCGTGGCGTCAGGCGTGTAGGTCACGGTTCGCGACGCGATGCTGGAAAGATTGGTCGCTGCGTCTTTGGATTGGACGTCGATGGTGTTGACTCCGGTTGCCAGGAGCGCGGTACCCGACCACGGGCTGGGGCCACTGGCCAGTGTCCAAGCCCCGCCGTTGAGCCGCCACGAAACCGTCGTCAAATTGAGGTCATCCGCCGCCGTGCCGCTGATGGTCAGGCTTGGAAGATACACCGTGCCGCCATCGCTCGCCGGGCTGGTGATGGCTACTGTGGGGGGCGTTGCGTCGTACGTGATCGTACGGGTCACCTGGGCGGAATACACGCTCTGGTTGTCGTAAGCGATCGCCTTGATGTTGTTCAGTCCTGGAATCAGCGTCACGGAGCGCGACCAAGATGCCGTACCACTGGCCTGCAGCCATGGCAACGTGCTATTCAAGAGGCAATACACTACGTTCAAATCGTAGGTGCCTTTGGTCGCCGTGCCGCCCACGGTCAGGCTGGCGTTGTTCACGTAAGTCCCGTTGCTCGCCGGCGAGGTGATCGCCACGGTGGGCTTGGTGGCATCCGTCGGGGCGTAGGTGACGGTGCGATAGATCCAACCGGATGAGTTGCCGGCCGTGTCTGTTGTGAGGGCACCGATCGTATTGAGGCCGGGCACCAGTGACACGCTGCCTGTCCACGAGGTGGTGCCGCTGAGCAAGATACTCGACCCGCCATTCACTGCGATATAGACCTGAGCCACGCTGATGTTGTCAGCGGCGGTGCCGCTCACTGTGAGGGTGGGGCTGGTCACGGTGCTGCCGTCGGTGGCTGGCGAGCTGATCGCTACGGTGGGATTCGTCGCGTCCACAATGATCGTCGAAGCCGTCACATAGCCGGTGTTGTTGCTTTCGTTGAGTTCCACGATGGCATTGGTCGGATCATAAATCCAGCCGGCGTGATACGTCCCGCCGGGAGTGGTCAACGGCACGGTCAAGCTGCTCATAGCGAGTAACTCGGAGCTTCCGACCGCCAGCGACGCCTGGGATTTTTGGCCGATCAGGTAGTCAGAAGTGGTGATGGTGGTGTCTAACGAGAGGTAGAAGTTCACCGCGTAGGTGCCGGAGGGCACCGTTCCTTGGTTGCTGACGTAGCTATTGACATAGACGGTGCCACCTGGCTTGACAACAGCCGGGCCACATTCACTCGGGGAGCCGGAAGTGACCATCAAGTCGGGCTGCAACAGTCCGCCCTGAGTGATGGTGAGGGTGGCGGTGAGTCCGCCCGGGACGTTGATCGTGATCCCCGCAGTGCGGGGGACGATGGTGGCGTTGGCTGCCACCGTGAGTGAGATGGTCTGGGTGCCGGTTTGGGTGCCGGAGGCAGCACTCGTCACCCAAGCCGAGTCCGAAGTCCAGGTCCAGGTGGTGTTTGAGGTCACCTGAAAACTCAGGGTCCCGCCGGCAGCCAGCATGCTTTGGGACGTCGGGCTCAGCGCCATCGTGGGGGGGGTGGCACCGAAGTTCACAGTCATGGAAGCCGCGGGGGCGCTGGGCACAATGATCGAGATGCCCGAAGCGCTGGCGTCCCACCAATTGGCATTGGGCGTGGTGGTATTATTGAAAATCCCCTTGGTGGTTTTGAATAGGTCGGTATTATCTCCCGTATTGACGTTGTGCTCCATGTCGGAGCGACCATCCGCCTGCACCAGCGAGCATAGGTAATGTTGGGTGGGGGTCATTTGCTGGCAGCCGTTCTGGGTGGTGACGGTTTCATCCACGTGCCAAATCATGATCCCCTTATCCGGGCAGTAAGCCGACCAGCGGTCGCCGGTACCGCGATTTTCGATCATGAAGTACTCGGTGGCCTTGCCCGGCTTGCGAATCCGGTAGCCGATATTGCCGGTGCTCGGCAGCGCCGCGCTGAGCACCTGTGTCGGCGTCAGGTCGGTGAGGGTCGCCCAGCCGGAAAACGCCTTCAGATAGATGTCGATCGGAGCAGGGGCCTTCTCGTGATTCAAGGAAGCACCGGTGCTCATCAGTGAATGGGTGCCGACACCCGCTGAGGCACCGTTGCTGGCATCAATGTCATACAAATCCGGATATTTCTTGAGCATGTGGCCGAGCTCATGAGCGGTGGTGCCGATGCCCGGGGCGGCATCGGCGATATTGGTCATTTGATAGTTTAAAATGTAGCGGGGAGCCTGCGACGTGCCGACGTTAATAGCGGTCGGCACGGAGCCGGAGAACGGCCACAGCCCCTTGCTCCACACCCCGGAATCGGCACCCGCAAACAGCAAGCTGGTAGCTACGATATCATTGAACGAGTCCAGCGACAGGCTGGAAAAATCAAAGTTCAAAGCTTTCAGGAGCGACACCGCGTCGCCAGCGATGAGGTTGCCGGTGCTGCCGTTGTTGTAGAGGACCGTATTGGCCGGGTAATCAGAATAGCTGTAATAATTCCGTGGATGCGGCAGCGTCAGGATGGGGGTAACCACCTGCGTCAATACCATTTGGCTGTTGGACTGATCGGTATAATAGTCGCGGATCGAACCGATGTTGCCGTCGTCGGTATAACCGATTTGGTTACACAAACGGTTGATCTTGTCCTGAGTCGTGGGAAAGGCGACCGGATCTACGGCCAGCGTGTTCGAATCATCGGGAAACTGCACCAAAATCACCAGGCCCACTTTGGTGTCCACCAGCAGCGGCCCGGCCGCCGGCGTGAGCACCGGCGGACTGGCGGGAGCGGGCGTGCGCTGGCGGTCCCGACGGTTCTGACGGTCCTGCACTGCCGCGACCTCAGCGGCCCAGTCGGCCGCACGGTGAGGGGCGATTTGCCTAATGTTTTCGCGGCGCTGGGCTGCCACACTTGCTGCGGGCTCGGCCAGATGGGGCGGCAGCCACGCGGGCGGCGCTTGCTCGGCCGCGATGCCGGAGGACACCAGCGCCTGGTCATCCGGTCCGGGGGCCGCGTAATAGTAGGTTTGGTCCGCCGCGTTAAAAACCACGGTGTGGCCGTCGGCGGTGACGGTGCGGGCGTAAAACTCATCGCCCAACACCCGCAGCGCCAGATGGGTCCCGTTCGGCTGCACCCAAGCGGTGGATTTACCCTCAGCTGCATAGGGGGCCGCCACCGCCGAACCGATACACAGGCACCAGGCTAGGCCGGCCAGCAGGGAGTGGCTCCCCGTTGCGCGCAAACCGTGGACGGCGGTGAGCAAGGCACTGGGAGATAAGCCATCCCCCGGGATCATTCCCCGCAGGGTGCCTCGCATTTGGCTCAAACGCATCATGATTTGGAGTGGATTTGTGACTTTCTTTCGCGGCGAGTTGGAGTGAAAGTCCGTGGCAACTGGGTAGGTCTGCGCGACAAGTCAGATTGTAACCGTACACCTTTGCAAGCTCTTTTTGCAGGAGTTTGGCAAAAATTGCTGCTCTAGTTCCCAGTGAAAAATGATTTTGCACATACTAACGTGCAGACGATGCCAAAGCCCTCGCAACTCACAGCCCTGCGTTGCGCAAGCCCCGCTGGGTATGCGCGTCGAGTTAAGGGGCTGTTTCCCTGCGACCACCCGCTGTCTCCAGTGATCCAGGTTGCCCCATCGGCCTCACCAGCTTGCGGCCACGTCACCCGCTATGGAAAGCTGCCCACCGCAGCTGCGCGGCGGCGGCTACTCGGTTAGGACATTCCGATGGCCGAACGGACGCCAGAATGTCCTAACGGGAAAGTCGGATTCGGCGTGATATTGGCCGCGGTTTCCCGGTGCGGGCGCCGGAGGGATGGATCAACCGCGGATGGCGGCGGGAACTTACTTCTTGGGGAGTTTGAGTTTCTGGCCGATATGGATGCTGTCGCTCTTGAGCTCGCTGGCCGCCAAGATGGCCTCTGCCGTGGTGTGGTGGCGGCGCGCGATGCGTTCCAAGATATCGCCTTGAACCACGGTGTAGGTGGTGAATTTCTGCGACTCCCGTGCGGCGGCGGCGGCGGGGGCGGGGCGGGCCTCACTCGGAGCCACGACGCTGGCGGTGGCCGGTGGTTTGTCAGCCGGGGTTGGCTCGGGATCGGTGGCGGCGACGAGCGCAGCGGCCGGCTCAGGTGCGGTGGCATCTTGCGTGGACGATAACTCAGGCGGATTGGGGTCGGCGGGCAGGGGGGGAGTGGCGGGCTTGGCGACTGGAGGTGTGCCGACGGGCCGGAGCCAGACGAACTGATGCAAGGCGCAGCCAGAGGCGTCGATAAACACTTGCATGCTCTTGCGGACGAAGCCGGCCCGGAGCAGGCGCAATTCCGTGTCGAAAAGTCGCTTGTCGTTCTGGCCCCAGAAAACGCCGGCTTCGACGTACTGTTCGACTGGCAGGGCTTGTGGGCGCACCGCGCGATACTCGCACAGCCCGGCATTGTTGCGGCCTTCGACGTGGGCAAAATATTGACCTGCTGGAGCCTGCTCTTGGTAAAACTGTAACTCCGCACTCGTCATCCACTGGGTATATTGCTCCTCCTGCCACGCCGTGGACGCCGGCAAGCAATAGCCCGCAGCCGGAGGTTCTTTGGCGGTGGCGGCCACTGCCACCCCGCTAGATGGGCGCTTGGAGCAGGAACTCGCGAGGCTGGCAAGGGTGAGCAGGACGAGCAGGGTGGGTGACTTCATGGGCGGATTGGGTTTGGTAGATGAATGGTCTCGAAACGGATTACAATCCGGTGGGGGACACTACGCAACTAGTTTGATAGTTTTGCATGAATGTGTCATCCTTGCACTTCCGTGGCCCGGGCGATGCGCAGCAACAGCGCCTCCCCCAAGTGTGGCCCGAGGATTTGCAAACCGACGGGCAGGGCGGCAGCCCCATCGAAGGCGGTAAGGCCACAGGGAACCGAAATGGCACAGATGCCGGCGAGATTGGGTGCCAGCGTGAAAATATCCGATAGATATTCTTCCAGCGGATCGATGGCCGAGCCGCCGAGTTTGCGCGCCGGGCTGGGGGTCACCGGCGAGAGGATGGCATCGACGTGGGTGAAGGCGGTTTCAAAATCGCGGCGGATCAAGCTGCGCACTTTTTGAGCGCGGCTGTAGTAGGCGTCGTAGTACCCGGACGACAGGACGTAGGTGCCGAGGAGGATGCGGCGTTTGACCTCGGGGCCGAAGCCCTCTTCGCGGGAGCGCTGGTAGAGGTCGGGGATATCTGTTGGGTTGGCGGCGCGGTGGCCGTAGCGAACGCCATCGAAGCGCGAGAGATTCGACGACGCCTCGGCCGGGGCAATCACATAATAGGTGGCCACGGCGTACTGAGTGTGCGGCAATGAAATGTCCACCACCTCCGCCCCTTGGGCGGCGAGCGCCTGCACGGCCGCTTCCACTTGGCGGCGCACGCCCGGCGCGATGCCCTCGCCGAAGTACTCCTTGGGCAGGCCGAGCCTGAGGCCTTTGACGCCGTCGTTGAGCCCGCTGAGGTAGTCCGGCACCGCCGCCTCGAGACTGGTGGAATCCAGTGGATCGGGCCCGGCCATAACCTGCAGGAGGCGCGCGGCGTCTTCCACGCTGCGAGTGAGCGGACCGATCTGGTCGAGCGACGAGGCGAAGGCGACCAAGCCGTAGCGCGAGACGCGGCCGTAGGACGGCTTCAGGCCGACCACGCCGCAATGGGATGCGGGCTGGCGGATCGAGCCGCCGGTGTCCGACCCGAGAGCGGCGATGGCGGTGAAGTCGGCCACGGCGGCGGCGGAGCCACCGGATGAGCCGCCGGGAATCCGCTCGAAATCGTGGGGATTGCGGGTCGTCTGCAAGGCGGAGTTTTCGGTCGAGGAGCCCATGGCAAACTCATCGAGATTCATCCGGCCAAAGGGAATGGCGCCGGCGGCACGCAGCTTGCGGATGACGGTGGCATCATAGGGCGAGCGGTAGTTTTCCGCTAGAAAGCGCGACCCGCAAGTGCAGGGCTGGCCGAGCACGTTGATGTTGTCCTTGATGGCGATGGGAATGCCGCCCAGCGGCAAGCTCAGATCGGCCTGTGCCGCCTCGGCCATGGCGCTTTCCAGATCGTGGCTAAGGTAGGCACCGGTGCGGCCGTCACGCGCGGCAATCGCCCCGGCAAGCCCGGAAAGAATGGCGGCGGGGGTCGTTTGCCCGGCGAGAAGTTGCTGGCGGAGGGAACTGAGGGTCATGGCGGAGAAAAAAAACTTGTTAGGAGGGCTCAGGCGTCGGCGACCACCTTGGGTACGCGGATTTGTCCTTGCGACTGGTCCGGAGCGTTTTGGAGCACGGCGGCGAGCGGCAGGCTGGGGAGCGGCACATCGGCCCGCATCCGGCCGAAAACCAGGCCTGCGTGGGCGCTGGGTTCGATGGCGTCGACGTCGAGTTGGGAGAGGGTGGCGACGTGGCCGAGGATGGCGTCGAGTTGTGGCTGGAACGTGGCGATTTCCGCGTCGCTAAGTTCCAGGCGGGCGAGGTTAGCGACGTAGCGCACGTCAATATGCGGTTGGGGCATGCGCCGAGCATCGACCGTCGTGCGGGGTTTTCCAAGTGCGAAATGGCGACACCTGCCTTGCAGTCGCACAATTTGCTTGGCCTGGCGGGCGATGGTGGTAGTCTCAAAAACATGACTTCCGTCAAAAGTCGGCTCCACCATCCGATCGAGCAACCGGCAAGCACCGGTCTGCGGCGGCTCGCGGAATGCCTGCTGCTGGCGCTGGTGTATGGTGGTGCCGCCCGCCTGAGCCAGGTGTTCGCCATAGCGCCTGGCAACATCTCACCGGTGTGGCTGCCCTCCGGGATCGCCCTCGCGGCGGTGTTGCTGCGCGGTTATCGGCTGTGGCCAGGCATTTTCCTAGGCGCTTTTGCCGGCAATATCTGGGCCTTCTTCAGCAGCGCGTCCGCTGGCCTGGTCGTCAAGTGCCTATTGGCCGCCATAGCCACTGGCATCGGCGACTCATTAGGCATCGTCGTCGCCGTGTGGCTGATCCAGTGGCCGGGCGTCACCCGCCACCCGCTTCACGGGGCTTCGGACATGATTCGGCTCATCAGCTACGGTGGCGTTCTGGGCACGGGCATCAGCGCGGTGTGCGGGGTGGGCAGTTTGGGCTTGGCGGGCATCCTCCCCTGGTCCCAGACCAGCGAGGCACTGTGGACCTGGTGGATCGGCGATAGCATGGGGGTGCTTGTTCTAACGCCTCTGTTGCTGGCGTGGCATGACGGGTTTCGCGACTGCCGCTTTGGCCGCGAGGAGCTCGCCGCCATCGGCTGCTTGGCGGGCCTCGGGCTGTGGCTCGGTCCACAGGACGAGTTGGCGCTGTTGTTTCTCGCCCTTCCGCCGCTGATGTGGGTGGTGTACCGCTGCGATTCGCGCGTCGCCATCAGCCTTCTTGCCGCCTTCGCCGCGATCAACGTCGTGGTGTTGGGGTTTGGCCGGGGGCCGTTTCAGGGCGAGAGCCAAAACATGAATCTCATCAGGTTGCAGTTGTTGCTGGCGACATTTATCGCGCCCTTGCTCATTCTCCATGCCGCGCTCGACGGCCGCAAACCAACCCACGGCGACAAGCGCCCGACGCGGACGGTTTTCGTCGCCATCGGCCTCCTGCTCTCCGCCGGCATCGTCGCCACGGGGTCCTTGTACTACCGCAACCTGGCGTACAAAGTTCGCGCCGTCATCGAGCAGGAGCTGGTGGTAATTGCTCAATTCAAAGTGGACCAATTGGAGCACTACCGCAGGATGCGGCTGGCGGATGGCCAGGTGTTTTTCCACAACCCCGCCTTCGCCGCC
>WBXD01000096.1 GCA_008932935.1 Verrucomicrobiota bacterium
AGCCCGCAGCATCTGACAGGTGGTGGGCAAGCCCGCCGCGTTTGGGGCTACAACAAGACACAAGACACAGACACAAGACACAAGACACAAGACACAAGACGCAAGACGCAAGACGCAAGACTGGAAGACGCAAGCCCCGAACCCGGGGCGAGTATGGAGCAGGCAGTAACTTGGGTTGACGCCAAGTTACTCAGGAGACACAGGAGAAGATGTAAGAAGCGCCGCGCGCTCTACACTTGTCTTGCGTCTTGGAGCGCAGCGGTCTTGCGTCTTGGAGCGCAGCGGTCTTGGGTCTTGGAGCGCAGCGGTCTTGGGTCTGGGAGCGCAGCGGTCTTGGGTCTGGGAGCGCAGCGGTCTTGGGTCTTGGAGCGCAGCGGTCTTGGGTCTTGGAGCGCAGCGGTCTTGGGTCTGGCATCACTGGCCACGCCGCGGGCAGCGCAGCTCAAACACCGCCCCCGGGCCGCTGCCTAAGCTTAGACTGGCACCGAGTTGGCGGCTAAGGTCACTGACGAGTTTGAGCCCGAGCGAGGAGGTCTGGCCCAAGTCGAGGCCCGGCGGCAAGCCCACGCCGTCGTCGGCCACCCGCAGGTGCCAACCCGCGCCGTCGGGGAGGGGCTCGAGCACCACCCACAAGTTGCCGCTACGGCCGTGAGGGAATGCATGTTTGAAGGCATTGGAGACGAGTTCGTTGACCAGTAGGCCGCAGGGGATGGCTTGGTCGATTTCGAGAACCACGTGCGAGAGGTCTAAGTGGAGTTGTACGCTACTGGGAGTGAGGACGAGGGTGCCGAGCAATTGGTAGCAGAGTTGTCTGAGGTAGGTGGCCATATCCACCGCCGCGAGGTTGTCCGAGCGGTAGAGATGCTCATGAATCAAGGCCATCGAGTGAATCCGCACCTCCATGTCCAGCAGCGCGGCCCGGGCGTCGGCGGTGGCGACACGGCCGGATTGCAGGCGCAACAAACTGCTGACAATCTGCAGGTTGTTCTTCACCCGGTGGTGGATCTCCTTGAGCAGCGACTCCTTCTCTCTCACCGATTGGCGCAACTCATTGAGTGCATTTTTGTAGTCGGTCACATCGGTGGCTACGCCGCCGATCCCGGTGACCTCGCCCTGTGCATTGCGCAAAGCAAATTTGGAGGTCATCATTGTGTGCGGTTCGTCGCTGACTTTGCTTCTCAGCACCTCTTCGAGCTGCAACGGTTCGCCGCTGGCCATGATCCGGCTGTTGGTGGCCATCAGCGTAGCGGCCAGATCACTTGGGAAAACCGCGGCGATGGACTTGCCCCAGTATTCCTCCTTGGGCCAGCCGAAGAAGCGAGCTATCTCATCGTTGAGGAGGATGAAGCGCTGCTGCAGGTCCAAGGCAAACACTTGTGATGGCGTATTGTCGATCACCTCGCTTAGCAAACGCTGATAAACGCCCAATTCATCCTCGACCCCCTGCCGTTCCAACTCGCCCACCGCCCGTTCCGCCACGGTCGCGAGGACGGCCTCCACATCTGCCTGGCCCTGCCCGAGCAGCGGGCGGCGTGCGATGGCGGCGATCAGGCCCATGGGCTCGCCATGGTGGCTCCACAGTGTACCCCCGACGTAACTCACCGCCCCCCAATCCTTGAGCCTGTGGTCGCGCGGAAAATGCTGGCAGACCCCCTCCGGAAAACAGCACCACGCCTTGCCCAACGCCTCGCCGCAGGCTGTGCCTTCGAGGTCGTAGCTCACGTTAGCCTCAAATCGGCCGTCGCACCACACCGCCAAGTCCCGCGCTTTCAAGCCGCCGCCTTCGATCCGGGTGATGAGGACGCAATCCATGTTCAGACTGCCGGCCAGATGGCTGGCCAAGGCGTTGAAAAACGAGCCAGCCTGGCTGCCGCTGGCGGTGCGCGCCAGAAACATCCGCATGTCGTCCAAGCGTTTTTGCCTGGTGATGTCGCGAGCGCTGGTACGCACGCCGATGCCGTCGCCGGTGGTATTGAAGATCGACTGCCAGGAGATGCTCAGCCAGTGCAAGGAGCCATCCTTGTGGATAGAACCGAATACCAGCCCCGCCCCTGCCACGCCCTGCAAAGCCTGCTGAAAATGCCGGCGAAACATCTCGCGATCGACCTCGGCAACCATCACCGCCATGAAATCCGGCATGGCCAGCACTTCGGCGGGAGTATAGCCGGTGAGGCACTCGACGCTGGGATTGACCCACAGGCACTTGCCATCCACGCCGAACCATGACTCCCAGTCCACCGTGTAGTCGGCAATCGCCCGGAATTTTTCCTCGCTAGCCCGCAATTCAGTTTCCCGCCGCTTGTTCTCCACGATGTCCCAGGCCAGATCGGCGAGCGCCTCGACGGCCTGGCTGTCGGCCGCAGTGTAGTCGCTGGCCTTGTTGCCAACTCCCAGAATCGCCACGATAAGACCACCGCGCAGCACCGGCACCACCAACTCGCGCTGCACCGCCACATGCCCGACCGGCAGCCCCTTGCGCTGCGCCAACGCAGCGTAATCATTGTGGATGACCGTGCGATGCTGGCGGACGCAATCCACCCACACCCCGGCCTGATTCACCGGGTAATGCCGCTTCACGCCCTCGGCCCGGCACAGGTTTTTTTCGGTGTTGGTGCTCCAGGCTTGCAGCGTGAGGGTCTGCTGATCGGCCTCCAAAAAATGATAGAAACCGGCGCAGCTCTCGGTCAGCGCCTCTGCCTCGTCGAGGGTGGCACGCAACAGGTCGTCCAGTGAGCGCTCCTGGGCGAGCACCAACAGCCGCTCGCGAGCCGCGAGAATTAATTCCTGGCGCTTGCTGGCGGTGATGTCGTTAAGGGTCACCCGGTAAACCGACTCACCCTGCGCGCTTGGCACGGCGATGGAGGTCAGCCGGCTCCAGAAGGACGTGCCATCTGGCTTGACCAGGCGCAATTCACATGCTGCGGCCGTGTCCGAAACCCCATACCGGTGCTGGTGGTAACTTGGCTGGTCCTGCGGGTGAATGAAGTATGCCAGCGGCCGCTTGAGCAACTTCGGGCGTGCCAGCCCCAGCAATTCGGCGACGGTGAGGTTGGCTTGTAAGATCACCCACTCCTCGCTGAGAGTGAGATAGCCAACCGGTGCCAACTCGTAGAGATCGAAATACCGTGCCTGTATCTCCTCCAGCTCCAACTGCACCCGCCGCAGCTCCTCGTTCTGCATCTCCAACTCAACCTGATGCACCTGCAACTCGTGTTCCCGTTGCCGCGCCTCGTCCGGTGTCAGCACTGTCACCAGTTTTGGCACTCGGGCCAAGGCCGCCTCCGCCGCCTTTCGCAGTTGGTTTTTCCGAGTCATTCCGTTGCTTGCTAGAACCCCAACAAACTACAGGTGATCCGCCCGAGATGCAAGCCCCCCCCGCGAACCCCTTAAACGAAATCCGCAGCTAAAATCTGCACGTCAATCATGCAACCACGGATTAACGGATGCTACGGATTTGTTGGATTTGGTATTTATCACCCATTACAGCACTACAGAATCTCAGAACGATCAGTCTTTTGATCCGTAAAATCCGTGTGATCCGTGGTTCCTTAGACCCCGATCCCACCTAGGCGAAGCCACGATATTAAGGTCGTGGTTCCTCAGCGCGCGTGCCGCCCGGCGTCACAGCTCGACGAGCTTCTCCTTGATGGCATAGGCGACTAGACTGGCGGTGTTACGGCAGTTAGTTTTTGCCAGAATATTGGCCCGATGGCTGTCAACCGTGCGCTTGCTCAGAGTCAGGGATATGGCAATCTTCTGGGTCGACATGCCCTTGCAGATGAGGATCAACACTTCCTTTTCGCGCTCGGACAGCGGTGAATCCGAGGCTGATTTGAGGGGGGCATTTTTGAGCGAAGTGACTAGGTTCATCAGCAGCTCGCGGGAAAAATAGGTACCACCGTCCACCACGGTCTCGAGCGCCAATTTCACTTCCGCAAAATCCGAGTTTTTCAGCAAAAACCCCTTCACACCCGTTTCCACCATCGTGAAATAATAGCTTTGATCGCCAAACATACTGATGGTAATGATCCGCAAATCCGGGTACTTCAACAGAGCCAGCCTGGCGGCCTCAATGCCATCCATCTCCGGCATCGCGATGTCCAGCATCACAATGTCCGGCCGGCCTTGCTCCAGCAGGTCGAGAAACTCGTGTCCGTTGGAGGCCTCGCCGCTCACCTCGAAAAATTCTAAGGCATCGACCAACATCCGCAGGCCTTTGCGAAAAAGCCTGTGATCATCAACTAGGAGCACCGTGTGTTTCATAATTTCGTCTGTTGCAAAAAATTGGATTATTACTTAGGAGCGATCCAGACTGACCGCTGGGGTTTTTTACGCATGATTCTAGGGACTAGCAAGCACAAAACATGCAAAAAATGCCGCCCCGTTCAATCCGGGAACACGATTGCGCGGCGGACGTCGATTATACTGCGGTCATGGACAGGGACGCTGACGTCCTTGGCGATGGAGATGCGCTCGGAGTTGCGGCGGAGGCGCATGAGGTCGACAGGACGCCCTGAGGATCTGCGGTTGCCATCTCTTAAACTGCCAGTATGGGCCCTCACGCCTGCGCTAGGGCTTCCTCGAAGGCTGCTTGCAGCACCTCGAAGGGCTCAGAACCGCAGGACACACGCAACAAATTGGCCGGCACGCCGCAGCCTTCGGCCCACTCCAGCTCACGATAGTGCGCCAGCATCGTGTAGGGGCACACCAGCGTGAAAGGCGTGCCAAAACTCGGCCCCTTGCTCAAGCGCAAGGCATCGTATACTTTCGGGGTCTTCTTCTCGGCCTTCAGTACAAACGAGAGCAAACCGCCAAACCCACCGCCCTTGCGCATGGCCGCTTGATAGTTGTCCTGAGTGGTCAGCGAGGGATGCCATACCTGCTCAACCGCCGGATGCGCGGCCAGCCATGCGGCCAGCGCCAAGCCGTTGGCGTTGGCTCCTTCCATGCGCTTGGGGTAACCCCGCAGATTGGATAGAAGCACCTCTGCGTCCGCCACATACAGCGGGGAGCATTCCGCCGCATCGGCCGCCAGCGCCTCGCGCATGGCGTTGGCCATTGGCGAATTAGCCCGCAGTGTGGCCATACCCGCCATCACGTCGCCTTCGCCGGAAATCCACTTGGTGAGGCTACTGGTGACCACGTCGGCAAAGCGCAGAGCCTCCACATTCAAGGGGCCGGCGGCGGAATCATCAACGACCAAAGGCGTGGAACTCTCGGCACAGGCGGCGGCGACGCGCTGCAAATCCACGGTGCGCAACAGCGGATTGCTCGGAGCCTCGGTGAACACGCCGGCGAATTCGCCTTGGCGGATGCGCTGCAAGGCCTCATCGAACGACTCGCCAGCGGCTTCGTATAAATAGACCACGCCATGGCCGAAGAGTTCTTGTGCCTTGAGGCAATCGACGTACGGAAACTCCAGCTGCAGGGTCTTTTTCCCCTCGCGCAGCCCAGGCAAGGCCCGTAACGCCGCCGTCACCGCCGCCATCCCGCTGGCAAATATAAATTGGTCCGCCGGCTCCGCGCCGCTGAATTTCGCCAATGATCGGGCAATCAGGTGGGACTTGGAACCCTCGCGCAAATTGCCCTCGAAAAAATCCTGGGCCTGGCGACTGCTTACTACTTCGCCGCTGAGTCGCCAATAGTCATCGGCCGCTGGCTTGGCCTTCACGGGCACCACCAGCGCCTGCAAGCCGTGAAAACTGGTGCTGCGCACCGCGGTTTCGCTGCGGCGCTCGACCCAGCGATGGGCGCGCTGCACGGCGACGCGGGTTGGCAATACGATGACATCCTCGCCTTCGCCGGCGACTTCCGCCTTAGCCGCGGCGAACAAGCGTTCGACCGCCGGATGGCGGAAAAACCGCGGATAGCCGGTGCGCATCCGCCGCTTGACCTTGTCCAAGCCCTCCTCGTAGCCGACAATGGCCTTCCAAGTAGGCAGGCAAACCGAACACGCATGTGTGGAATCCGGGAGCGGCTGCCCCAGATCCTCGTCCTGCCAAGCCGGTTCGGCGCTAAGGTCTCGCATCGCGCACCTTCAATGCCCGTACTTTGCACCAAGCGCAAGCCGGATTCGCGAAGCTGAAAAATTTCCCCGCAAATCCAAGCTGTGGCGGTGAAAATCCGCCTGCCGCTTCAGCGCTCGAGAATCGAATTCCAATGGGCGACCTGATCCTTTTGGGATTCAAACAGGTCTGTAGGGTCGTCTTGGATGGTGATCGAGGTGATTTTGTCGCCCACACCGTTGAATTTGCACCCCCGCTCGCCGGTGTTGGTCTTGCCAGTGACTTTTTCCACCACATCCAGGCCGTTGGTCACCTGCCCGAACACCGAGTGCCGGTTATCGAGAAATGGCGTGGCGGCGCTGGTAATGAAAAATTGCGAGCCATTGGTGCCCGGTCCGGAGTTGGCCATCGAAAACACCCCCGGCGCGCGATGCCGCAACTCCGGGTGAAATTCGTCGGCAAACTTGTAACCAGGCCCACCGCGGCCGGTTTCGGTAGGGTCGCCGCCTTGCAGCATGAAGCCCTCGATGACCCGGTGGAACGCCACCCCGTCATAGTACCCACGGCGGGCGAGATTGAGGAAATTGGCGCAAGTGAGCGGAGCTTTCGAGGCATATAGGGTGGCCTCAATATCTCCGGCGGTGGTGTGTAGGGTGATGCAAATGTCTGACATGCGCCCAGTCAAGCACGGCCAAACGGCCATGGCAATCATGTTGACTTATCCAAGTGGTGAATGCTGAAAAATCCACACCTCTTGCTTTATCCGTGCATTCCGTGGTTTCGGCGCTCCTTTCTAGGGTCACACCAATTCCGCGGCAATCGGATCAACCAGCGCACGACCGTGGTGAACCAGCACCAAGCGCTCACCGGTGAGCTGCAACAAGCCCGCAGCCGCCAAGTGCCCGGCCCGCTCCAGCGCCGCGGCCGTGAGCAAGTCGAGCGTAATCCCATCGCTGGTGCGCAGGCCCAGGGCGATGCGTTCCAAACGGCGGGCTTCCGCATCGAGCGTTTCGGCCTCGACCATGGCATGGCCGTGAGTTTTAATCCGGGCCACGTAGCTGGCGGTGTCGGCTACGTTTTTCGAGCGGACGTTGTTCATTGTAGTGACGGCGGAGGGGCCCAGTCCAAGGTAATCCTCGCCGCGCCAATAGCCACCATTGTGCGACGAGCGCTGCCCGGGGCGTGCAAAGTTCGACGTTTCGTAGTGCTCGAACCCGCCGCCAACCAGCACCGCGTCGGCCAAATGGAAAAACTCGGCGTTGTGGTCCTCATCCTCGCGCATCTCGCCGCGGCGCAGCGAGTCGAAAAAGGCGGTGTCTTCCTCGTAGGTGAGATTGTAGGCTGAAATATGCTCTGGGCCTAGCGCCAGCGCCTGCTCAAGGGTGGCTTGCCAGCTGGCGATGGATTGGCCGGGAATCGAGAACATCAGGTCGATGTTCACTGCGGGTATGCCGGCTTGGCGCAGGATGGCGACGGACTCCACCGCTTGATCGACCGAATGCTCGCGGCCGAGGGTGGCCAATATCTGCGCATCAAACGATTGAATCCCCAGCGACACCCGGGTCACACCCAACTCACAAAACAGCCGCGCCTTACCGGCGTCGAACGTGGCCGGATTGGCTTCCAGTGTCACCTCCTCCAGTGCCCCAAAGTCAATCACCGCGTGCAAGCCCGCAAACAAATCGCGCAAATGCCCGGGCGAGAGCATGCTCGGCGTGCCTCCTCCTAGGTAGAGCGTGCGCGGCGGCGTGGCGCATTGCGCAAGGCGCTGCCGGCATTCGGCCGCCAAGGCTGCAATGAAGCCGCCAATGGGCGTCCCACCTGGCGTATGCTTGTAAAACGAGCAATACGGGCAGATGCGATGGCAAAATGGAATATGGACGTAGAGGAGCAAGGCGGCGTCAACTCAACAAGCGGTCGATGACATCCTGTGCGCAGTAGGAAGTTTTCCCTGGTTCCAGAAAACGTGCCACCGCCACGGCATCATCGCCACCGGTTAGAAGTGGTTTTTCAGTGCTGCCGTCAGCCACGAGTTGGCCTAAGCCGAGGGTGGATATGAGGCCATTGCAGACACATTGACGACCGACGGTTTCCTCCTCCGAGCCACCCTTGCGCAGGTAGTCGCCCACCGGTTCGCTGGGGCAGCGGTAGCCGACGCCACCGTCAGGCTTGCGAAAGAGGTGGCGTAGATAGCCCAAATCGCAGATGCGGCTGCGACCTTCGCCACAGACTGGGATGGCGGTTTCAGGGCCGCCTTGGATGATTTTAAAGGGAAATCCAGTCGGCGAGGCCACCGGATCTGTGAACACGCGCAGCACACTGCGGCGGCTGCCGTCGAGCACTTTCTGCTTGAGCTCGGGATCTATGCCAGATTCCTCGCAAAACGCAAACGCCGTCCCTACTTGAATACCCACCGCCCCGAGTGCTTGGGCTTCGGCAATTTTTCCACGGTCGCCGAAGGAACCCGCTAGCCAGTATGGCAGCCCTAGGCTGGCAATTTTTTCCAGATCGGGCAAATCTCGCTCGCCGTAGATCGGTTCGCCAGCAGTGTCGATTTGCATGGCACCGCGCGGCGGGGCATTGTGGCCGCCAGCGGTCCAGCCTTCGACGACGAAGCCATCCACGCGGCCGGAGGATTTGCGTGCCAAGGCGATGGCCAGGGTAGCAGATGAGACGATGGCAAGAAACTGGGGCGCTTCAATTGCTGGGCAGGAGATTGCAAGTAGCGTTCCGTATCAAATTCGGTGAAATACTCCTCGCTCCCCAGGGCTCCGTGGACATCGATTTTAAGACGGGTGGCTTGGCCTTGTGCAAGCTGATCTAAAATGCCCGGCACTGCCCGTGGGATGCCCGCGCCCATCAGCACATAATCCACCCCTGCCAGCATCGCCCCAAACAACGAGGGAATGGTCGGTAGTTGGATTTTCTCCAATAAATTGATACCAACCAAACCAGGGTGACCGTGCTTGGCCAGACTGACTTCGACGAAATTGGCGAGCACGGTCAGATCGAGTAGATCCTGGGACGGCTTGAGGGCATGCATCGGCACCCCAATAAACTTTTTGGCAACGGATTTGCCGCCTTCGATGAAATAGCGCTTCCAGACGCGCTCAACGATGGCCGGAAACGGGAAGCGCGCCGCCGCCTCGGCCATCAGGCCACCGGGATCACCCGACTGCAGACGCCGCGCCAACAGCAAGTCCAAGGCCGTGCCGCTCACCACCCCCAATTGCCCAGCCTGCGAAACGGCCCTCGCCAATCGCCAACTGGACACTCCCACTCCCATTCCACCTTGAATAATTATCGGTTGCACCGTCATGCGTGGGACTAGTTTGAAGCAGCGCACTTGTAAAGCAACCCATTTTTTTGCCGATCGTGTGCCAGCGCATTGCGCCAAGTAGAATGACACCGGGAAGGTGATGAAAAATCGGCTTTAGTCGGTCGTTGCGTCAGAAAGAATGACACCCAGATGCAAACGATATCTGG
>WBXD01000097.1 GCA_008932935.1 Verrucomicrobiota bacterium
GTGTTAGGCCCGGAAATGAAATCCACCGGCGAGGTCATGGGCATCGATCCGGACTGGGGCATGGCCTACGCGAAGTCCCAGATGGCCGCTTTCAATCCGCTGCCCACGTCCGGCAATGTCTTTCTATCAGTGTCCGATCTCGACAAGCCCCGCACCGTGTTCGTCGCCCGGGATCTGGTCGACATGGGCTTCAAGATATTTTCCACTGGCGGCACCCACGCCCATCTGACGATGGCGGGCATCCCCTGCACCCGAGTGTACAAACTCGCCGAGCAAGCCCGCCCCAATGTCATCGACATGCTCAAAAACCGTGAGATCCACTTTGTGGTCAACACGCCCAGTGGCCACGAGGCCCGCGCCGACGAGGTGAAAATCCGCGCCACCGCCATCGCCAAGAAAATCTCCCACGCCACCAACCTCTCCGCCGCCGAAGCCTCCGTCAAAGCCATCCGCTCGCTCATATCGCAGGAACTTACCGTCATGACCATCCAGGAGTACCACGCCTGAGCCGTGGATCGGGACTTGCCAAAGTCCCGCGTGAATGAATCGCTCGAAAGAAAAATGAACCGCAGATGAACGCAGATGAGTTGTGCGAGAATATCTGTCGTATTGTAGCGGCGCGTCTATGACCGCCGATGCACATGAACTGCCAATGAACCGGCGTTTTTTGGCAAGCGTCATCTCATGCGCATCGGCGCTCACAGAGCGCCGCAACCCGTCTCGGATGCCTGCCACAGTTATTATTGCGCGAGCGCTGAGTTCTGTGGGCAGAGCAGAATCACCTCCTAACCCAGTAGGTGAGACCGTCTGTCGACACAACTCTTTGATTATTTGAGTGCATCTGCGTTCATCTGCGGTTCATTCTTCCTCCTACGAAAGGCTTGCAGGTCGCCCGCCAATCATTTAAGAAATGCGAAACATTACCCCATTATGGCAGCGGACTACACGGAAGCAGACATCAAATCGTTGGATTGGCGCGAGCACATTCGCATGCGCCCCGGCATGTATATTGGCAAACTCGGGGACGGTTCGTCACCCGACGACGGCCTCTACATCCTGCTCAAGGAAGCCATCGACAATTCGATCGACGAGCACATCATGGGATACGGCAAGGAAATCCAGGTGGACATCGATGACCAGGGACGGGTGGAGGTGCGCGACTTCGGCCGCGGGATTCCGTTAGGCAAACTCTTCGATTGCGCCGCCCAAATCAATACCGGCGCCAAATATGATAGCGAGGCGTTCAAGAAATCCGTCGGCCTCAATGGCGTCGGCATCAAAGCGGTCAACGCCCTCTCGACGTTTTTTGAAATTCAGGCGTGGCGCGATGGTCAGACCAAAGCGCTGGAATTTTCCAAGGGGCTGCTGACGGTGGATATGAAGAGCCCGCGGCGCGACGACGGAGTGAATGGTACGCGGCTGGCATTTGAGTTAGACCGCGGGGTGTTTCCGGCCAAGGCGAAGTACCGCGAGGCGTTTGTCGAGAAGATGTGCCGCTACTACTCGTACCTCAATCCGGCGCTGACGACAATTTTCAACGGCAAGAAATTCCGGGCCAAGGACGGTTTGCTAGATTTATTGCGAGCGGAAATGGAGAATGAGCCGCTGTATCCGCCGATCCACCTGGTGGGCAAGGATATTGAGATTGCGTTCACGCACACCGCCGAAAGTGGCGAGGAATACTATACCTTCGTCAACGGCCAGAATACCTCCCAAGGCGGCACCCATCTGGCGGCCTTCCGCGAGCAGTTGGTGCAAGTGATCCGCGGGTTTTACAAAAAACAATACGAGCCGGCCGATATCCGCGCCGGCATCGAGGCAGCGGTGAGCGTGCGCATCATCGAGCCGGTGTTTGAAAGCCAGGTCAAAACCAAGCTCGGCTCCAGCACCATCAGCCCCGACGGCGAAAGCCTGCGCACCTTCATCGGCAATTTTCTCAAAACCAATCTCGACAACTACCTGCATAAACACCCGCAGGTGGCCGAGGCGATTCAAAAGCGCATCCAATCCGCGGAACGCGAACGCAAGGACCTCAAAGGCATCCAGAAAATTGCCCGCGAACGCTCCAAGCAAGCCAAGGTCCACAACAAGAAATTGCGCGATTGCCGCGTCCGCTACGATAGCAAGCACAAGCGCCGCGACGAGAGCACGCTATTTCTAACCGAGGGTGACTCCGCCTCCGGGTCCATCACCAAGAGCCGCGATGTGGAGACCCAGGCGGTGTTTTCACTGCGTGGCAAACCGCTCAATACGTTCGCGCTGCCGCGCAAGATCGTCTATGAGAACGAGGAGTTCGCCTTGCTGCAGGCCGCGCTCAACATCGAGGATGGCGTGGATGCCTTGCGCTATAACAAAGTGGTCATCGCCACCGATGCCGATGTGGATGGCATGCATATCCGCTTGTTGCTACTCACGTTTTTCCTGCAATTTTTCCCCGAACTCATTCGCGACGGGCATTTGTTCATTCTGCAAACACCGCTGTTCCGGGTGCGCAACAAAAAGGAGACGATCTATTGTTATGACGAGGACGCCCGCAAAAAGGCGCTGGTCAAACTTGGCAAAAACGCCGAAATTACCCGCTTCAAAGGCCTCGGTGAAATCTCCCCCGATGAGTTCAAATTCATGATCGGCCCGGACATCCGCCTCGACCCCGTAGCCTACGAGGAAGGCAAGGGCGTCAAGGAGTTGTTAGCGTTCTATATGGGCAAAAACACCCCGGACCGCCAAGAGTTCATCATCGACAACCTCCGCGAGGATGTCGACCGCCAGGTGGCGTGAGCCTGCCAGACGGTGGCGTCCAATACTGCCTGTTTTGCACCGTCGCAGCGGCCCTGATGCCATGCGAAGGGTGAAATGAGGCCTAGAGGCCTGCCAAAGTCCAAAATTCAAATTGGCAGTGTGGAGCAAACCGGCTTTAATTGCTGCCGTAAGGATTTTTCCACCGCAATCCCCCCCCCGCCATGGCCCAAGCCGTTATCGATCCTGAAGAAGTCCGCCGCTTCGCCGCCGAACTCAAACGTTTCAACGGCGACCTGCGCGAACGCAGCGCCTCGCTGATGGCCCGCTTCACCGCGCTTGGCGACACCTGGCAGGACCAGGAACAGGAGAAGTTTTCCGGCGAATTCATTCAACTGATAAAAACCCTCAAGACCTTCCTCGAACTCTCCGAGCGCCACACGCCCTATCTGTTGCGCAAGGCCGACCGCATCCAACAATACCTCGACCAGCGCTAAGCGCCGCCCCGCCATGTCCAACCAAGCCAGGATTTCCTCCATCGATGCGCTTGAAGCCTTCCGCACCGAGCTCCTCCATTATACCGAGAAAGCCCGCGTCGCCCTCGAGGACATGACCGGCGAGGTTCGCCGCACCCGCACTTGGCTCGACGTCGACCGCACCCAGTATTGGACTAGCCAGAGCAAGAAACTCACAAAACTCCTGCATCAGGCCGAGGAGGAGCTTTATAGTGCCAATCTAAGCAACCCGCGGTCCACCAACGCCATCCAAAAATTGGCGGTTGCGAGGGTTCGCCACAAGCTAGAGGCGGCCGCCGCCAAATTGCAGCTCATCAAGCATTGGCGGCAAATTTACGATAACCGCAGCAGCCCCCTGCTGCGCCAACTCGAACCCATGTTCTTCCGCGTCGGCCAACACCTCCCCAAGGCCGTCCACTCGCTCGGCGAGTCCATCAAAGCCCTCCAGGCATACGCCGAGGCCGGCCCCCAGGCCCAACGCCCGCCCGCCCCCGCCGCCGAAGCTCTGACCCCGCCCGCCCCCACGCCATGAGTCTATCCGGCAGTAAGAGCCTGCTCACCGACGCCACCCGCCACCTTCTGGTCCGCTGGGCGGACACCCGCAACGCGTGGCGCGACCACAAGGCCAGCGAATTTGAAGACCTCTATCTAACTGATCTGGCAACCGCCGTCAACACCGCCCTTCGCGCCATCGACGAACTCGACCACTTGCTCCAAAAAATCCATGCCGACTGTGAATGACCCGATGAATTGCGGCTGCGTGCTGGCACAACTCCAAGCCATCAAGGCCAGCATCAACTCCACGCTTGCCAGCGAGGACGAGTTGGCGCAGGCGCGCGCCGGTCACATGCAGGTAGTTAGGCGTGACAATACCCAGCGCGAGGATTCTGAAGCCGCCAACAGCGCCGCCCAACTCGCCGAGTTAGCTGCCGCCCACCGCCAGGCTACAGAACGCGCCCAAGCCGCTTGGGCGTCGCGCAGTGCCTGGATCCAGACAGCCTATCACAACTGCCGCACGGCACTCGCCCAACGCCTGCAAGACCTCAAGGACCGCCGCATTGGCCACGTCCAAGGCACGATCCAGCGCAACCGCACGTTGCGCCAAGAGCAACTCAGCGAAGCGAGTGGGGCGCATCGCGCATTCCAAGAACTACTGGTGGCCGATCGCGAGGTGCGCCACCAACTGCGCGATTCCGCGCTGCAGGCACTGCGCTCCTTCCGCTTCTATCTGAGGTCGCAGTTCCACGGGCGTGCCGCGACGGTGGATGAGGCCACCTCCAAGCTTGATGCTGAGACATTGCATGCGGCGTCACTGCAGCATATCGAGGCCTTACGCAGTGCGGTGGAAGCTATCCGAAACAAGCCCTTCAACAAGGTCTTCCGCGTGCTTCCGCTCAGCGCTCTAACCGTCGTCTTCGCCTGTATTATCCTCTCACCGGTATGGCCCGCCGTGTCCGGCATCACTTCAGTCAAACTCCCCCTGCTCATTGGCGGCGGCCTGTTGCTGGCACTCTGGCTGTTTGGCTTGGTGTCGGCCATTCCCGGCGCACGGCGCGCTGGACGCGAGTTGGCGGCGGCACGCGCCCTGGCAAGCGCCGCGGAGAAGGCCTCCGCCACCTGCATCATGGCGCTGGCCACGGACATCGAAGGCAAGGAAAAGCAACAGGGCGAGCACCTCAGCGAAACGTTTCGCGAGTCCGGCAGCGAGTGGCGTACGAGCATGCGCGATGGCCAGCAGCAGCTCGACGTCAAACATGCCCGGCTGCCCGCCAAACTCGAGCAGCTCCACCAACGCCAACTCGCCAAACTCAACCACGCCTATCAACGCGTCAGCCAACTCGTCGGTGACCAGGCAGCCAGCCTCACCGACGAGCGCAAACGCATCTTATCCGACGCTGCCGCCGCCATCGAAGCCGAGGTGAATACCACCCTCGAGGCCTTGCTGCCACCCTGGCGGGACAACGTGTTGCATGCCTGCGAGCTGTTGTTATCTTTAGACGGTGCCTCACAAGACCGCTTCCCCGCATGGTCCGCCGCGGCCTGCGCCGAGTGGACGCCGCCGACGAGCGCACCCGCCGCCGTGCGCATCGGCACGATCCAGGTGGACCTGACCCAGATGGCGGCACGGCTGCCGACTTCGCCGGTGTTTGCGCTAACTGGCCAGTCGGTGTTTGCTGCGCCCTTCACCCTAGGCTTTCCCGACCACGGCTCGCTATTGATAGAAACGGGTGGCGACGCGGGAGCCGCCGCCACCGGTGTGCTCAACGCGATCGCGCTGCGTCTGTTAGCCAGTTTGCCGCCGGGCCGCGCCTCGTTTGTGTTTATTGATCCGGTGGGGTTGGGGCGGGATTTTGCCGGGCTGATGCACTTGGCGGATTATGAGGAAACACTTATTGCGCAGCGCATTTGGACCCAAACCACCCAGATCGAGCAACGCCTCCTCGAACTCAACGAACACATCGAAAAGGTCATTCAGATGTTTCTGCGCAACGAGTTCGCTACCATCGCTGAATACAACGAACAAGCCGGCACCATCGCCGAAAAATATCGCTTCCTCGTCGTCGCCAACTTTCCCGCCGCCTTCAGTGAAACCGCCGCCAAACGCCTGTTAGCCATCGCGGCCAGCGGTGCGCGCTGCGGCGTGCACCTGCTCATTCATCGCGACGTGCGCCAACCTGCGCCCGACCCCGCACTGGACGGCGAGCTGCGCCGCGCCTGCCTGCGCATCGCGCTGGACGGCCACTCGGCCAAATTGGTAGATTGGCCCACGGGCGCCAATACCGTCACCTTCGATGCGCCGCCCACCGATCAAGATGCCACCACCTTGATCCACCGCATCGGCCGCGCCAGCATCGACTCTAACCGCGTCGAGGTCCCCTTTGCACACATAGCTCCCGCCGCAGGCGAATTTTGGCAAGCCGACACCACGGCCGAACTGCGCGTGCCAATCGGCCGCAGCGGGGCCAAAAAACTCCAGATGCTCGCCATCGGCAAGGGCACCCGCCAGCACATGTTGGTGGCCGGCAAGACCGGCTCCGGCAAGTCCACACTGTTTCACGTCATCATCACCAACCTCGCGCTGTGGTGTAGCCCGGAGCAGGTCGAGTTCTATCTCGTTGATTTTAAAAAGGGTGTCGAGTTCAAGTGTTATGCCACAAAACGCCTGCCGCATGCCCGCGTGGTGGCTATCGAAAGCGATCGCGAATTCGCCCTCAGCGTGCTGCAACGCGTCGATGCCGAGTTGAAACGCCGCGGCGAAATGTTCCGCAACGCCGGAACCCAGGATCTAGCCGGTTATGCCAAATCCGCCGGTGCCCAAGCCATGCCGCGCAGCTTATTGCTCATCGATGAGTTCCAGGAATTCTTCACCGAGGACGATGCGGTGGCGCAGGAGGCATCGCTATTGTTAGATAGAATTGTCCGCCAAGGCCGCGCCTTCGGCATCCACGTCATTCTCGGTTCGCAAACTCTCGGTGGCGCCTACACCCTCGCCCGCGCCACCCTCGGCCAGATGGTCATCCGCGTCGCCCTGCAATGCAATGAGGCCGACGCCCATCTGATCATGGACGAAGATAATCCGGCGCCGCGCTTGCTGACGCGGCCCGGAGAAGGCATCTACAACGACCAGTCCGGCGCGCTCGCCGCCAACAGTCCGTTCCAAATCGTGTGGCTGCCGGAAGCCGAACGCGATGCCATGTTGGATCAAGTCAACGCCTTCGCCGCCCGTAGCGGCAAGCTGGTGCCGACGCCGATTGTGTTTGAAGGCAACGCGCCCGCCGAGGTGCGCGACAACGCGGAACTCGCCGCCGCCCTCTGCAGCCACCCCGCCACCCGTCCGCCCACCGCCCGCGCCTGGCTTGGCGCGCCTAACTCTATCAAGGGGCCCACCGCCGCGTTGTTCCAGCGCCAGAGCGGCAGCCATCTGCTCATCACTGGCCAATCGACCGAACGCACCATCACTCTCGCCGGCATCGCGCTGCTCTCACTCGCCGCACAATACCCGCCGGACGCTGCTGAGTTTGTCATCCTCGATCCGCACGACCCCGCCTCGGACACCGCCAGTGTCTTCCAACGCCTCGCCGCCCTCCTGCCCCACCGCATCCGCAGCGCCAACCCCGCCGAGGCCCCAGCTCTTCTATCAGAATTGGCGACCACCCTCGACGCCCGTGCCGCCACCTCCGGCCGCGACGCCCCGGAAATTTTCCTCATCATCCATGACCTCCAACGCTTCAAGGCGCTGCGCCCCGACGATGACTTCCGCTTCGCCCTCGACGACGACGCCAGCGCCGGTCCGAACCCGGCCCAGGCGTTGGCCAATCTCTTGAACGAGGGCGGTCCCGCTGGCATCCACGTCATCGCCGCCATCGATACGTGGAACAACGTGAGTCGCTGGATCCCACGCAAGTTGTTAGGTGAATTTGAAATGCGGGTGTTGTTCCAGATGAGCATCAATGATTCGTCCAATCTGATCGACTCGCCGGCCGCGGCCACCCTCGGCATGCACCGCGCGCTGTTCCACAACGAGCACTACGGCACTCTCGAAACCTTCCGCCCCTACGCCATGCCCGCCCCCGCTTGGCTCGAACAACTCGCCGCAGCGAAAGAAGCGCATTTTAGCGGCGGTCTGTGACTGCTTTCGCGCCGCGGAAAAAGTCGCTGGGCATGAGAGGCCACTCGTCGGAACCGCGGGTGCACTGGCAGTTCATGGCTTCGGCAGTCATAGACGCGCCGCTACCTCGCTGTACATCATGCCACCGCGGTGCGCAGCAGGTAGCCGGTGCCGCGGGCGGTTTCCAGACTCTCGGCGTGAGGGCCGAGTTTGACGCGCAGGCGCTTAATGTGGGTGTCGAGAGTGCGGGAGTTGGCGGCATCGCTGTATCCCCAAACTGAGCGCAGCAGGTCGTTGCGGTCGCAGGGTTGGTCGGCGTGCTCGCATAGGTGCTGGAGCAGTTTGTACTCCGTGAGTGTTAGATCAAGGGGTTCATTAGTGGAGTAACACTGCAGGGCTACCGCATCGAAGCGGAACGGCCCGACGCTGAGGGTTTCGCGTTGGGTGGACGCGTCGCTGCGTTTCAAGACGGATTTAATGCGCAAGAGCAGTTCCTTGGGTGAGAACGGCTTGGTAATGTAATCATCGGCACCGAGTTCCAGCCCGGCCACCCGGTCCTCGGTCTGGGCGCGGGCGGTGAGCATAATCACCGGGGTGTGCAGGGTGCGCCGCTCGCGGCGCAACTCCTTGAACACCCGCACCCCGTCCATCCCGGGCAACATCAAATCCAACAAAATGAGCGCGGGCGCCGCGGATTTGGCCAGGGCCAGCCCGCTGATGCCATCGTAGGCGAGCAGTGAGGTGAAGCCTTCGCGCTGCAAATGCAGGGCAATGAGGTCGGCAATGTCGGTTTCATCTTCAATGACGAGGATCAGGCTCATGGTGCTGGAGGTGGGTTAGGCAGTGCTTGCTTGCGATGCTCGTGGCGGATATCGATGGCGCTTTCCAGAAAGACGGTTTCCTCACCGATGTTCACCGACAGATCGCCGATGCGCTCGAGCGAGCGGGCAATGAAAATGAGGTGCAGCCAGGCTGCGGAGCGGCCGTTGGCCAATTCGAGTTGGCTGCTGAGCGTGCGGGAGAGTTGTTTGTGCAGGCGGTCAATCTCCCGGTCTTTCTCGTGGAGGGCCTGACCGAGTACCGCATCGTGGTTGGTATAGGAATCCATTGCGTCGCGCAACAGGGCGTAGGCCTGGGCGTAGAGGGGTTCGAGCAATTGTACCTCTTGCATGGGTTGGCCTTGGTTGATTTTGCGGGCGCGTTTGGCGATACCCACGGCGTGATCGGAGATGCGTTCGAGGTTGGTGCTGATCTTCATCGAGGTGAGGATCAGGCGCAGATCGGTGGCCACCGGATGGAAGCGAACGAGAATTTCCATGCCGATTTGATCCACCTTGCGCTCGAGTTCGTCCACGTCGGAGTCTGCGGCGATGACCGTGTTGGCTAGATCGGTGTCGCTGCGCAACAGCGCCTGCATCGCCTGCTCGAGGTTCTGACGGGTGAGTGTGGCCATGGTCAGCAGGTCTTCTTGGAGTTGCTGGATGGCGTTATCGTAATCGCGGAAGATGTGTTGGGGCATGGGCTGAAGAGTTGTTGGTTATTAGTTATTGGGAGAGAGACAGAAGACCGCTGCGCCACAAGACTGCAAGACTGCAAGACGCAAGACGCAAGAGAAGAGAAA
>WBXD01000098.1 GCA_008932935.1 Verrucomicrobiota bacterium
CGTCTCCCGCACCAAGTCCATGTTCGCCGCCACGTCGACCAACGGACTCGCATAGATCACCCGCTGGTCGGCCGGATCGCTGAATTTGGGTCTCCCGTTCTTAAAAAGCAGTTGACCGCGCAAGACTTCGACCGGCCGGAGTCGCCGGATGACATGCTCGACGTGATCCTCAGGATTCGCGATCCGATGGGGGTTTTTTCGCATGAGATCCGGCACATAGCAAAACGCGCACGAATAGGCGCAGGCCGACCCGGACGAAAACGTCAGCCCATCGCAAAGCATCTTATGGGAAAAGTTGCTCGCGAAGTTAACGATGGTCTTCGCATCGACTTCGATCACGGGTTTGCCGTTCATCGTTGCTCGTCGCGGCGACTCGGAAACGACGCTCGGTTGAGGACTCTCGACTGGGTTTTGGTTGATTGGTTTCATTGCAGCCATCGTTGCAAATCTCCTAGGACAATTTCGGTCAGGGGAGAATTATTTCTGCGTTTTGGCGGAAAACCGCGTTTCGGTGTGAGCGGATCCCTTTTTTAGGTCCAGCCCTAGAGTCGGTCTGGGCGATCGGTTGATGCGAGGACCGTGAGCATCCGCAGGGCCCCTCCCTGGATCGTCGCGTCGGCGATAAAGTCCCACGTCCACACGTGGTTCTTGTGCGTCGCCTTGGTTGGCAGACCGGTGGAGCGGCCCCGCCGCACGAGCTTCCGCTTGGTCGGCGGCACCCGCAGCCCCTCCAGCCGGCGCAGGCGACCCACCTGGCGCTTGCCCACCCGCCAGCCTTCCTGTCGTAAAAGTGCGGCAATCCGGCGGTACCCGTACCGCCGGTACCCGTACCGCGGGTGCGCCGCGGTTGTTGCGCTGGGCAAACATGTGGGGGTGATATTTCTCTAAAAGGCCTGAAATATATTTCGGATGCAGCAGGCGCTTCGCTGGCTAGACATCAGTACTGCGGAGACCCTGGCCTTTGCATGAATAAAAAGGCGGAAGCCGCAAAGTGGCGGGCTGGGCTTCGTGCTCGCAGCGTGCTGGGCCTTTCGCCCTGACAGGGGGACTTTGCGCGACTGAAGCTCTAGACAGGCGACGCCAAGCAGGGCCTCGCCAACCTAAAATATCGTCAACGGCACAAGCGCGAGTTGGAGCGCCAGCGCATGGAGCACGAACGCAAGAGGCCGAACGAATAGCGGTCAACCCATCCTAACGTCGTAGTATTTCTCAAGAAACTCTTTGGCCTTATCGAAGCTAGAAAATTGAACATGCCCAATATAGCCACTGCCCCCTGCTGTGCTTGCCCCTTTTTTTTCCTTAAAATCAGGGTGCATTTTTAAACCACTTATTTTCCGTTTACCATTTAGTCTAAAATCACTATCAATGATGCCGTATTCGTTGCGGCCGCCGGTGCAGGCAGCGGATAATTTCCAGTAATTTCCTGGGCCTCCGAAAATATAAAGTTTTGGTTTCATGGCTGTTTTCCATCTTCTCGCACACCTTCACGGCCTCTAAGCCGTTACGTTCACTGCCGCTGTTGTCCATGGCAAAAGTGCGGCTACTGATCTTCAGTGCCTCATTCCCGTCTGTTGCTGCTTTTGAATAAATGCGGCGGCAGAATGGAAGACCAATTCGTGATTACAGGTCGGACAAGCTTTGGTTCCCGATTGGTGGCACGCGGGGCAAATTCTAGTGCTACGGTGCATTTAGCAGAACCAATGATCCGAATACTGCACTACAGATGCGATTCCGCTTAAGGGGTTCGGGCAAACAGAGCACTTAGCAGTTTATAGCGTTCGCCTTTCATGGTCTGGGTCCTTTTTAGAGGCCCAAACCGACTCTTCAAGCGGCCCGAATAAGCGGGATCACGTCATGGACCTCTTGTATTTGGTTTTTACCCCAATTTTGGCGTTTTGCGCCGCATCATAAAAATCCCCATCCTTAGCCACATATGAGATCTTCGTGTGCGCAATGTAGGCCGCTCTCTTGTAGGTGTTGTTCAGCAGAATCTTCGCGATCTGATTGACGTCCGGCTTGATTTTGGCGCAAAGCCGTGTGGTGCAGGCCTCCGAAGTGTCCGGCGGAAAGGTCATGAAGGCATGTATCACCTCATGGACACAGGTTGTGAGCATGACTTCGGGCTCAAGCGAACGCAGCAATCGAATCACCGCGTATTTCATTTTCTTCGTGGATGCGCGCGTTTCGCCCGTGATGTTCACGGTAATTGGATAATTCACACAATCGCCAACTTGTTCGCCATGTATCGACATAAATTCATTTAGCTTCGGGTACAGTTCGACTATTATTTTCCAGGGTTGGTCCTGGTTGTGGTATGAAAGCAAAATGGCAGTAGCATGGATAAAGGCGCGCAACTGCTCTTTGGATACGTGTTTGGCCGTGCCAATTATTTTAATCCTCGTGCTCATAGGCGATTTGTGGACTGGTTAGTGACTGGACACTTCTTCTCGAGCCGACCAATGGGTCAGTCTGGGAGACGAGTGAGGGCGATCAAATCGGTGCGGTTTGTCGACCTCCTTTTCCGTTCGACCTCCACCTACCTTCCACAGGGTTTGGCTAGCCTACACCCTCCCTTTGTGGCTCAAACTACGTACCGCCTCGTTTTTGTTGTGAAGCAGAAATACTCGCTTGGTAGGACAAGCTTGGTCAGGGTCGTCCTGACATAGTCTCGCGCATGCCCAGCCCCTACCTCACAAAATCCGACTTCAAGGCCTGCTTCGACTGCAGGACGAAACTTTTCTACCGCAAGGGAAAATACCCGTCGAACCTCGAGGAGAACGATTACCTCCAATTCCTCGCGGATGGCGGTTTTATGGTCGAGCTCATCGCCAAGGCGAAATACCCCGACGGGATCGACCTCGTCGCTGACCGCGACCCGCTGCCGGCCTTTGCCCGCACCCAGGCACTGATCTCTGAACGGTCGGATCGAGTGGTATTCGAAGCGGCGGTGATTTGGGATAACCTCTACGCCCGCACGGACATCCTGCGGCGCGAGGGCAACGTCCTTCATCTGATCGAGGTGAAGTCGTCCTCGCTTAAGTCCGATGAGGAGGGTCGTGACGACGAGGATGACGACGCGAAGTCCCCCTTCATGAAGGTAAGGACTAATGAGGTGGCGACCAAGTGGCGACCTTACCTGCTCGATGTGGCATTTCAGGCCTATGTCCTCAAGAAAGCCTTCCCGAAGTTTACCATCAAACCCTGGCTCTGTGTTGTGGACAAGGCGCACCTTGCGACCGCGAACGAGACTCTGGACAAATTTCAGATCTCGCGCGATCCGACCAATCCCAAGTCGCGACCGACGGTCACATATTCAGGCAATCTCGCTGCGCTGAAAAATTCTGTGCTGCTGACCACCCGCGACGTGTCCGCTGAGACCAGTCTGCTCATGCCTGAGGTCATTGCTCGAGCAGCCACCCTGAGAGCCCTGATCGGCGGGGATGGCAAGGTAACGAGGGAACAAGAGCCCGTCGCAGACACCTACAAAGTCTGCCGCAAGTGCGAATACCGTTTCGGAATGGAGCGGAAGATTGCCCGCCATGGATTTGCCGAGTGCTGGGGCGCGATGGCAAACGCCCAATTCCACGTTCTTGACCTCCATCAGGTCACACGCATCGGCACTAGTAAAAGGCCTGACCCCGTCCCAACCCTGCTCAGCCAAGGGCGGGCATCATTGCTCGACCTCACCGAGGACCAACTGGGCAATGACGGTCCTGTCCGGGATCGTCGACTCCTCCAATGGTCGCACTCCCATAACGGAGGGAGCGAATACTTGCCTGCTGTCTTGAAACGTGAGCTGAAGTCGCATGAGACCGATCCGGGTTGGCCGCTTCATTTTATCGACTTCGAGGCCTGCAATGTGGCGCTGCCTTATCATGCCGGACTGCACCCCTATGAGAGGGTCGCGTTTCAATGGAGCTGTCATTCCTTGGACCAGGCCGGGAAGCTCGCCCATGCGGAATGGCTTAACACCCAACGCGAGTTCCCCAACTTCCAGTTTGCCCGCTCACTGCGTGAGCAGATCGGGGAGAAAGGCACGGTCTACGTTTGGTCGCCCTACGAACAAAGCACCCTGGTTGGTGTGCTACAGCAGATCGAGAAATGGGTGAAGCGTGACCCGCAGGAGGCCCTGCGGGTTTCTGGTTTTCAGCAGTTGGCGGAGTTGGATGACTTGGCAGGCTGGATCGACGACTTCCTTGGCCCCGAGGACGCTAAAGGGAAACGCCACGATCCACCCCGCATCCGCGACCTCCACCGCCTCGCACGAGCGCATTATTTTCATCCGAGAATGCTTGGACGCACCTCAATCAAAGTGGTGCTACCTGCCGTGTGGAACCAGTCGGTCGACCTGCGCGGGCATCCCTGGTTCAAAAAATACCTCCAACTCGATGGGAAAGGGCTGCCGCTCAATCCCTACGAGACTTTGCCCGCCCTGCAGTTGGCCGCCAACGGCGACAAAGACGTCATCACCGACGGCACGGGCGCCATCCGCATCTACCAGGATCTCATTTTCCGCCACGAGATGAATGAGGAGGTCCGCCAGAATTGCGCCAAACTGCTCAGGCAGTACTGCGAACTCGACACGGCTGCGATGGTCATGATCTGGAAGCACTGGAACAGTTAATTTCACAACCGAACCCCTACTCTGCCATGCCTAACCTGAACCAACTCGAACGGGTCCGTGAAATCCATCGCCTAGTCCGGCGCTTCACCGAAAATCCCCAAAATGAAGAGCTTCGGGTGACTTGCGACCGTCTGGCAGAGAAGCTCGAAGTCACGGACCGGCAGATTCGGCGCGATATCGACGTGCTGAAGCAGCGCATTGAGGAGAAAGACACTGAGCAAGGCCACGGGGCCGAGGAATGCGCACTGCAGTATGAACCCGCGAGACGGTCTTACATCTACAAGCGCGATGTGGATCTCTCCGTCTGGGTTGGACGGTTGGACGACGACGAACTCGGTTCGCTGCTGGTCGCCCAGCAGGCGCTCGCGGTCTTCAGCGGCATGCCGCTGGCCAAGCATATCGGCAATATCTTTGAAGAGGATGCCGGCGGGCTCGTAGGCAACAAGCGTTCGGGACTCCGCGAGGAAATCACCAGCTTGTTCTCCTTCTACCCAGATGGGGCTGGAAAAATCGACCAGGATCAGTTCGCCACAATTTTCCGCGGTCTCCTGCTTGGCCAGCAGTTGGCGGTCAGCTACCAGAGCAAGGCCAACTCCGCTCCGATGGAGCGCGTTCTACGCCCCTACCATCTTTGCTGCTTCAAGCACCAGTGGCGGCTGATCGCTCACGACAGCAAGTCCGACAGCATCCGCGACTTCGTAGTCACGCCGCGGCGCCTAAAGTCGGTCAAGCTGCTCGCACGGACTTTCAAGCGCCCGCCAGGGTTCGATGCGCATGCGCACCTGAGCCGCCACAAAGATCAGCCGACCCGGGAAGTTACCCTGCGGATCGCCCGCGCTGGAGCCCACCATGTGTTGGAGCGCAACTGGTCGGGGCTGCGCTCCACTCGCGAGTTGGGTGAAGGCGCGATCGAGGCCGTGTTTGAGGTCAGAGACTTCGGGGAGTTCACACGCTTTGTCCTGGCCTTTGGCAGCGATTGCGAGGTGCTCGCCCCTGCTGATTTTAGAACTGAGATTCAGGCGGAAGCGCGAAAGATGGCGGGGCTAATTACGACATGACAATCACGGTAGAATACTTGCTACCCACTGCCTCCAGACCAATACGATGATGCAGTCTTGTCGGCACTCGAATACGAACAGGTACGCCCAGCGTTGATCAAAAAATCCTAAAGTTTATGCATTTCCCACCCCAAGCAATCACACACCTCGCCGCTTTTTCGGCTCCAATAGAACAAGCGGTTCACGTGGGAAAGTTTATCGAACGTCACGATATCCTCTTAAGCCATTCTCCGCTCGCAATTGAGTGGGATAAAGTGAAAGAGCATATTTCTCTACATAATGGCGGTAATACTCTGAGTTCTAATTCGATTATTACTCGCGAATGCTTAGCCGTGGACGAATTCCAACAACCTAATTGGCCAGCAGTCTATCTGCTTTCGATGGTTTGGGGATTCGGGGAAACAAATGGAAGACCAGCTAAAGATGGTCCGGCAAAACTTTTTGTGTCCACGCAAACACCTCAAGCAGCCCAGAGAATAAACAACGCTGCCGGACGCGTCTTGGCAGGCGATCTAGCTGGCGCCTTTGATAGTCTTTGCGTCATCGATGGAGCATCGAAACTCAGCGAAATCGGCCCATCGTTTGGCACAAAGTTTCTCTTTGCAGTAGGAATGCATCTTGCCCTATTTCTTCCTACTCAAAACCCGATTCGACCGCTCGTCTACGACGCCCGGATAAAGAAGGCGATTGATAAGCTATTTGCTAGTTTCCAAGCCAACATGCCGGCTCAAGACTTTCTTTGGATGGATGTCAAAGAAGGAGTTCACTATGAGGCATATTGCGCCTGTATCAGCGAGTCGGCCACATTGATGAACCGAAATTCTAGAGCCGTTCATGTCCATTGGGACGCCTACAAACTAGAACAGCTGCTCTTTGAGCAGGCCGGTAACATAGCGTGATGACCACAGATGTGCGGCGCGTAGATTATCTAGTAGTGGCAATGAAAGATACGCGGGAACCCGGACCGGCTATTCAATCGGCCCAAAAAAGCGGGATCACGTCGACTCGGCTGTTAGGTGCTTAATTGCGTCGATGCGGACCGACTGATTGGTTTCTCGCAGCCTTCCAGTGCAGCAAATTCCAGTCCATCAATCTCCTGCAGTGTCTTTCCCGCGATCCCCTGCATATCGCCATACATGCCCACGGTCGCCTGCATCACCCGTTCGATCTGCTCATCGCGCTTCGCCCACTGCTTCGTGATCGCCTTCTTTTCCTTATCGAGATCCTCCTTCATACTCGAAAAAGCTTCGACGAGTGCCTGCACCCGCTGCCGAAACCGAGGCCCGGTGAGATAGGAGTAGAGCAATTCCATCTTGGTCTGCTGACCTTCGGTCGCCTGCCGGGTCATGGCGATTTCCACCAGTGAGTGCCTCAGCATGAGGGCGACGGGGATCGCAGCCTTTGGCTGGACGACCCAAACCCCATCCACCAAGTCGAAGGATTCGACTTCCTTGGGCAGGACCGCGGTGACGATGACCGCGAACTCCGCCTTGGCGACTCGCTGATCATCCCGTAGTTTCGGGAGCCAGGTATCGGACCAGTTTTTGGTGCGCTTGGATTCCCAGAGGATCGTGCCGCAGGTCTGTCCCAAAGGACCGACGACCCTCTGCAGCGCATCGCCCCCGTGTTCGCCCTTTGGAACGGGCTCAATGGTGTCGCGCGGAAATTTCGCCCGGAGAAGTGACTCGAGCTCCAGTTCCTGAACCTCGCCCTGCATTTGCTGCGATCCCTGTTCCGCCCGGCGCTTGAGATCCTCGATCTGCTTCTGCATCGAGGTTATGGTCAGTTCCTTCTCCGATACCTTGAGCCGCAGCTCGCCTTCGGCCTCCTTGCGTGCCTGCTGGCGGGTTGCTTCGAGGCCCTCCTGGATGCGTTTTTCAATCGTTAGATCGAGTTCACGCTTGGCGTCATCCAGTTCGCGCTCCCTGCGGATCATCCCTGCCTGCGCTTGTTGCGCTTCGGCGAGTTTCGCATCGCGGGCCTTGAGGACGGTCTGCAGTTCAGCCAATTGCTGGGCTTTTTGGTCCAGATCCGTGGCGAGCATCAAACGGGCCTTGGCAGTCTCCTCGATCCCGATCTGCTCTCGTGCCAACTTCAGTTTCTCCGTTGCCTCGGTATCCTTCCGCAAAAGGCGGGCCTCGTAGTCGCGCCGGGTGGACGCGACTAAGGGAGCCGCCAGCGACTCGGTCAGCTTGATGTCCTTGCCGCAATTCGGACAGTTGATGGTGAGTTCAGTCATGGGGTGATAGGGATTATGCTGAGGCCTCTTCCAATGAACCAAAGCCCACGATTCGGCGAGTGGAACCGGCTTTCTGACGGCATTCGGCCTCCAGGGCGGCGACCCAGGCGACCGCCGAGCCTAAGGGACGAAAGCGATTCTGCCGGGCTACGGCCGCAAAGTCACCCGGGGTCAGGTTCATGAGCGCCTCGATCTGACGGACCTCAGGCGCCGAGCCGGCCGGAACACCGATGGCCGAAAGATGGGCTTCGAGGAGTCCCCTCGCCTGCTCCGGTTTCAGGTAGCCGAACTTCGCCTTGAGGTCGAAACGCCTTAGGGCTGCCGCATCGAGGCCTTCCATCAGGTTCGTCGTGGCAATGAACACTCCCTCGAACTGCTCAAGTTGGGTCAGGAACTCATTCACCTGGGTGACTTCCCAGGAGCGTTGGGCCTTGCCGCGCTCCTGCAGGAAGGAATCGACCTCATCCATCAGCAGAACGGCCCCCTCCTCGGCGGCTTCATGGAACGCCTTGGCAATAGCCTTCTCGGTCATGCCAACGTAGTGGTTCAGGAGATCCGAGGACCGCTTGACCGTGATCGGCCGACCCAGCTGCCCGGCGAGCCACTGCCCGTAGGCGGTCTTTCCAGTGCCCGGCGGGCCATACAGGCAGAGCCGAGCCGATTTCGCCTCCCGGATACCTTCGGCGAGTGCCACAGGGTCAAAGTCGGAGTTGATGTAGGCGGCATTGTAAATCGAAGCGTTTGCCTGATTACCCCTGATTTGCCCGTGGCCTTGCGCCTGCAAAGTCTGGTTGACGATGAGTTCCATGATCTGCGGACCGCGTCCCACCGGGAGATCGGATTGGATCGCGCTCACCACCGTGGCAGCGCGGTTGACCACGGCCGGGGAAAGGTGGGTGCAGGCGGCGATCGTCTTGATGGTCGCCTCCGACAGCGTCACCGGCAGATTGCGCAGCTGCGTCTCGCGCACCGCGGCGGGAGCGGCCTTGACCTCCAGCACTACGTCGAAGCGCCGGACAAAGGCGGGATCGAGCGCCTCGACCGAGTTGGTGATCCAGATCGTGACGGCCGGATTGCCCTCGAGCATGCGGTTCATCCACCCCTTGTAGCGGCCGCCCTGAGAGCCGAACAGCGCATGCGGCTTCGGAAAGACATCCTCGATCTCATCGAAGACCAGCAGCGTGCGCCGCCCGGCGCAAAAGGCATGCAGGACGCGCAAAGCCATCAGACGGCGACCGCCATCCACCGGATCGCCGTCCTCGTCCTGCGACGAGACTTCGTACAAATCGCAGCCAAGCTTCTGGGCCAGCACGCGGCTGAATTCGCTCTTTCCCGTGCCCGGGGTACCGTGGAGCAGCAAATTGACGCCAGGCTTCGC
>WBXD01000099.1 GCA_008932935.1 Verrucomicrobiota bacterium
CGCTCGTTTTGCTACGTGGACGATCTCATCGAGGGCTTCATCCGCCTGATGAACCATCCCGACCTAAGCGGCCCGGTCAACCTCGGCAACCCCGGCGAATTCACCATCCTGCAACTCGCCGAGCGCGTCCTCGCCAAAACTAACAGCCCATCGCGCATCGTGCGCCTGCCCCTCCCCGGCGACGACCCCAAACAGCGCCAACCCGATATTACCCTGGCCCAGACCCAGCTCGGCTGGAGTCCTGCCGTGGCGTTAGATCAAGGCCTCGACGCCACCATCGCCTACTTCCGCCAGCTCTTGGCGGTTTGAGCTCCCGAGCAACTTGGAGCCGACGCTGCCCTTTAGGGAGCGACGACCTTTCTGTCGTCGTGCGGAAGGCTCGACCATGAATCGAGCCTTCGGCAATCAGGCATGGGCCACACTTCCGCAAGCACCACAAAATGTGGTGGCTCCTTAGCGCTCAAGTTACTCCCGGCGCCACATCCGCCCTTTTTAGGTCAAACTGTCGGTATGGCGCCAAGCCCATCCCTCAGCTTTCAAAATACGTAGCAGATAAAGGGACAGAGACATTATCTGAAGATACGCAGGGCAAGCAGGATTTTCATGGGTAATCCCTTCCACTTTGCGCCCCTTTACGTCCTTTGCCGCCTTGCGGTAAATCCGCAAAAACCGTCAAAAGAACGGGTTGTTTTAAGGTTTCCCTTGTCAAAAGGTGACCATGCTGCATTGTAGCGGCATGAACCGAGCGAGTATGGGCATCCTGAGTCAGTGGCTGGGAGAGACGAAACGACAACCCCTGGTCTTGCGCGGGGCACGTCAGGTGGGCAAAACTTGGCTGGTCCGTGAATTGGCGAAGCTACACGGACTGAGCTTGGTCGAAATCAATTTTGAGCGGGCCGGGAGCGAGGTGACCGGAATTTTTCAGTCCAAGGATCCGCGGGCGGTGTTGCGCGGACTGGAACTGATGACTGGCCATGGGATTGATCCGGGAAGCACGCTGTTGTTTCTCGACGAGATTCAAGCGATGCCGGAGGTCCTGGCCAACTTGCGATGGTTCGCGGAGGAGTTGCCGAAGTTGGCGGTCATTGCGGCAGGATCGTTGCTCGACTTCGTGCTGGCGGAGCACTCCTTTAGCATGCCGGTGGGGCGGATTGCCTATCTGCATTTGGAACCCATGACGTTTGAAGAGTTTTTGGAGGCCGCGGGGGGCGCGCAACTCTTGCTAGAAGTCAGCCGCTGGACACCGGACGCGGGGATGCATCAGGTCGCCCATGCCCGGCTGTCGGAATGCTATCGTGATTACCTCATCGTCGGCGGCATGCCTGCGGCGGTGCAGCGCTGGATCGAGGGCCGATCGATGCTGGAATGCGCGCAAATCCAGCACGCGTTGCTCGGAACTTTCCGCGACGATTTTTCAAAGTACTCCCGCCGGGTGCCAGTGGCACAAATCGGGCGGGTGATGGAAGCCATCCCCAGAATGTTAGGCAGGATCTTCAAATACGCGCGGGTTGCGGATGGGGAACGCTCCACAGCCATCCGCCAGACGCTGGAACTGCTATGCCGCGCCAAACTGGCCACCCGGGTTCAGGCGGCGAGCGGGATGGGATTACCCTTGGACGGTGACACCCGGGAGCGGATATTCAAAGTCATTTTCCTCGATTCGGGACTGATGTGTGCCGCGCTCGGACTCACCCTCGAACGCGCTTCGGACCTTGCCAGACTCGTTTTGGTCAACGAGGGCGGCCTGGCCGAGCAAGCGGTGGGCCAATGCCTGCGCGCCTCCCTGCCGCATTTCGCTGAGCGCTCGCTTTATTTCTGGAGCAACGAACGCCACGGTGCCGTTGGCGAAGTGGACTATCTGATCCAGCACGGCACCCGCATCGTGCCGGTCGAGGTCAAGGCCGGTACCACTGGCAGCCTCAAATCGCTGCACCACTTCATGGCGAGGCGCGACTTGCAACTGGCCGTGCGGGTCAATGCCGACTTGCCCTCGGTGACCGAGGTCGATGTGAGGACGACGGAGGGCGTGGACGTGCGTTACCATTTGCTGTCGATCCCGTTCTATCTGGCCGGCCAGATGTCGCGGGTTCTCGGCCACTTGCTGCCGTGAACGGTCATCACCCAAGGCAAGCGTGATGCTTTTCCCCGCAGGCAAACGACAGGAGTCTCCAATAATCTAAAACGTTGTTGACCAAGCCTCAGAGGAGCCCGGGCGGGCATGCGCGCCAAGGTCTGGACGCTACCATCGACTACTTCCGCAAACTCCTGGCGGTTTGAGCTCAGCTTTCAAAATACGTATATCCGGCCAGTCCGGCGCGATACATGTCGAGAATTTCGCGGCGTTCCTTCGGGGTGATGAGCCCGTCGGCCACCGCTTGCTCGGCGAAGGAACGGAAGCGGGTGACGAGTTCCTTCGGGTCGAACTCGACGTAAGATAGCACGTCGGCCACGGTATCGCCCTCGACCTCATGGGTGTACACCGGCTTGCCCTTTTCCAAATGTACGCCCACCACGTTGGTGTCGCCTAGCAGGTTGTGGAGGTCGCCCAGGGTTTCCTGATAGGCGCCGACCAGAAACACCGCCACATAGTACGGCTCATCCGGCTTGAGCCCGTGCAGCGGCAGCACGTTCGCCACGTCCTCCTTGTCGATGAAGTGATCGATTTTCCCGTCGCAATCACAGGTGATGTCCGCCAGCACCGCGCGGTTCTGCGGTTTCTCATCCAAGCGGTGAATGGGCATCACCGGGAAAATCTGATCGATGGCCCACGAGTCGGGCAAGGACTGGAACAAACTGAAGTTGCCGTAGTAGAAATCCACCAGTGTAGATGACAGCTCGCGCAAATCCTCCGGAATGTCCTCCAACTCGGCGATCAACTTGGAAATGCGCGTGATGACGTGCCAAAACCACGCCTCCGCCAAGCCCCGCTCGCGCAAGGTGGCGCTGCCATAAAAAAACTGCGCGCGCATTTGATCGCGATAATAGGCGGCGTCGTTGAAGCACTCCTGCAGGTTCTTCGTGCTAACAACTTTGTTGACGTCGATGAGATTGAGCAAACTCTGCGGCGCATGCTCCGGCACCATTGGTTCCTTTTCGCTGCTTTGCGCGCTGGTCACATCCAAAATGTTGAACACCAACACCGAGTAATACGCCACCACCGCCCGCCCGCTCTCCGAGACTAACGTCGGATGCTCGACCCCGGCCTTGTCGCAGACCTGCGACACCACTTCCACGATGTCCATGCAGTACTCGGGAATCGAGTAATTGCACGACGAATGGAAATTTGTGTGCGACCCGTCATAATCCACCGCCATGCCGCCACCGATATCCAACACGCCCATCGGCGCCCCCTCCTTGACCAAATCACAATACATGCGCACGGCTTCGGTGGCACCTTCGCGGATCGCCGCAATGTTGGGAATCTGCGACCCCTGGTGGTAGTGCAGCATTTTCAGACAATCCAAGCGGCCCGCATCCTTGAGTCGATCCACCACGTCGATCACCTGCGACGCGTTGAGCCCGAACACCGATTTATCACCGGCGCTGTCCTGCCAGTGGCCCGAACCACGGGTTGACAGCCGCACCCGGACGCCCAAGTTGGGCTGCACGCCGATTTGCTGCGAGCGCTCCAAGATCAACTCCAATTCCGACGGCATCTCCAACACCAGCATCACCTTGAGTCCCATCTTGGTGGCAAGCAGCGCTAGGTCGATGAACTCCTCGTCCTTGTACCCATTGCAAATAATATAAGCCTCCGGATCGTGCATGTGCGCCAACGCCGCTATCAATTCCGGCTTGGACCCCGCCTCCAACCCGTAGTGGTACTTTTTACCAAACTCGGAAATTTCCTCAATGACTTGGCGCTGTTGGTTCACCTTGATCGGATAGACCCCACGGTAAACACCCGTGTAGCCGTGCTCCTTGATCGCCTTGCGGAACGACACGTTGATTTCCGTGATGCGCGAATGCAGCAAATCGCGGAAGCGCAACAGCACCGGCAAATGCGTGCCGCGGTCGCGCAACCCTTCGATCACATCAAACAGCGCCACCTCCGCCCCGCCATCGTCATCGGCCAAGCGCACGGTGACGTGTCCCTTCTTGTTGACCCCGAAAAACCCGTGCCCCCATCGTTCCACGCCGTAAAGTTCAGCGGATTGCTCGGGTGTCCATGCCTTGGCGGCTTTGCGCTTGGCGGGTTTTTTGGCAGAGTTGGATAGCGGAACCATGATGGAATGAATCGAGATGTTATCCCGCCCAGCGGACGGCGCGGCAGTATGCCCACTGCACCCGCAGGTTCAACCCCGAACATCCTCAAAATCCAATTAGCGGCCGCGCAAGGCTATCTGTTGCATTGTAGCGGCGCGTCTGTGACCGCCGAAGCCATATGCGGCCCATTCACAGCGGCGGTCACAGACCACCGCTACAATGCAGCTCATTCACAGCAGCGAAGCCACGACAATCAGGTCGTGGCTCCTGGCAATGCGCATGCCGGACCGACACGCCCTCCATCAGGCGCCCACCACAGCCGCCGCGCCGGTTTCCCCGGTGCGAATGCGAATCGCCTGCTCAATATTGGAAATAAACACCTTGCCATCCCCAACTTTGCCCGTGTTGGCACTCTTGACCATCACCTGCGCCACCTTCTCAGCCACCGCATCATCCACCACCACCTCGATTTTCACCTTGGGCAGAAAGTCCACGGTGTATTCCGAGCCCCGGTAAATCTCCGTGTGCCCCTTCTGGCGGCCGAAGCCCTTAACTTCGGTCACGGTCATCCCTTGGATGCCGGCTTCCGCCAAAGCTTCCTTCACTTCTTCCAGCTTGAACGGCTTGATGATGGCTTCGATTTTTTTCATGGTGTGACAATATGGTGAGAAGGTAAGAGCAAATGGCGTGCCAGTTTCAAGAGTGGATTACCCTTCCGCTCTTTCGGCCGCAGTCTAGCGGTGCGCCCGGAACTAGGCGAGAGAAAAAACTCACCGCCCGCAACGCCAGAATGCACGACCGGGCCTGCGATAGCGGGCGCATCTTGGCCAATCGTCTTGCACCCATCGACCTCGCCTGCCTAACTCCCGCACCTGCTCTACCTGCTATTTTTCACCGGACTGCTGTCGGGCTGGATCGATGCCATCGCCGGTGGCGGTGGGCCTCATCAGCCTGCCCGTCCTGCTGTGGGACCAGTTAAGTGGGCTCATGCCTTGAGCGCCCAGCGCAGTTTGGCGGAGCTGCTGCGCGGGTTGAGGTGGCGCTCCTGCGGGCTGGCGGTGATGACCTCCTCGCTGATGCTGGCAAACTCCCCGCTGCGCAAGCCGGCTTGAAACGCCTTCTTGACCCGCCGGTCCTCCCCCGAGTGGAAGGTGAGAAAAACCGCCCTCCCGCCAGATTTCAGGCAGCCCGGCAACACCCGCAACAAGCCGTCCAAGGCGGTAAATTCCTCGTTGACCGCAATTCTAAGCGCCTGGAACACCCGCCGCAACGTCAACTCCACCACCTCCACACCGCGCCCGCCGACGCACTCCCGCACCGCCGACGCCAGCGCCAGGGTATCGGCAAAGCGCCGACCGGCCAGCGCCACTGACAACTCCGCCGCCCGCGGCTCATCGGCATGTGCGTGCAGGGCGGTTTCCAACTTGCTCGCGGCCACCCTAGCCAGCCACTCGGCGGCGCTGAGGCCGCGGCCGGGATTGAGCCGCATATCCAGCGGGCCCGCGGTCTTGAAGCTGAAACCGCGCGCCGGATCGTCCAGTTGCATCGACGAGCAACCGAGGTCGGCAAAGACAAAATCCACGCCGTCAATGCCACGCTCAGCGAGCACCTTGGCCAGGCCCGCGTAATTGCAGCGCAGCGCTTCAAATACGCTTGCCGCAAAACCCAGCGCCCGCAGCCGGGCGACGGTTTTGGGCATTTCCAGTGGATCGACGTCCATGCCTAGCAATATTCCGGCGGGCGTGATCCGCTCCAAAATCCGTGCCGCGTGCCCGCCGTAACCCAGCGTGACGTCGACGCCGACACCACCCTCGCGCAACCCCAGGGCAGCCAGACATTCCTCCATCATTACCGGCACGTGCGTGCCCGCCGGCGTCTTGCCCGACGCAATCACCTTGGCCACCGTCTCCGGATAGCGCTCGCCTGCATGCTCCTTGTACTTTTGTTCAAAACGCCGCGGATTGCTCCCGCCGTAACGCGGGCGGCGGGGGGGGCGCGGGGCGCTGGGGTCGGGGTCGCTCATGCCCCGAGCCTAGCACCGCCCACACCCCTGGCGAGCCCATTGTGGGGGGCATTGGCTTCAGAGTGCCCGAGCTTGATCGCAACGAGTTGCACCAAACTCCGCGGAATGCAACTCACATTGGCGAAGATACGCCAACAAAGTCGTAGCACCTTAGGACGCGCCTGTGCGACGGCGCCGCAGCAGGCCGGCAGCTAACAACAATCCCGCCAGCGCACTGCTCGGCTCTGGCACGAAGGTGGCACCAGACTGCGGGGTCCACTGCAAGGTATTGGTTTGCCAAGTGAACGCACCCTGGCCGGCGGGGGATGTCGCATAGTCAAATCCGCCATTGAAGATGCTGGCCAGGTTCGTGGTGATACTTGCAAAATCAAAAATGTTGCTCCACGTATGTGTCTGGCTCCAGAAATCTTGGGTGTAGGCGGTGTCGCCGGTGACGATGCGGAAGATGGCAGCAGTTCCTCCCAGAGTGCCGCCGACGTTGACGGCATCATACCCCGTGCCGCGGGTCTGAGTCTGAGTGCGGTCCAGATCCCATTCGAAGATTGAGCCGGATGCATAGGTTAGACTGCTCGAGAACGTCTGCGTGCCCACCCTGGCATCTCCGGCATTCTGTGTACCATTCGTGCCGATGGTCGTAGCGCCAATCACGGCACCAGAACCGCTCAGCGTCTGCCTGCTGCTTGAGCTGCTGCCTTGAACCGCCCAACCGCCCGTCACCGCGCTCACGTTGAGGTTGGCCCCGGACTGCACTTTGATGAGAGGAGTGTTGGCAATGGTGCCGATGGGGCCGAGTGCCAGCGTGCCGCCGCTGATCGTGGTAATGCCGGTGTAGGTGTTGCTGCCGGAGAGAGTGACGGTGTCTCCGCCTACTTTTGTCAGATTGTGCGCTCCGGAGATGCCGCCGCTGAGGGTCATGTTGCCGCTGCCGCCAATGCTGCTAGCGCTGCCAAGGGTCACCGCTCCACTTAGACTCGCCGCTGTGCCACTGCTGTTGACGAGCGCCCCGCCGCTGCTCAGGCCCGTACCATTGAGGGTAACCGCTTCGGCACCTATCGACTGGCCGTTCAAGTCCAACACCGCGCCGCTGGTCACCGACGTACCTTCCGCTGTGGTACCGAAGGCGCTGGCACTGCCGGCTTTCAAAGTGCCGACACTCACTGTTGTCAAGCCGGCGTATGTGTTAGTGCCGCTGAGGGTGGTGGTGCCAGCGCCGGTCTTGATGACGCTGTTGGTCACACCGCTGCCTTTGTCGGCGAGTACTGAGCCGAGAGTAAAAGCCTCGCTGCTAGCGGGCGAGAGGGTGACTAGATTATGAGTGGCGTCCACCACGCTTTCCTGCACCCTGCCGACGACGATTGACCCGCCGCTGCCAGAGTTGTCATAGGCCCAGTCTTCGATCATGGCGCCGCCGGTGTTATTGGTGAAAATGACCCGCATCCAGCCGTAATCCCCGTTGGCATTGAAGCCGATGTAGCCTTCCGTGCCGGCGGTAAAGCTGCTGCCAAGGTGATCCTGCGAGCCGCCTGCCCCAGTGGAAAAATACAACGTCCCGTTGCTAGAACTGATGCTGGTTCCCACCGCTAGATTCAGAATGGTAGCTAACTGATCGGTACCGACGCGCGCAGGCTGAAACAGCACGTCGTTGGCCACCCCCACCCCGCCGAAAAACGGATTGATGAATCCGCCATTGACGTTGACCGTCACGCCGGTCCAACCGGTGGAAATAGCGGTATTCTGGAGATTGCTATAGATAATATCCGCCGATGCGGACCCGATCAGGGCAAGACTGACAAGTACCGTAGAATTGCGAAGCTTGGCTTTCATGATGTATTGAATAGAAAAAAAAAATTGTTATTTAAGGAATCGGACTCAAGGTGCGATCGAAACTCCGACCCTAGCGAAAGGTGCTTTCACCACCACATTGCCCGCGTCGCGAATGAAGAGCGGATACGGCACACTCACCGCCTCCATCACCCCGCCTGCGTCGGTTGCCAAGACGGTTGGAGTGATCGCCTTGGTCACCCAGTAAGAGTTGTCCGCGCTGAACTGCGTCGTGTAGGTCAGAACCACCGCCGCGTAATTGACGCGGCGGCAATATACCAAGCGGAAATCCCACCCGCCGCTGCCGCTGGCAAAATTGACGGCATAGGGCGGACCGCTCGAAGTGAGCAGCGCGCCAGTGTAAGCAATGGTGCCTCCACTGGTGGCAGGGTCGGTGCCGAACGCGTACTCTTGCAAGTTAATCAGACCGTCCCCATCCGGGTCGGCACCCGGCAGGGCGGCGGCACCTGTTAGTCCAGGGAAATTGGCGCTCATCCACGCCCCGTAAAACGCGTTGAGAATCGTGATGGCTGAACTCGAACCGGTCTTGCCGCCAGACGAAGTGGCCGTTAGCGTCACGGCTTCGGGCACCGTGTCCTTGGTGCTGATGGTGAAAGCACCGGCCACCAGCGTCTTGGTGGCGTCACCAAACGTCGCATTGCCGTCACTGTCAAATTGTGCGCTGCCGTTGCTGGTCAGCGTTACCAACGTCGAGCTATCGGTGGTCACCGTGTTGCTATTGGCATCCTTGGCGGTGACGGTAGTGCTGAATGCCGTGCCCGCAGTCTGCTGCGCCGCAGCACTCACGATGTAAGCGGCGATCGCGCCTGGATCCACATTAAAGAGGGTCGTTCCGGTCATGCCAGAGCCGGTAATTATGAACGTCAAACCGCTGCCGGCCATCACCGGCGTCACACTCACTCCTATCAGCTGACCCGCAATGAACGCCGTCGAGGTGCCGGAGATGCCAGCCGTGCCAGTGTAAGTCACCGCGCTCGTGAAGCTGGTCACCGTGTTATTGTTAGAATCTCGCGCCGTGAGGGTGAGGCCCGTGACGGCTGTGCCCGCCATCTGCGGCGAGGCGATGGACGAGATTGCAAAATGATCCAGAGCGCCGGCGGTGAAGGTCACCGTCGCTGTTTGCGTAACCGTCACGCCGTCGCTGGTGTCCGTGGCCGTGAAGACATCGGCGGCGGCCGTTGTGGACTTCACCGTGAAGGTCGCCAGGCCCGA
>WBXD01000100.1 GCA_008932935.1 Verrucomicrobiota bacterium
GTTGAGCAAGGGCGTGAAGCGTGCCGGTTGATACCCGGCACGTTGGTCGGGATCGTCGTAGCCGCCGAAATTCGCCACCCAGTTCGGATCCCACGCGCTGCGGGTGTTGGGGGTGGGATTGTGTTCGCCGGGCAACTCGCCCACCCAGAAGACGGTGGCGACCACATTGCGCTTCCACACCCCGCTTGCCAAGCCCCGCGGGCGGGCGCTCTCCAGCACCAGTCGCGCTGCCGCTGGCACGCCGAACGGATCGCTCAGGCTAGGCAACGCTTCGCGCCGATCCGCCAAAAACCGCTCATGCACACCCGCCGCCCGCTCCTCCAAGCGCGTCGCCCCGGCCAACCCGGCGAGCACCACGCTGCTCCCGATGGCAAAAATCATAACGGAGCTTGGAAATGCATGGATCATGGCTATGCGTATATACGTAGGTAAAAACACTAGCTAGTCAAGGTTTATTTTTTCATTTTTTGCAGGAAGCCGCAAGCGTTTCACCCCACCTCACAAAATTTCAGAAAAAAATGTTAGTGTCAATCGAGATCGAGTCATCCTGGGAAATCCGCCGCGCTTGAGGGTCGGTGATTCCGGCCATTGAGGCCATATGGATGAGATGCATTGTAGCGGTGGTCTGTGACCGCCGATGTGCATAAGATGACGCTTGTTGATTAGGCGGGTTCATTGGCGGTGCATGGGCTTCGGCGGTCACAGACGCGCCGCTACAATGCGGGATCTCCGTCGGTCACGGTTCGTCGACGGGCGGCTCGACGGGCAGCCAGCGCTGCAGCACTGCAGCCAAGGAGTGCGGCGAGACCGGCTTGGATACATAATCGTCCATCTGGGCATCCAAGCATTTCTGGCGGTCGCCCGCCATGGCGCTGGCAGTCATGGCGATGATCGGCACCCGAGGGTTGCGGGCAGCTGAGCCCGGACTGCGAATCTGCCGGGTCGCCTCGATGCCATCCATCTCGGGCATTTGGATATCCATAAGCACCAGATCGTATGGGATGGCGGCGAGGGCCTTGACCGCCTCGAAGCCATTGGCAACGGCTTCGGCACGCAGACCCAGCTTGGCAAGAATGCGCAGCCCGACCTGCTGGCTGGCGCTGTTGTCCTCGACGAGCAGAACGCGGGTTTTGAGACCATCAAACCGCGGCAGCTTTGCATGCGGCTGCAGCCGCGCGGTGAGCGGCTGGCGGCTTGGCGGCCCGGCCTGCTTGACGAGGTTGGCGGTGAACCAAAATTGCGAGCCCACGCCTGGCACGCTCGTCACGCCGATGTGGCCACCCATCAGCTCGGCGAGTTGTTTGGAGATGGCCAGACCTAGGCCGGTGCCACCGTAGCGGCGCGTCGTCGAGGCGTCCACCTGGCTGAACTTGTCAAACAGCAGTTTGTGCTTGTTGCCGGCGATGCCCAGGCCCGTGTCACTCACCTCGAAGCGCAACTGCACCGTGCCTGCGGTCTCCGCCTCCACGGCGACGTGCACGCTCACCTCCCCGGCCGCAGTGAACTTAATGGCATTGTCCGTCAGGTTGGTTAGCACCTGGCACAGGCGGCCCGGATCGCCGCGCAGCAGCATGGGCACTGCCGCCTCGACGCAGAAATGCAGCGCCAGGTTTTTGGCGCGCGCCGGCAGGCTCAGGGTGGCGATAAAATCCTCCAGCAGGGCCTCCAAATCGAAGTCCAGCGTTTCCAAGTCGAGTTTTTTGGCCTCAATTTTGGAGAAATCTAGAATCGAGTTGAGCAAGCTGAGCATGGCTTGGCCACTGGCATGGGCGAGTTCGGCGAATCCGCGCTGCTCGGGGTTGAGTTCGGTATCCAGCAGCAGTCCGTTCATGCCAATGACGCCGTTCATGGGGGTGCGCAGTTCGTGGCTCATGTTGGCTAGGAATTCGCTCTTGGCGAGGTTGGCGCGGGCCGCTTGTCCGGCTAGATCGTTGGCGTGAATGCTGGCGAGTGCGAGGTGGCGGTTGGTGGCTTGCAGTGCCCTTTCCGTCCATTTGCGTTCGGACAGGATGCCTGCGAGAACCAACACGCAGACCATGGCCACTCCCAGGAATGAATACAGCAGCATCAGGGATTCTTGCACCGTGTTGCCCACAAACGGACTGCTTTCCAGACGACTGCCAATCATCGCGAAAACCGCTATAGCCACCGCAGCGGTGGCGGCACCGCGCTTACCAAAGCGAAAGGCCGCCCACAGTAACAGCGGCAGCAGGCAGTACTCAACGTGCGCCTGCTGTTGGAACATCACGAAAATACACAGCAGCAGGGTCACTACCCCTAACAACGCCATTTCCAACATCAGCCAGGATTTTTTCTTGACGGAATGTTGGAAATGCCAGGCCAGCAGCAAGGGCAAGACGACAATGCCGCCGGCCGCGTCGCCCGCCCACCAGCTCACCCAGGAACAAGCGAAGCCCTGCCACGGAACATAGCCTCCCAAGGCCAAGCCCAGCAACCCGCAGGTGGGGCTGAGCATGCAGCAACCGAGGGCACCAACGGTGGCTAACAGCAACACATTGTAGCCGCTGAGCAGGGGGTGCTCCTCTTTGCCAAAGCGGCGCACCAGCCAAGCGCTCGAACTGGCACAGGCGATGGTACCGATGGCAATGAGCGCGGCCGTCAGCACGGCGCTGGTGGCGGAGTGGCCGGAGTTGACCGTGCCATGGAAAAAGCCCAGCGCGTTGGCGGCAAAGGAGCCGAGCCATATCCCGAACAGTGCCATGCGCCCCACAATGAGCACCGCCGCCAGGGCCAGCCCTACATCCGGAAACACCGGCGAGATGCTGCCCGGAAGATTCGCCATCTGCAGCGCCACCTTGGTGCCCATGGCATAGACGATGGCCACCACCAAAATGGCCAGCGGCGCTGGTACGATGATCGCCGGTGCTGCTGTCCGCGTGCTGCCACATACCAAGCGGCGCGCCCGCCACCAGTCGCCGAATCTCAAAAACACGGGTTTTGAAAATATGCGCATCATTGCCTCGTGCTCATACGTAAGTAAAAATACTTTTTTGTCAAGTTGAAAAACCATATTCTGGAAACTTCCGCCTGGCTGGGTTGGCATCAAGGAGAGGGAGCGACCCGCTGCCATGGATTGCGGCAGCTTGCTGACGCCTCGCCAAGGGACCGCGCCAGAACATCTGTCGCATCGTAGCGGCACGTCCATGACCGCCACCACGTAGGCGCGACGAAATTCTTGCCTTGCCGCAGCCGAGCGTTAGGCTTGGCACGCCACCCACCCTGAATTTTCATGACCATCCATCCCAGCGCCCTGATCTCGCCTGAAGCCGAATTAGCCGACGATGTGGTGGTCGGGCCGTTTGTGGTGATCGAAGGGCCGGTGCAACTGGCGGCCGGGGTGACAATTGGCGGGCACGCGTGGCTCTGCGGCGATACCTCGCTGGGCGAAGGCTGCAGCGTCGGCTGGGGCAGCGTGATCGGGGCCAATCCCCAGGATCTGGGGTTTGACCCGGCGCGGCGCTCCGGGGTGAGGATCGGCGCACGCAACCACATCCGCGAGTACGTGACGATCCATCGCAGCTCGAAGGAGGGTGGCCATACGACCTTGGGGGAGGGAAACTATTTGATGACAGGAGTGCACTTGGGACACGATTCGCAGGTCGGGGATGGCAATGTGCTTGCCAACAACGTGATGTTTGGCGGGCACGTGCATCTCGGTAGCCGCGCCTTTCTGGGCGGCGGCGGCGGCTATCACCAATTTCTCCATATCGGCGATTTGGCGATGGTTCAGGGCAATGCCGTGGTCAGCCAGGATGTGCCACCGTATTGCATCGTCTACGGCAAAAACCAATTGGCCGGCCTCAACTCCGTGGGTTTGCGCCGCGCCGGCTGGGATGGTGCCGCCCGCGCCGAGATAAAAAAGGCCTATGGCTTGTTGTTCGGCTCGGGCCTGACCCTGGGTAAGGCGCTGGAGGCTGCCGCCGCGCTAGAATGGAGCCCGGCCGCCCGCTGCTTGATAGACGCGGTTGCCAAGCCGTCGCGCAAAGGGGTCATCGCCCACAGCTGAGCAATTTTGGCGATTCGCGGCGCGGTGGCGGACAACGCGCTGGACAGAGCTAACTTCCACCGCCATCCTGCGCGATCCCGTGCCGCACCCTGCCGACAGGGTGGATATTCATGCCAGTTTTTCGCCACCTGCCGTCGCGCTTCCTCTTGCCCCTCGCCTTTGCGGCGCTGGGGGCGGTCCTTTGTGGCTGGCTCATCCCCGCCGAGTTGCGTGCCATCGCCGAACAACTCACCGGATTTCCGGATTCTGACGTCAATGCCCACATGGCCCGGCCGTATGTGCTGGCGGGATTGTGTTTCCTGCCAGCCATCGCGGCGCTCGTGTATGCCTGTGGCGGCACCCTGGACCGGCACATCGCACGCCACTTCGGCAACATTTTTTGCATTTGCCTAGCCTCGCTGTTGCTCATTTGGATGCTCGTTGACTTTGCCGACAATCTCAAAAACTTCCGCAAAGCCTCGAATATGCTGGGCACGGCCGCGACTTATTACCAGGTGCGGTCCCCGGCCGTGGTGCTGCTGGTGTTGCCGTACGCGTTGTTGCTGGCGCTGATCTATTCACTGGGCAAATTATCCCGCGACCGGGAAATCATCGCCATGGTGCAAAGCGGGCGCAGTCTCATCCGGCTCACGGCGCCACTGATTGGCGCGGGTATCTGGTGCAGTTTGCTGTGCCTCGGCCTCAACTACCAATGGGCACCCACCGCCGAAGGCCGCCAAGGCGAAATCCTCGACGCCGCCCGCGGCATCCTTATCACTGAGGCCAAACATGTGATCTATAACAACCCGGACCAGCACCGACTGTGGATGATCGGCGCCTTTCCCAAGAACTACGAAAAAGGCGAACCGTTGCTCAACGTCGAAGTGACCACCACCCGGCCCGATGGAGCGCTCGTCTCACGGCTGCTTGCCAAACGCGCCCGTTGGGATTTGCAGGACAATTCCTGGACGTTCGAGGCACCCGTCATTTGCCATTTCACTGATGGCGAGGCCCCTAAGTTTGAGACCCCCAATCCGCCCGAGTTCCATTGCGGATGGACGGAAACCCCCTGGCAGTTGATCAAACCCGGTCTGGCCGCGCCATTTCTGGGCATCCCCGATCTCAACGGCTGGCTGCGCGCCAATACCACCAAGCACCACACCCAACCCAACAAAAACGCCGCCGCCCCCTATCTCACCCAGTGGCACTACCGCTGGGCGCTGCCTTTCACCTGTTTAGTCACCGTGTTGCTCGCCGCGCCGCTGTCCATCTACTTCTCGCGCCGCGGTCCCGGCGGCAATCTCTTTCTCGCCATCGTCCTATCCGCCTTGATGATCTTCAGCACCGGGGTCTTTCTCAACTTTGGCGAAGCCGGCCTGCTCCACCCCGCCCTCGCCGCTTGGCTGCCCAATCTCGTCTTCTCACTCCTCGGCTTGTTCCTGTTTCATCGCCGCATCGCCGATCGCTCGATCTATCAGTCGCTGCGGCGCCTGTTCACCCGCGCCACTCCACCCGCCCCCTCACCGTCATGGCCCTAGCAGAATCTTGGCACATCCGCTCGCGTGGTCGCGAATGCGCCGCCACCCAGCGCCCGTTTGTGGCGAGCGAACCGATCATCACAGCGTTGTTTCCCGATCCGGAAAGCAGCGGCTACCTGCGCCGCGATTATTGCCTAGAGGCCTGGGAAGCGCTTCCCGCCACGGCCGAGTTGGCATTTTCATCTTGGCGCACCAGCTACGCCACGCCGGGAGGCGAGAAGCCAGCAGCAGTTGAACGCGAGCAGCCCGAAGAGATTTTGCGGCGGATGGTCGAAGACGACCAGGATCACACCGAAAACACCCGCTACATTCTCGCGGTAATGCTCGAGCGCAAGCGGATTTTGCGCGAAACGGACACCCAGCGCACCCCCACCGGCATTCTTCGCATCTACGAAAATCGCAAGACCGGCGAAGTCTATATCGTCAAGGATCCGGATATCCCCCTCAACCAGGTCGATGCCCTCCAGCAAGAGGTCCTCCTCCTCCTGGAAGCCAGTACCCGCCCTGCCGCGGATCCGTCCGATCCGTCTGATCCGTCCGATCCGTCTGATCCGTCTGATCCGTCTGATTTGTCTGATTTGTCTGAAGAGGCTCCCTCTCTAGCGGATTCGTCGGAGGCGTCCGCCGCCATCTGACCTCTGAGCCATGTTTCTCCCGGGCTACAAGGATCTGGTAAAATCCCAGTGGGTGGCTACGCTGGAGGAGCTCAAACTCGCCGGCGAGTTGCCCGTCAGCGAGCTATCTCGGCGCCTTGGCATGAGCTACATGGCCGTCAAACAGTATTGCGAAACACTCAAAAACCTCGGCTACCTCGCACGCACCCGGGCCCCGCGTGCCGAGGTCGGCCGTCCGGAAATTTTCTATCAGCTCGCTCCGAAGGCGGCATTGCTCTTTCCCCAGGCCGGGGTCGATTTCTCGCTGGAGTTGCTGGAAAACCTGCGCGGCCTGTTCGGCGAAAACGCCCCGGAGCGACTCATTTTCCAGTACTTCCAGCAGCGCCAGCAGCGCTGGCAGGCCCGCCTGGCCAAGGGCAAATCACTGATGGAAAAAGCCACCCTGCTGGCCGGCCTGCTTGAGCAGGACGGCTGCTTCTGCCGCTGTAAATACGACCCCGAAAATGGCGTTCGCATCGAGGCATACCATCAGCCCTTGCAGCCGGTGTTTGCCAAGTTTCCGCGTGCCCTGGGCATGGAGCTACGCCTGTTTGAGGCGCTGCTGGGCACCCGCGTGACGCGTCGCGAAATCCACGCCAGCCGCCACGGCCCCGCCCGCGTGGACTTTGAGGTGGCCACCCTCGGCGTCCTGTGAGATCCTAGATTTATGTTGAAAACCGCGGCTGAAAATGATTACGCGGAATACACCGATCACTCAAAGAGTGATGGATTTTATGGCATTCACCTATTGGGGCAGCCTAAGATTTGATAGATCAGAATCATCTTTCCCGTTGAATCCTCTCACCATGTGCCGTAGATAATTTCCAGATTCCCCTCGCCACCATGAAACGCCCATCCCTGCTGCCCATCGCACTGCTGGCCATCCTCGCCCTCGCCGCTTGCGACAAATCCAATCCTGCCGCGGATAAGAAACTCGCCGATTTGGAACGTCAAAACCGCGAGACCATCGAACAAAAACAACAACTCGAACGCCAACTCGCCGACCAGCAACTCGCCAGCGAACGCGACGCCATCGAACGCGAACGCAGCCGCATTGACGACGAACGCGCCGCCTTGGACCAGGCACAGGACGCGGAGTCCGCCGCCAAACAGGAAGCCCTCGCCGCCCGCGAGCAGGCACTCGCCAAGCGCGAAGGCGCGCTCGAAGGCCTCGAATCCGCCGTCGAGGACAAACAACAAACCCTCAACCAACGCGACCAAGTCCTCAGCGGTCGCGAACTCGAAGCCGCTGGCCGCGAAGCCATCGCCGAGCCGCTACCCGCCACCCCTCCCGCCGAAGCCCAACCCGTAGCCGACTATGCCACGTTTTATGATTCGCTCGCCGCGTATGGCTCCTGGCTCGCTACCCCGGCCTACGGCTACGTGTGGCAGCCCGCCGCCGTGCGCAGCGCCGGCTGGCGTCCCTATCTGGATGGACGCTGGGTGTGCACCAACCATGGCTGGACTTGGCTTTCCAACGAACCATTCGGCTGGGCCTGCTACCATTACGGTCGCTGGGCATTGCTCAACGAGCGCGGCTGGGTTTGGGTGCCCGGCGACCAATGGGCACCTGCCTGGGTTTGCTGGCGGGGCAGTGACACCCACATCGGCTGGGCTCCGCTGCCCCCGGAAACCCTCGGCTGGCGCGATTGCACTTGGGATAACTCGGTCGAGACGCGCTTCGGCATCAGTGTCGGCTGGTTCAACTTTGTGGAGATCAATCACTTTTCCAGCCCGCTGCGCCACCACTGCATGCCCGTTGCGCTAAACAGCGTGTGTTGGCAGCAAACATCCAACATCACCCACATCCGCTGCCATGAGCGTAACGTGTTCGTCGGCGGCCCGGCCTATCAAGATATCTGCCGTTCGCTGGGCCGCCCAGCCCCCTTCTATCAGCTTAACCTGAACCGCAACCAACACCCCGGCCACGACCCGCTGGCACTGCGCCCGCAGCTGTCGGGCCACCAGCTCAACATGGCTGCGCCTGCCATCCACGCCGAGTGGAACGCCGCCTTGCGCCCGACCCGCGTCCGTGGCCAGCTAGAAAACACTGTCATCCAGCGGCCCGCGCCGCTGGAGCTAGAGGTCGCCGAGCACTTCCGCCAACACCGCGAGCAGGACCGGGTGCAAGCCGATCAGGCCCTCACCCAGCTTGGAGGCCACCAAGCCTTCAATCAACGCCGCAGCCAAGTGTTGGAAACCAATCAGCGCGAAGCCGCAGCGCTCGAAACCCAGCGCACGCTTGAGGAGACCCGCCGACATCCGGCCCCACCCGCTCCCACTCCTCCCGCGATGGAGAAGCGTCCAGCCCGGCCCGACCCCGCTGCCGCCGCCACGCTCCAACCCGCCGAACGGCTGGCTACCGCGCCCCAGCCCGGACCACCCGCCCGCAGGCCGCGGGGGCCTGCTCAACCCGGGCTGGAACCCGCCACGGCACCCACCGTCACACCCACCGTCACACCCACCGTCGCACCTGCCGTCACACCCACCGTCACACCCACCGTCACACCCACCGTCACACCCACCGTTGCACCTGCCGTTGCACCTGCCGTTGCACCTGCCGTTGCACCTACCGTTGCACCTACCGTTGCACCTGCCGTTGCACCTGCCGTTGCACCTGCCGTTGCACCTGCCGTTGCACCTGCCGTTGCACCTGCCGTTGCACCTGCCGTTGCACCTGCGGTCGCACCTGCCGTTGCA
>WBXD01000101.1 GCA_008932935.1 Verrucomicrobiota bacterium
AGGGCCGCAGCGAGGGCCGCAGCGAGATGCAACGTGAAATGGCGCTGGCCATGAAGGTAAAAGGGTTTTCCGCAAAAGACATCAGCGCGATCACCGGTCTAGCCAGCGACGAGATTGAGCGCTTGTGAGGATGGCGGGGCCTGCTTCAGATGAAAAACATCGGCGAGCTTTGGCTGGCACAAATGCTCTCGAGGGTGACCTGGTCGAGGGCATCGCACAGCGTGGCGGAAAGTTTTTCCCAGACGGACTGGACGGCGGGGCCGGATTCGCCGGCCGAAGCGACCGAATTTTGGAGCAGCGAAGGATCGACCGCGTCGACCACCTGGCGCAGGCTGATGGCCTCGGCAGGGCGGGCGAGGAGGTAGCCGCCGGCGGCCCCACGGCAACTATCGATGAGGCCCGCGCGCCGCAGATCATTGAGAATTTGCAGTAAAAAGCTCCTGGAAATGGCTTCTCGTTGCGCAAGGTCGTCAAGTCGTGTAACAGTCCTGCCGTCATGGTGCTTGGCGAGCTGGGCGAGAGCCCGGCACGCATATTCCAACTTCTGCGAAATTTTCATGGGCGAAATGCAACATATCCAGGGCCAGTCGGCCAGCAAGAACACCTTCAACCTGTGCGGCGGCAGCATCGATGTGGCCAACGTCTGGCATACCCTGTGCGCCGAGGCTCGCCGCGTGGTGGTCGAAGAGCCGTTGCTCGGGGCCTTGGTGGAAGACGTTATTCTGTCGCGCTCGTCGCTGGCCGCCGCGTTGGGCGCGCGGCTAAGCCGCCGACTGGCCCGTACGGACATGCCGCGGCAATGCATGGAACCGCTGTTCACTGGGGTGTTTGAAGCGCATCCGCTGCTGGTGCGCAGTGTCGCCCGCGATTTGGTGGCGATGTACGAGCGAGACCCGGCGTGCTTCTCGCCGTTGGAACCGATGTTGTTTTTCAAGGGTTTTTTGGCGCTGAGCACCTACCGGATTTCTCACCAGTTGTGGCATGACCAGCGGCGCTGGCTGGCGCTCTACTTGCAGAGCATCGCCAGTGAATCCTTCGCGGTGGACATCCATCCGGCGGCGCGCATCGGCTGCGGCATCTTGTTGGACCACGCCACCTCGTTTGTGGTGGGAGAAACCGCCATCATCGAGGACGATGTGTCCATTTTACATGAAGTTACCCTCGGGGGTACTGGCAAGGCCACGGGCGACCGCCACCCGATCGTGCGTTCCGGCGTGCTGTTAGGAGCCGGCGCCAAAATCCTCGGCCGCGTGATCATCGGCACCGGTGCCAAGGTGGGCGCGGGCAGCGTCGTGCTCAGCGATGTGCCGCCGTACACCACGGTGGCAGGCGTGCCAGCTGTCGTCGTCGGCGAGCTAGGCGAGGAGAATGCTGCCGCCGAGATGAACCAGCACCTTGAGCGGTACAGCCCGAAATTGCCCACTCCGCTGACCCAATGAGACTCCAGCGTCTGATGTGCGTCGTCGCGCTAGGCCTAACGACGGTTTCCTGCGACAAAATCCGCGACCTGGTCGGCAAGGCCAAGCAAGCCATGGAGGCCAAAGCCGCCGCCAAGGCTGCCAAGGCCGCCAAAGCGGGGGGCGTGCAGCCCGATGCGCTGCTGCAGGCGCTGGTGAATCAGACGCCAGAGGGTGCGCTGTTTCGCAAGGATCTGCCCTTTCCCGAGCAGCTCCAAGTCAAGGAGGAGCGGCGCCTGACGTTTGATGCGGCTCGCATCGTGGTCAAATCGGCCATCGGCAACCAAGTGGCCGCCTTTTCCGGTACCCGGTTTTTCACCACCCGTTACCAGCGCACGGGGGCACAGCTCGATCTAACCATGGAAAGTGCGGGCTTTACCAAACCCGAGGTCGACAAAGTGGAGGCTGAGAAAGCGGCCAAAGCGGCCAAGATGGACAAGACGAAGGTGGACAAGGTGGACAAGGTGGACAAGGTGGACAAGGTGGACAAGGTGGACAAGGTGGACAAGGTGGACAAGGTGGACAAGGTGGACAAGACGAAGTCGGCCAAGTCCAAGCTGGAGCAAGCGAAGGCGGACCAAGAAGCGGCGGCGGCGAGCGCTGCGCCCGCCGTGCCGGATGAATTGACCGCCATCAAGGAACTCTCAGGATGCAAGTGCAGCTTTGTTACCGATGGCAAAGGATGGAAAGCGGTCCACTCCAACGATTTCAAGCTAGCCGTGTGGAGTCGCAACCTCGAACCTCACTTGGCGGCCCTGGGCCGCGCCGCCGGGGTGCTGCCACGCACCTATTGGTTGGGCCAGCACCGACTCAAGCCAGGCGACAGTGTGCCATTGTCTGGGGAGTCATTAGAATTGTTGCTGGGAGCAGGTGCCAGTGGTTCGCTGGTACTCACGCTCGAGGCGTTCGAGGCTAGCGGCGGCCATCCGTGCGGGGTATTTTCGGTGACGGGCAACTACCGCCAGGCGGCGGTGGCCGGGCCGGACGGTGAGCTCATCGACGAGGATATCTCCATCAGCTCCGGCAAAGTCTGGCTATCGCTGGTTTATCCGGTGGTCATTCGCCAACAACTCGAAACCATCCAAACCCTCAGCACCGGCATGCGCAGCGGTCATTCCACCCTCATCCAAGGCAGCGTGACGGTGGCCATCTCCCGCACCTGGAAACCTAGCGCCGCCGCGGCCCCGAAATTGCCTGCAAAATAACCGGAGTCTTGGAATCCCAGAACTCAGTGTTTGACCTCAAAATAGCCACGGGGTTGAACACTGAGTTCTGCGCTTGACCGCAAAGAACCGGTCGCCCATCCGGCCACTCATTTTTCGTTAGTATCGGCCACCAAATTGGGCACCTCTCTGCGGAACAGTTCAGTCAGATAGGCGGCAGACAGCAACTCCGGCGTAACGATGGGCGCCTTGCCGGGCACCAGCAACACGTTGACCGGAATGGCGCTGCGGCCGTACTCGCGCAGCTTGGTCTCAATTTCCGGATTCAATTTCGTTTTGTCGGCTTTGAGTGCGACGATGTGCTTGGCCTGCATCAAGGCGATGACTGCCGGCGTGTAGGCGAGGCGCTTGTTGACCTGGCAGGTCGGGCACCACTGGGCGGTGAAGTCGATGTACACCGGTTGGTCATTTTCCAACACCTCATCCACGCGTGCTTGCGACCACGCTTCCCAGTGCAACGCGTCGGCCTTGGGCGTGGGCGGCAGGGCTAACAACACACCGCCGGCGGCCAATGCCAAGGTGATGACCAGGGCGGCGCGGCGCACCGCAGGCCGGCGGTGGGGCAGGCACCAGCGGCCGTAAATCCAAGCGGCCATGGCAATGGTGCTAAGGCCCAGGACTGGGTCGAGCAGGTTTTCCGAGCCGATTTGCACGGCATAGATGCAGAGGAAATAGCCGCTGGTGGCAAACAGCAGAAACGACATTCCTTGCTTGAAACTTTCCATCCAGGCCCCCGGTCGCGGCAGCAAATACAGCAGGCCGGGGAAGACCGAGAGCACCAGATAGGGCAACGCCAGACCGATGGCCATGGCGGCAAAGGCGGCGAAAAATGCCAAGGCCGGCAGGGTGATGGCCGCGCCGATGGCTGCGCCGAGGAACGGGCCGGCGCAGGGGGTGGCGACGACGGTGGCGAGCACGCCGGAGAAGAACGTGCCGGCGAGGCCGTGTTTGGCTTGGAGGGAGCCGCCGACGGAGGTGGCGGCAGTGCCGAGTTCGAACACGCCGAACATGTTGAGGGCGAGCACGAACATCAGCAGCATCAGCCCGAGAACCACGCCGGGGATTTGCAGTTGATAGCCCCAGCCGACGCCAGCCACCGCCCGGCCGGCGAACAAAATGCCGCTGAGCACGCCGAAAGAGACCAGCACGCCAAGGGTGAAGAGCAACCCGTGGGCGACGATGCGTTGGCGCGAGTCGCCGGCTTGTTTCACGAAGCCCATGATTTTCAAGCCGATGACCGGAAACACGCAGGGCATCAGATTGAGGATGAGCCCGCCGACAAACATCAGGCCGAGGATGCCGAGCAGGCGGACAAACGCCAGCGGCTTGGCCGGGGCGGCAGCGAGCGGGATCTCATCAATCACTGTGGCCGCCGCGTCTGCCCCACCCGTCTTACCGCTGAGCAATATCCCCGAAAGCGCCTTGCCCAGAGGAATGGGCTTTTCAAAAATATCCACGGCATTGCGCTTGAGGGTGATCAGCCAGTCCGCGCCGACACGCGTCACGCTGCCGCCGTCGCTGAGCGGCTTGAGGAATGGCTCGTTGGGTATGAACTCCACCGGCGGCAGGGGCGGGCTATCGACACCCGCTTGCGGACTGAGCCGCAGAACGCAATGGCCCGCGTCGGGATAGGCCGAAAGCTTCCAAGTTTCGTTAGGCCGGGGGATTTTCCCGCGGGCCATGGCAAACAAGTCGGCCTGTGCCGGGTCGGTCACTGCGCTGGCGCTCACCGGCAGGCTCAGAGCGAAGGATTTCTCCTCATTCATGCAGGTGTCCGAGCAAATCTGCCAGGTGGCCTTGGCGCGGAGGGGCACTTTTTCATCGACCTGCAGGGTGGCGGGGGGCGTGATGTCCACTAGCAATACCAGAGTGCCCGTGTACACGAAACTCTTACCGGAGTAACCGTCCTTGATGGCTGGGACCGGCCACTGGATCGGCCCGGCGCTGAACCCCGCTGGCAGTTGCCACTCGATGACCGGAGGCAGTTCGATGCCGCCAGAATTCTTGTAGTAGCTGTGCCAGCCCGCTGGGTGTTCGAGCCGCAGCGCCAGAGTGAACGCCTTGCCGGGGGCGATTGCGGAGGCTTCAGCCACCAGACTTGCGGCGCTGCTCACCGCGCTGGCCGCGGTAATAAAGGGATCTTCAAATTCGGCGCGGGCGGAACCCACCACAATAACCAAGGCAAGCAGACAGCGGACGATTCGGGTCATGAGAGGAAGGTGGATTTAAGTCGCGAAGACACAAGATTCAACACCGGAAGACCCAGGACGGCAAGACCGGAAGCGAGGCGAACTTGCTTAAACTACTTGAAACATCCACTTGCACCGATAGGCAAACTGTGGGACTGGTCTTGAGCGCTAGCGCAATCCTCCGCCCACTCATCGGCTGGGGGTATGGCGCTTACCGCAGTCTACCCCGTCCATGCGTGAAATCCTGATTGTCGTTGGCCTGTTTCTGCTCGCGGTGGCACTGCGTAGTGCCCGCAGCAACATCTTGCGCAAATCGGGTGCGCTGACGTTCTTGGTCGCCACCTTCTGGCTCGGCTTTTTCCTCTCAGGCAGCAAGTTCGGTGGTTCCATCGCCGTGTCGTGCTGGTTTTTCCTCCCTTGGTTTGAGCTGCTAACCCACGTTCGGCGCTTGCGCCTGCCCCTCAATAACCGCCTCCAACACCGCCGTGTCCCCAATCCGGCCGGCTTCCCCAACGCCTTGGAGGCCAGCGCCGCCATGGAAGCGGAAGGCTTCGAGCATGTGTCGGATTGTGGCTGGAAATGGGCCGGTATGCAGCAGTTTTTCCGCTTTTACTGGCACCCTGAAGAGCGCGCGATTGCCGCTATCTGCCTCTGCGAACAGAGCGAGGTGGCCTTCGCCTTCATCTCGGTGACCTCCCAGGATAGCCAGGGTCGCACTTGGCGCACTACCAATTTCCCGTTCTCTCTCACCCTCCAATGCTCGCCGAGCATCCGCTGGAATTATGTCCCTTGTGAGCAAAATTGCTTTCACAGCATCCTTCACGACCACCACCTCTTTCTCCAACGCCACAAGGTCTCCGCCGATCTGCTGCGCGTGCCTGACCCCGAAGACGTCGAAGACGCTCTGGAACGCGAAATGCGCTGTCAGGTCGAGTTCAACCTAGCCTCCGGCATCATCCGCCTCACCGGCGACGGTCATTTCAAATATTCCAAACGCGGCCTATTTTTCCTCTGGGGCCAATTCATCAAGGATATGGTCAGGCTGTGCTAGCTGCGGTGGATGTTTATGGTTGAGCAGTGGCCTGCGGGAGTGCAGACTCGGCCATGAGCTACACCGAACGACTGGAGCAACGAATTAAGCAAACCGGCTCGAGGTTGTGTGTGGGTCTGGATCCGCGACCGGGCGATGGAGGGGTGGAGTTCGTGGGCGATTTTTTGCGGCAAGTGGTCGAAGAGACGGCACCGTGGGCAGCGGCCTTTAAACCGAATATGGCGTATTTTGAGGCCATGGGTATTGCGGGGATTCGTTTGCTAGAAGACTTGCTGGCCTGGATGCCCGCCGAGGTGCCAGTGATCCTCGATGCCAAGCGCAGCGACATCGGGGAGACCCAGAAATACTATGCTCAAGGGTATTTCGGCCGCTGGAATGTCGATGCGGTCACGCTCAATCCGTTCCTCGGCTACGATTCGATCGAGCCGTTCCTCGATTGGGAAGGCAAGGGGATTTACCTGCTGGCGGTGACTTCCAATCCGGGCTCGGCGGACTTTCAGCGCCAGACCTTGCTGGACGGCCGGGCGGTGTTTGAATTAGTGACGGCTCTGGGCGAGCGCGCCAAAGAGGAAGGCCGCAGCACCGATGTGGGCTATGTGGTGGGCCTGACTAATGCGGCGGGTGTGCTGGAGCGCATACCCGACGCTCCCTTGTTGGTGCCGGGCCTCGGCGCGCAGGGCGGCGATCTGGCCGCGCTGGCCGCTGCCAAACGCTCAGCCCCTGACATCATCAATGTATCGCGCGGCATTCTGTATGCAGCGGATGACCGAGATTTCGGCACGCGGGCGATGGATTGGGCCGAAAAAATCACCGCGGCTTATGCCCGCTAATGGTGCAAAATTTCGTGGCGAAATTTTGCGCCGCCCGTAGAGTCCGTAACACATGCAGGACATTGGGAAAAAGTCTGGAAAATGGGCGCCTACGCGTCACACCGGTTTGTTGCCCCACAGGGGCTGGCCCAGGCGCAATCTGCGGTTTTTCCGCCATCGGATCGTCCCCGGTATGTTCCGCCAGGCTGCTGGCGAGGCGCTTGCACCGGTGCTCGAACCACCCGCCGATGGCCGCGTGCGCATCACTTGGATCGGTCACGCATCGTTTTTCCTGCAATTTTCCGGTCACTCGGTCATGGTCGATCCGAATTGGGCCAACTGGCATGGGCCGGTCAAACGCCAGCGGCGGCCGGGCCTGTGTCTCAGCGAGGTGCCGGAAGTGGATTTGGTGCTGGTGACTCACGCCCATTTCGACCACCTGCACAAGCCGAGTCTCAAGATGATCCAAGCACGCGAAGGCATTGTGGTGCCCCGCGGCAGCGGCAAACTCGTCAAACGCCTCGGCTTTCCGGCCATCCATGAAATGACCGTGTGGGATAGCCTGCATTTCGACCAACTTGAAGTGATCCATACCCCGAGCCATCATTGGGGCGCGCGGTTTTTGCACGATATCCACCGCAACTACGGCGGCTACATCGTGCGGTCTGGCGGCAAGAGCGTGTTCCACTGCGGCGATAGTGCGTATTTCAATGGGTTTGCCGAAATCGGCCGCCGTCATCAAATTGACGTGGCGCTCATGCCCATCGGGGCATACGACGCGCCCAGCGGTCGCAACGTCCACATGAACCCGGAGGAAGCCGTGCGTGCCTTCGCCGACCTCGGTGCCAAGGTGCTCATTCCTATGCACTACGCTACGTTTTTGTTGGGCAATGAGCCGCACACCGAGCCGCTCGAGCGCCTGTTGAGCGAGGCCGACCGCTTGGGCATCAGTGCGCAGGTGCTCATCCTCGAGGAGGGCGTGGGAATCGAGTGGTGAACCTGGAAAGAGCCACACAAGAGCCGATGAACGCCGATAAACGCAGACTTTCAAGCAGCCACTCCCGTTGGAGAGCGCTCCCAATAGGTGAGGCTCGGAGTAGATGTTGAGGTCTTATTTTCCGTGTAATCCTCTTCAATCCGTGTAATGTGTGGCAGCGAAATATCACTGCCACCCCTTGCATTTTCCTTTCTAGATTCAACCTCTCATCCATATGAACCGGCCCTTTGTACTTGCCTTGTTGTTATTTTTGCCGACCCTCGCCTGCTGCGAACCGAATAAAACCATGACCACCGATTCCCAAGCTCCCGCTAAGATGCCCAACGTGCCTGCTGGTGCAGAAACCGCCACCCTCGGCGGCGGCTGTTTCTGGTGTATCGAGGCCGCTTATCGCCAACTTGACGGGGTGCTTTCCGCTACCTCTGGCTACATGGGCGGCTCGGTAAAAAACCCCACCTACGCACAGGTTTGCGACAAGGCCACTGGCCACGCCGAAGTAGTGCAGGTGGTGTTTGATCCGAAAAAAATCTCCTATGAGCGCATCCTCGCTTGGTTCTGGGATTTGCATGATCCAACCTCCCTCAACCGCCAGGGCAATGACGAGGGGCCTCAGTACCGCTCAGTCATTTTCTATCATTCCGACGCTCAGCACGCCGCCGCCGAGTCGTCCAAGGCAGCCCTCGCAAAGACCCTCCAAAATCCCGTCGTCACCCAGATCGTCAAGGCTTCCGATTTCTATCCGGCCGAAAACTATCACCAAAACTATTACTTCGAGAATAAATCGAAGAACGGTTATTGCAAATTTGTCATCGAGCCTAAATTGAAAAAACTCAAACTCGAGCATTGAGCCCGCCTGCAGCGCCGCGGCGGTGGCTGCGGCATCCCGCCGCCGGCCGTGATGGCGGAGTCCCCCCGCTCCATGCTGCCCACACTCGCCAGCAAGCTGGCTTGGCCAAGCGGTGGCGAGCCACCGCACTCAAGGGAGCGGCGGTTGCCAACCGCCGTGGCCCATGGATAGAGCAAGGGCAGTCGCATGGCGGTTTGCTCTTACGCATCTCATGGGCAAAA
>WBXD01000102.1 GCA_008932935.1 Verrucomicrobiota bacterium
GGTAAATCACCGGCTTCGTCGCCGAGCCCTTCCAACCCGCCAGCCATCGTGACCTGCGCATGTAACCACCATACCACCAAAAACCGCACAATCCACAGGTTTCTCTACTATTTATCTGTCACCCTGTAAGGCTCTACTATTTATCTGTCACCCTGTAATGGTCACCCTGATGTGTCACCCTGTAATGTGTCACCCTGTAATGTGTCACCCTGTAATGAGCCGCTCAGCGGCACCTCATACGCTGCTCCGCGCCAGCGGCGGGCAAGCCCGCCCCCTCCCAGGCGGGGGCAAGCCCCCGCGCTCCACGCGGCGGATTTCCCCCTTCAGTGGCGCACGGCATCCAGAATGGCGTGATACACGTCGGTGGCGGAGGCGACTGGCCAGGCCGATCCTAGCAAAACCGGGCGTTCGTCTGGCGGCACCTCGTCGCGACCGTGCGAGCCGCGGACCAAGGTGGCATCGAGGGGGATGACGTCGAGCAAGCCGCGCAAGCCGAGTTTTTTTTGGAGCAGGAAGCGGGCGATTGTGAGTTTGGGAAAAGCGAGTTGCGGATCCAGGAACAACTCGCAGGGGTCGTAGCCCGGCTTGCGGTGGATATCGATGGTGCGGGCGTAATCCGGTGCCAGCGCGTCGTCATCCCAGAAATAATAGGTGAACCAAGCGTCGGGTGCAGCGACGGCGATGAAGTCGCCGGCACGTTTGCTGGCGATGCCCTCCCCCCACGATTGGTCGGGGCAGCGCAGTTCGGCGATGCCCGGGGTGTTTTCCAACAACTCGCGCACTGCCGGGCGCAGTGCCGGATCATTGACATAAATGTGGGCGATCTGGTGGTCGGCGACGGCAAAGACCCGCGAGCCACCACAATCGAGAGTTTCGCGGCCGAGTTCATTTTTGAGTTGGAGCCAGCTGTGTTGGCGGAACAAGCGGTTGAGGTGCAGTGGGCGGCTGACGGGCGAAATACCGTATTCGGAGACCACCAGCACGCGGATACTACGGGATTGATAGTAGTCGATGAGCTCGCCGGCCAGTTGGTCGATTTTCGCTAGTTCGGCGGGAACTTCCGCGGCGGCGGGGCCGAACTTCTGCAGTGGATAATCCAGGTGTGGCAGATAGACCAAGCTCAGGGTCGGGGCGTGGCGCTCTTCGATCCATCTGGCCGAGGCGGCGATCCAGGCCGACGAGGCGAGGCCCGCGGCCGGCCCCCAGAACGCGGTAAATGGAAATTCGCCCAGCGCGTGTTTGAGTTCTTCGCGCAGCTCCATCGGTTGGGTGTGGACGTCAAACACCTTGCGTCCGTCTGCCGGATAGATAGGGCGCGGGGTGATGGTGAAATCCGCGCTCGAGTACATGTTATACCACCAAAACAACTGGGCGCAGGTGAAGCCTGGCAGCTCGCGGCGCAACACGTCCCAGATTTTCTCGCCGTGCACCAGATGGTTGCTTTGTTTCCAAAACCGCACTTCGGCGGTCTCGCGGTCATACCAACCGTTGGCCACAATCCCGTGCGCGGCGGGACTACGACCGGTAAGTATCGATGCCTGGGCGCTGCAAGTGAGCGCTGGAAACTCCGGGGCGTGGACTTGCAGGCCGTGCTTGGCGGCAAACGCCGCGAGCCGTGGCATGTGCTGCCCAAGCAGCGAGCTGGACAATCCTACAACATTGATTACGGCAACACGCATGGCTGGCTTCTTCTAACGTATTTCTACGCTGGTGCCTGGACGGATGAGGGTGGGCAGGCGGATGGCGTCCCAGTTGGCGAGGCGAATGCAGCCGTGGCTGCGGGCGCGGCCGATGGTTTCGGGATTAGCGGTGCCGTGGAGGCCGATGCCGGGTTTGCTCAGGCCGGCCCAGAAGATGCCGACGGGGCTGTTAGGTCCGGGGGGGATTTCCAGCGACTCGGAGTCGCTGCTGCGTTTGCCGGTATCGAGGAGTTGTTGGTCGTAGCGCCAGATCGGCAGCTCAACCGCGTTTCTAACTTCCCAGACGCCGAACTTAATGAAGCGCGCCTCGCCCGGGGTGATGGGAAACGAGGCGATGAGGCCACGGTTGGGGCGGGGCGGGGCGGGAGCCTGGGCATCAGCGTCGGGCTCGGCCACCACCAATGCGGCTGGAGCGGCTTCGAAGATGCGCACCTGGTTGATTTTAGTGTCTACCACGGCATGGCGCAGGCTCATGACCGGATCGGCCTTGTAGGTGGTGCCAGTGATTTTTTCGATAGTGAATGGCTCGACGTTGGGCACAGTGAGCGATTGGCGGGCCTCGAGTTTGTCGATTTTGCGGTTGCCGTTGAGTTCGGCCAGATACGATTCGTCGCAGTGATAGCGTTCGGCCATGAATTCGCCGTTGCTACGGTAGCTCATCCGTTTGCTCTTGGCCTGACGGGTGTACTTGGTGGGCAGATCCGGGTCCACCCAGTCCTTGATGCAATCCGGCACCAGCGCCACGGCCAGCGGCGTGGGCACCGCCTCGCGTGCGGCGCTGAGCACGGCGGTCCAGTCATCGAGCGGATAGCCATGGGACTCGTTCCACGATTGCACCGCCAATTCGGTGAAGCGCCCGGGTTTGCCGTCAATGATGCCCGGACCAAACCGCGCGTCGTCGAGGAAAATTTGCAAGCTCAGGGCGTCCTCGCCGGTGGGCTTAACGCTGGCCGCGACTTTGGGTTTTTCGGGTGTGATGGGAATGTCCGGTGCATCGGGATTGACCTGTGCGGGGTGCCGCGGCGGCGCGGCGGCGGCCAGCGAGGCTGGGAGCAGAAACAGGAGGAGGAATTTGAGCATGTTGGCGAAGAACCGGTGGGATTAGGCGGGGAGAATGGCAAAGGCCGCCAGGCGGCCGGCGATGAGTGCGGGCACCACGGCGCAGACGATGATATCATCCCCCTCGTACTCGGTGGCGAGCACTTTGGCCTCGCGGTGCAACAGGCTGACGAGCTCGGCGCGATGTTGCGGGATGCGGTACTGCTGGCGGCACACGCGTTCGGCCAACACACGGGAACAAGCGTTGAGCAATTCCTCGAGCCCCTGGCCGGTGACGGAGGAGGTCTCGATGGCATCGGGGAAATTTTTGCGCAAGCTGGCCAATACTTCCGAATCGGTGACTAGGTCGATTTTGTTTAAAATGGACAGGATGGGTTTGTCGCCGGCGCCCAGTTCCGCGAGCACCTCGAGGGTGGTGTCGTGAAAGCGCTGGATTTCAGGCGCGGTGGCGTCGTGGACGTGAATGAGGAAATCGGCCAGGACGGCTTCTTCGAGGGTGGCCTTGAAGGCCTCGATCAAGCGGTGTGGCAGGTTGCGGATGAAGCCGACGGTGTCGGTGATGAGCAGGGGTTGGCCATCGGGCAGTTCGATGCGCCGGGTCGTCGTGTCGAGCGTCGCGAAGAGCATGTCCTTGGCCAGCACGTCGGAATTACTGAGGATGTTGAGCAAAGTGGATTTGCCGGCGTTGGTGTAGCCGACGATGGCCCCATGCGCGGTATCGACCCGCTCGCGCTCCTTGCGCTGGGTTTTGCGTTGTTTGCGCAGCACCTCCAACTCGCGCTTGGCGCGGTCGATGGTCATGTAGGCGAGGCGCCGGTCCACCTCAATTTGTTTTTCGCCCATCCCGCGCGACGTGCCACCGCCGCCCTGGCCGCTTTGGCCGCCGCCCGAGCCGGCGGATTCGCGGTCGAGGTGGCCCCACATCCGGGCCAGCCGGGGCAGGGCGTATTGCATGCGTGCCAGATCCACCTGCAAGCGGGCTTCTTTCGTTTTGGCCCGCCTGGCGAAAATATCCAAAATCACCTCCTCGCGGTCGATCACGGTGAGGTCGGAGAGTTTTTCCCACTCGCGTTGTTGGGATGGGGCGAGGCCGTTATCGATGATGATCACGTCGCAGTCGTGGGCGCGGGCGAGTTCGGCGAGTTCGGCGGCCTTGCCGATGCCGCAGAGGAGTTTTTTATGGATTTCGCGGCTGCGGACGAGCACCGACTCGGCCACCGCGATATCGAGGGTGCGCACCAGTTCGCCGAGTTCCTCGAGCAAGGAGCCGGCCTCGGTGGCTTCACGCGGGTCGAAATAAATGCGCAGCAGCAGCGCGCGTTCGACCATCTCCGGTTTGTGTCTGACCTCAAACATCCGGGCAAGAAGTAACACACGATGCCCCGCGGGGCGATGCGAATTTTCAGCAATCCGGCCGCCGGGTCGGCGCGGTTGTACAAAGGGACAGAGAAACTGTGACTCTAACATTTCGTAAAATCAGGGTCGTAAAGGAATCCTTGGCAAAGCAGGGCGGATAGCTATGATCCAGACCTCTCGAGGAGGTTCATCATGATTCTGACGAAAAAACCGATTTTCCCGCCCGCTTCCGCCGAACCAACACCTTGGTCCGCTACGCTGCGGCGGTTTTCGGAGCGTCTCCGGCCCCTTATGGGCGGGCGTAGCGCAGCGAAGCCCCGCCATCGGCTCTTTCAGCAGCTTTCACCAAAAAGGCGAATTTCCGGCAACCATGTTCTAACTGCCTCGCTACTCGCCCTGCTGGCGTGCGACGCCCTCGGTGCCGCCGCTTGGCCGCGCTTTCGCGGACCGGACGGGGCCGGCATTGCCGCCGCCGATGCCAAGCCCGCCACCACCTGGAGCGAATCGAGCCACCTGCAATGGAAGACCGCCTTGCCCGGACCCGGTTCGTCGAGCCCGATCGTGGCGGGTGAGCGGATGTTCGTGACCTGCTATTCGGGCTACGGCGCGGACGGCAGCGGCGGCAGCCTGGATCTGTTGCAACGCCACCTGGTGTGTCTGGAATGCGCCACCGGCAAGATTCTGTGGGACAAGGCGGTGGCCGCGGAATTGCCGGAAGACCCGTTCAGCGGCTTTCTAACAGAGCACGGCTATGCCAGCAACACGCCGGTGACCGACGGCGAACACGTGTATGTGTTTTTCGGCAAGACCGGCGTGTTGGGCCAACAACTTTTCCTGCGCTCCAACCGTTTTGTTTATTGCATCGATGGCGGTGCCGGCGGTTGAAACGGAGGAAACGCATAACACCAGCGAATTCATCATGAAACCATCAGCAATCATTCTGGCGCTGGCACTCAGTGTGTCGGCAGGATCCCTAGCAGCCAAGGACGCAGCCGCCGCACCACCGACCGGCGAAACCGCAAGACAACGCCCATGAAAATCGATTCCCTCATCCGCCTCCTCGCAGGCACGGTGGTGCTGATTGGCAGCGCCCTCACCCATTTTGTCAGCCCGTGGTGGCTGCTGTTGCCCGTGTTTGCCGGCGTCAATCTGATTCAGTCGGTGTTCACCGGATTTTGTCCGCCGGCGAGCCTGCTGCGCAAACTCGGCTGGCTCGATGAGACCGGCCTGGTCCGCTGGGGCGGACGCAAGCACGACACCTGAGAAAGCGCACGAAACTCAGCGAATAAATTTCTTGGCAAAGCGGACCGGATCGCTATTTTCACGCTGAGCCGTTTGGTCATGATTTTGACGAAATCCGCAATCCCCCAGCATAAAGCCGCCAGACCAAGCCCTTGGTCGGCGCCGGGGCTGGCGTTTTTCCGCTGTTTCAGTCGCCTTTTCACCGCCCTCCGGTCCGGCTTGGGCGCAACGCAACTTCCCCACCGGCTGTTGCAACGGCCTGCACCTGGAAAGCAAATTCCTAGCAGCCCCATGACTCCGTGTCTGCGATTGCTGGCGTTGTGGTTGGCAGCCTCGTGGCTGCCGCTGACGATGCATTGTCAACTGGCGGGTTTAAGGATCTGCTGTCCGCTGGGCTCGTGTTGCGAGCAGGGGGCGTGCGGTGAGGATGCGACGGGTTGTCACGACCCGGCGTGCTGCGGGAAAGCCTCCGAACGTCATGCGGGTGGCTGCGAAATCGTCGAGGACGGCAATTATTTCCTGGGAAAATCCGCGCTGGCGGTCCCTGCGGCAACAGTCGCAGTGATACCGGCGCCCGCCCTGCCCGATGGCAGCCGTCCGTTGCCTCTGGTGGCGGCCCTCACCGAGGCCACCGGCGCCCCGCCGGGTTGGGCCCGGGTGTGGCAATTTGTGTTGCGAGCGGCACCTGGGCCGCGCGCGCCATCGGCACGTTGCTGAAATTTGGCGATCGGGCGCGCGGCGCCTGACCAAACGTCTGACGTCCTGCACGCACAGGCGAAGGCATGGCCAGCTTGCGCAGGTGGCTTGTAAAAAGAAGATTGGACCAAGGAACTTATGAAGCGAAAACTATTTTTGAATTATCTGTTATGTATCGGGGTGACGGCGGCGACGACCCTGCCGAGCTGCGCGGCCGGACCCAAGCGAGGTGCCGCCGCCCCGCAACCCGGCGGCAAGCAAGCCGTTGCCGGTGGCTCTCTCACTCTGGAAGAGGCGATCCGCCTGGCGTTGCACCACAATCCCCAACTCGAGGCCAGCGCCGCGCGCAAGGAGGCGGCAGTCGGCCGGGCGGTGCAGGCGCGGGCCTGGACCAATCCGGCACTCGAACTCTCCGCTGATGACGTGCCGACCCGGCGCGGTGGATTGTCGCAGTCAAAGAACATGGCCGGCATCACCCAAGTGGTGCCTTACCCCGGGAAAAAATCGGCCGATCGCCAGATCGGCGCGGCCGACGCCGCGGCCGGGGCCGCAGAGTGGCGGTTGAGCCGCGCGGAATTGGTGCGCGAGGTCAAAATCGCCTATTGCCAGGTGCAACTCGCCGAACGCACCGCTACCGTGGCGGCCGACTTGGTGCGGGTGGCCGATGCGGCGGCAACGGCAGCAGCCAAACGCAACGCCGCCGGCGAAATCGCCCTGCAAGAGCAACTCCGCGCCGAAATCCAACTCGAGCAATCCAAGTCTGAAAAAATCGATGCCGCCCGCCAGACCGCCGTCGCCCGCCAGGAGTTGGCTAGATTGTTGGGGATGCCGGACCTCAGTGCGGCCCAACTCACCGGCGCCCCTGACGAATCCGGCAAGCTCGCGCTGGTCCATGGCGCGGCGTCGGCCATCCTGGCTGGGCATCCGGCGATGGTGGCCGCCCGCGCCCGGCGCGACCAGGCGCTAGCCACCGTGCGACGCGCGGGTCTGGAACCGCGGCCCGATGTGACGGTGGGTGTGGCGGCGGGGCGGGACGGAGCTGCCAACGAGAACCAGTTGGCGTTTCGTCTATCCATCCCGCTGCCGCTGTTTGACCGCAGCAAGGGCAAACAGCTGGAGGCTCGCGCCGGCCTGCGCGAGGCCGAGGCCGACATCGCCGCGACCCGCCAGGAATTGTTAACCGCATGGCGCAGCGCGGTCGCCAGCTATCAAGCCGCCGCCGCCCAGGTGGCGGCCCACCGCGAACGCATCCTGCCCAAGAGCGAACTGGCCCTGCAACTGGTGCAGACCGGCTTCGACGAAGGCAAATTCACTTTTATCGACTACCTGGACGTCCAGCGCACCACCGCTGAGGTGCGCCTTGCCTATCAAAAAAAACTGTTCGAGTTGAATTCGGCGCGGGCCGAACTCGAAGCCATGGCGGAGGCGGCACCCGCCAATTGAAAATCAGATGGTTGCTCAAACGAAACACTTGGGAGCCGCGCAAGAATATCTGTTGCATTGTAGCGGCGCGTCTATGACCGCCGCTGCCCTTGCTCCGCCAATGAACCCGCATTGTCAGCAAGCGCCATCTCATTCGCATCGGCGGTCACAGACCGCCGCTACAATCCTTCTCAGATGCCGTGCGACAGTTATTATTGCGCAGACACTTACTAACAAATATATGAACATGACAACAAAATCAAAGAATTGGCTGGTGCTTGCACTGGCCGGTGGGACGTTGGTTCTGGCCGGTTGCGGCAAGCACGCGGCCGCGGACAAACGCGAGGTCAAAGCGGAAGCCGAAGAGGAACAGGCGGGCGTTGTTGGAGAGCTCTCCGTCGAACAAGTCCTAACGGCCAAGTGCCCGCACGGGCTTACCATCGAGTGCGACGAGTGCCGCTATGAGGTCGGGGTGGTCAAAGTGGACCCCTCGCTCATGAAACCGGCCAAGGGTGCCGGCACCGGCTTGGTGAAGACCATCCAAGTAGCCAGGAGCAAGATGACCACGGCCGTGAACATCACCGGAGAGGTCCGCATGAACGAGAACTCCGCCGTGCATCTGAGCCCGCGCATTCCAGGGGTCATTTGCGCGGTCAACGTCGATATCGGTGCCGAGGTTGCCAAGGGCGATGTCCTCTTCACGCTCGACAGCGTGGAACTCGGCCAGGCACTCAGCGACTGGGAAAAAAACCTGGCCATGGCCGAGCTATCCGACAAGAACTTCCAACGCGAGAAGAGTTTGTATGAAAAGAAGGTCGGGCCCGAAAGTGATATGATCGAGGCGCAAATGAAACACGAGGAGTATCAGATCGCGCTGAAAGCATCGGAACAAAAACTCCACGTCATGGGCTTGACCGCGGAAGAGGTCGCCAAACTTGACCCTAACAGCCGCGGCAGTCTCAGCGGCTCGCTGGCGGTGCGTGCGCCCATGAGCGGCACCATCATCGAGAAGCACGCCGTGATCGGGGAACTCGTCGTACCGGGCAAGGACACGATGGTGCTGGCCGACCTCAACAGCGTGTGGGTGTGGGGCGGCGTGTATGAACGGGATCTGGGCCTGCTGCTCAAACGCAAGCTGGACGCCGGCATACCGGTCGAACTGTCCGTCCCCGCCTTTCCGGAAACCGTGTTCCGCGGCCAGATGAATTACATCGGTGCCACCATGGATGAAGCCACCCGCACGGTCAAGGTTCGCA
>WBXD01000103.1 GCA_008932935.1 Verrucomicrobiota bacterium
CGAACTCACCACCCGCGCCTGGGCAAAAGGCTGCCAGGTCATGAACGAAGGCCCCGGCCACGTGCCCATGCACCTCATTGAGGAGAACATGGCCAAACAACTCGAATGGTGCCACGAGGCGCCGTTCTACACCCTCGGGCCTCTGACCACAGACATCGCCCCCGGCTACGACCACATCACTTCCGGCATCGGCGCCGCCATGATCGGCTGGTATGGCTGCGCCATGTTATGTTATGTCACGCCCAAGGAACACCTCGGCTTGCCTAACAAGGATGACGTCAAAGTCGGTGTCATCACCTACAAGCTCGCTGCCCACGCCGCGGATCTAGCGAAAGGCCACCCGGGTGCGCAGTACCGCGACAACGCCATCAGCAAGGCGCGGTTCGAGTTCCGTTGGCAGGATCAGTTCAACCTCGGCCTCGACCCGGAAACCGCCCGACTCTATCACGACGAAACCCTGCCCCAGGAAAGTGCCAAGACCGCACATTTTTGTTCGATGTGCGGGCCGCATTTCTGCTCGATGAAAATCAGCGAGGACGTCCGCCAATACGCCGCCGCACAAGGCCTCGCCGAAGACGCCGCGCTCGCACAGGGCATGGCGGAAAAATCCCGCGAGTTTGTCAACGCCGGCGCCGAGATCTATCAAGGATAGGCGGTCTCATATTCGCCATGAGTACCGGCTTGAGTGGCTTGCCCATGCTGCGCTTATCCGTGCGGACATGGCTCCGGCCATGGGCCGCCCCCACCTGGGCGGTGGCAAGCCACCGCCCTCATTCCCGCTTGTGAATAACTCGTCAACAACTCCGCCCGACCTCACTCACCGCCGGGTCCGAGTGGTTATGACCACCGCCAATGGCCCTCTCCACATCATCCAACATGCCAGGAGTTCAAAGCCGGGTTTCAAACAGTTGTTCACTGCCGCAATCCGCCATGGCGCAGTTTGAAGTAACGTAATTCACTAGTTTTAAGCGCATTATGACTCTGCCAGCATGTTACTCCAAAGTTTTCACAAGTTATTCACAAGCGACGGCAAGTCCCGAAAAATTTGCCTGAAGTGACCAGGAGGCGAAAATTGACCCGGTAAATTGTGCGGAAATACCGGTGCAAGCTCGCCGTTTGAGCATGTGAATAACTTGGGAAAAGATCCAACCGTGCGGATACTGGGCTTGCATTTGCTGGGGGGATGATGGCATTTTGCGGCCACCCACCGATGCCAGATCTGCAAATTTGCGAAATCAACCTGCTCCGCGGCCCTAACGTGTGGGCCAATTACCCGGTGCTTGAAGCCTGGGTGGATCTGGGCACTTTGAACGACGCCTCGTCCGACGAGCAGCCGGGATTCAATGAGCGGCTCAAATCCTGGCTGCCCGGCTTGATCGAACACCGCTGCAGCGTGGGCGAGCGCAGCGGGTTTTTCCAGCGCTTAGATCGCGGGACCTATCCCGCACACATCCTCGAACATGTGACCCTTGAGCTGCAAACCCTGGCCGGCCATCACCTCGGCTTTGGCAAGGCACGCGCTACCCCGGTGCCGGGCATTTACAAGGTGGTCGTGCGCTACCTAGATGAAGTACTCGTGGTGGCCTGTCTGCGCGGTGCCCGCGAACTGCTGCTGGCGGCCTATTGCGGCGAGCCATTCGATGTGGCGGCCGAGGTGGCGCGCTTGCGGGCCATCGCCTTGCGCAGCGCGTTGGGACCCAGCACCATGGCTATCGTCAATGCGGCGCGGGATCGCGGGATTCCTTGGCGACGCATCCGCGAGGGCATCAGTTTGGTACAATTGGGCCACGGGGCGCAGCAGCGCCGGGTGTGGACGGCCGAAACCGATCGCTCCGGTGCCATATCCGAATACATCGCCCATGACAAGGATCTCACCCGCATGCTGCTGCGCCAGGCCGGCGTGCCGGTGCCGCTCGGCCGCAAGGTCGATAATCCCGATGACGCCTGGGATGCGGCAGAATCGATAGACACCCCGGTGGTGGTCAAACCGCTCGACGCCAATCATGGCCGTGGCGTGTTCATCGATCTGGTCAGCGAAACCCAGGTGCGCAATTCCTTCGGCTATGCCCTGGAGGAGGGCGACGGGGTGGTTGTCGAGAAATTTGTGCCTGGCACCGACCACCGCTTGTTGGTGGTGGGCAGCCAGATGATCGCGGCGAGCAAAGGCTATCCGGCCGTGGTGATCGGCGATGGCAATCACTCGATCCGCAAGTTGGTCATTTCCCAACTCCATACCAGTGTGCAAACCGGCCGTCCGGATGAATGCCCGTGGAGCAAAATCGACGCCGCCGACTGGGAAACCTCGGTTTTGTTAGATCTGGAGGACCAGGGGTATTCGTTAGATTCGGTGCCACGTCATGGCGAGCGGGTGATGGTGGCGCGCTTTGCCACATGGTGCATCGACGTCACCGACGAGGTGCATCCGAGTATCCGCGCCCATGCGGTCACTGCGGCCAGCGTCGCCGGCTTGGATATCTGCGGCGTGGATGTGGTGTGCCGGGATATCAGCGTGCCCTTGGAACAACAAGAGGGCGCGATCGTCGAACTCAACGCCAGCCCAAATTTACTGATGTTCCTGCAACCCGCCATGGGGGCAGTGAGGCCGGTAGGCGAAGCCATCATCGACATGCTCTTCCCCGCCGGTCGCGATGGCCGCATCCCCACCCTCGGCGTGACCGGCACCCTCGGCAAAACAACCACCATCCGTTTGCTCACCCGCCTCCTACAAGTGGATGGCACCTGCGTGAGCGTCGCTTCAAGTGACGGCATTCGCATCGGCCAGCGGGTATGTGAGGTAGGGGGTAGCGACCGCTTGGCCGGTGCCCACGGCATCCTGCTGCATCCGTGGACGCAAGTGGCCATTTGCGAGGCCGGCGCCGAGCACATCCTGAGCGACGGTCTCGGATTTGATCGAGTTTCGGTGGGAGTGGTGCTCAATGTGGGCAGCACGCATCTCGGCCACGCCCACATCGAGACCATCGACGAGATGAGCGCCGCCAAGCGCTGCATCGTGGACGTGGTGCTGCCAACCGGCACCGCGGTGTTGAATGCCGACGACCCGCTAGTGGCGGCCATGGCTGACAAGTCCAAGGGCGCGGTGATGTTTTTCACTCGGGATTCTAACAATCCCGTCGCCGTCGCCCAGCGCGCCGCCGGCGGGCGCGTGGTCGTACTCCAAGACGGTGTGATATATCTAACTGAAGGGGCCGATGAACGGGCGCTCTGCCCGCTGGCGGAAGTGGCCATGCCGGCAGGCGGAGAGCGCCACGCCGTGCCGATTCTCGCCGCGGTGGCGGCGGCCTGGGCCCACGGCGTGTCCGAAGCGCGCATCGCCGAGGGGTTGGCTCGCTAGGATCCTTGAAAAGCCAAAGTCTTTTTGAATGAGCTAGCCTGAAAAAGATGTGTTAGTAATTGCAATATAGAACCCTATCGCGTCAGCAACTTGTCAGAGTTCATCTTCAACCACCGGGATGATCCTCATCAATGATCGCAGCAATCCGATCTTCAAGGTCCGATTGCCGTGCATTGGAATCACCACGCGTTCAATCCGCCCTTCCTTGGTGAAAACATGATGACTGCCATTGATCCGCGCCAGCATCCAACCTTTCTGTTCAGCCAACTTCGCCATACGCTTGCCGGTAACACACTAAGGGACAGAGAAATTATAATGGTAGCGGGATGATGTTGACCCGCCGCAAACGTTGATTCTTCCCTTTGATGCTTTTTGGGTTGCCTACAGGGCTATTTCCCAGTCCCCTATACGCTCCTTGCTTTAGGGAAGTGGCGGACGTGCGGGAGGGTTTTGAAATCGTCGTCCTGGGTCCAGAGGATGGCGTTGTGGGCGAGAGCGGTGGCGTAGATGAGGCTGTCGGCCATGGCGAGTTTGTGGCGGATGCTGAGGCGGGCGGCTTGAATGGCGAGGTGAGACTCGGGGGGGACGACGATGCATTGTTGCATGAACTCGAAGAGTTGATTGGCACGGTTCTCGTCACCATGAACGCTGCTGTATTTCCAAACTTCGTAGAGGGCGATGGTGGAAACGATGATGCTCGCCGGATCGGTCAAGACCCGCAGGAAGGCGGCGGCATTCGCTCCGTGGTGGGCGATTTCAATCCAGGCGGAACTATCGAGACTGGCGGCCTTCATGGCAGATTGCGGTCAGGTTCGCGTTCGAATGGAATATGGGCGCAATCGGCCAGGAGTCCCATGAGTTGCTCAGGTTTGAGGATGGGACGGAGTTCGAGATAGCCGTCTTTTTCGATGAAACTGACCCTTTGTCCGGGGGTGACGTTGAATTTCCTCCGGATTTCCTTTGGGATGACGATTTGGTATTTCGGTGAAACAAGCGATGTGGTCATACAAAATTTATTTTAGGCTACGTTCCTATATTTGCAATACTTTTCCGCTCTGAGGCGACGCCAGCCTCAGTAGTAACGTTCCAGACGCTGGCGGCTTTTGAGATCCAGGGTGGCGGGATCGGGGATGAGATAGCGGGTGTTGCGGTGGTCCATCACCACAATGCTGCCACCGGCCAGCGGTTGAATGCTTTCGTCGTTCTCGACGGTGAAGTGGGTCTTGCCGCGATCCGTGGTCACGTGCCATTCATAACCGTGGGCGGCACGCAGAATTGCATGAATGGATAGAATGAGCGGCACGAAATCCCGCTGCGCCAACGTCTCCAACAACAGGTCCCGGGTCGGTCCGGACAATGCCGCCAAATCCTCAATGCAGGCTAGGTCGTGCCCCGTCGCGCTGGTGATGGCCACCCAGTGCTGCGGATCAGTTAGTGGAAATAAGCGCAGCGGCAGCACGTCGTGGTGCACCACGCCCGCAGCATCCGTGAAGGTCAGGTTGCCAGCGGCGTTGCGCTGCAAATCAAAGTGGGCGGTGGGCGGGTTCATGCCTGGGATACCTCTTGCATGGCTTGATGCAGGCGGGCGTAGGTGCCGCTGGTCTGGAGCAGTTGCTCATGAGTACCGATCTCACTGATGCGTCCATCCTCCAACACCACCAGCCGGTTGGCCAAGCGCAGCGTGCCAAGTCGGTGCGCGATGGCGATGGTCGTGCGGCCGTGGACGAGATTGTCTAGCGCGCGCTGGATTTCCCGCTCGGTCTCGGTATCCACCGACGAGGTGGCCTCATCGAGAATGAGGATGGCCGGGTCGATGAGCAGGGCGCGGGCGATGCTGATGCGTTGGCGCTCGCCGCCGGAGAGTTGTTGGCCGCGCTCGCCGACCATCGAATCGTAACCATCGGCAAGTTTCATGATGAACTCATGGGCACGCGCCGCCTTGGCCGCAGCAATGATTTCCTCGCGGGTGGCTTCAGGTTTGCCATACGCAATATTGTCGCCTATCGTCCCGAAAAACAAGTACGGCTCCTGTAGTACCAAGCCGATATTCTTGCGGAAATCCTCCACATGGATGTCGCGCAAATCCTGCCCGTCCACAAAAATCGTCCCCTCGCTGACATCGAAAAACCGGCAGGCCAGATTCACCAAGGTGGTTTTGCCCGCTCCACTGGGGCCCACCAGGCCGATCATTTCCCCCGGTGCAATGTCGAGGTTGATGCCGCGGATAATCTGGCGCGAGCCATGCCGGAATTTGACGTCACGAAACTCAATGCGCCCGCTCAAGCGACCAATGCGCCGCGTCCCCTCGGTGGCCGGCATGTCCGGCTCCACATCTAACACCTCAAACACGCGGTGGGCACTCGCCGCCGCCCGCTGGGCCGAGGCTAAAAACCGGCTCATCGCCTCCAGCCGCCCGTAAAACCGCGTGGTATAAGTTACGAAGCACCACAGCACGCCGACGGTTAGGCTGCCGTGAGCGACAGTCATGGCGCCGACCACCCAGATGATGAGCAGGCCCAGATCGGTGAACAGTTCGATCATCGGACTGAAAAACGACCAAGTCCGGTTCACCCGGTCGTTGGTCGAAAACACATGGTGGTCGGTCTGCTTGAAGCGCGCGATCTCGCGTTGTTCCTGGGCAAACGCCTTGACCACCCGCACCCCTGGAATGGTATCGGAAAGCACGCTCGTCATCAGAGCCCAAGCCCTGCTAGATGCCGCAAAACCGCCGAGCAAGTGGCCGCGCACGCACTTCACCAACCATGCCACCAGCGGCGCCGGACCTAGCGCCGCCAATGCCAGCAGCGGGTGGATCTTGAACAAGATAAGCGCCGTGAAGGCGAATTGAAACACATCGCACACGAAATCGATGAAGTTCACCGAAATAAATAGCGACAGCCGATCCGTGTCCGTGCCAATCCGCGATATCAGGTCGCCGGTGCGCTTCTTGTTAAAGTAAATGAGCGACAAGCGTTGCAGATGCTCAAACAACTCGCGCCGCAGCCGACTGGTGACCAATTCCGCAATGCGCGCCACGATGAACGTGCGCCACCACTTCAACAGCCAAGCCACGCAAGCCGTTCCTAACAACATGGCCGCATACGGCATGAGTTGTTGCAGATCGATCTGGTGGCTCGTGGCTTGCAGCGGAATGAGCAACCTATCCACCAACCTGCCGGTGATCCACGGCGTGAGCAAGTTGGCACTCGTCGCCGCAATCGTTAGCAACAACCCCAACAAGATGAGCCGCAGCCAGGGCCGCGAAAATTTCAATAGCCGCAGCAGCGGATTGCCGTGGGTGGGATTGGGCACCAGGTCGGCGAAGTCCAGCCCATCATCCTCACCCGGGGCCATGTTCGACTCCGACGCGACGCTTGGCGTGCCGCCGGCCAGCGCCTGCTGTTGCTCGAGGAAACGGGCTAGGAAGGTATCCGCCTCCTTGATCAACCCGGCGGTAAAGCGCCAGTGACTGCCACCGGAGAGGCCGCTCACCCTCAGCCGTAGCGCCGCGGTCGCTCCCATCTCCTCCAAAGTCAGCTCGGCAATGTCACCGAGCATCCAATCCTCAAATGGCGCAGCTCCCGCCTGGTTTTCACCGATGTACAATAATCGCCGGTTGGTCAATACCAGCAGACCCTTGTTAAAGTGCAACCGCTGGTCCAAATCCACTTGAAACCGCGCCATAATCCGCTCCCCGGCCTCCAGGCGTTTTTCTAAGTGGGGGGGCGTCAACGAATCGGCGGGCATGGAGGTCGATAGGCGAATGGGCAAACAGGCGGGGCGCCCCCATGCTGTCGCCCACACGCATTTTGTAAAGAGTAACTCACCAATTGCGAAATTTCTCCCCGCCTCAGCAATCTCTTGCGCAATTGTAAAATTATGACCACCTTCCGCCCGCGCCGCTGCGGATTCCCATCATGCGGCCATTCTAGTAGCTCTGACCCACGGCCCCCCCTTGAGCGCATTACTCTCCGACAAGCGGCATTTTATCAGCATTGAAAAGGTTCTCGCCCTGCGCGGACCCAATCGATGGACCCGTGTCACCGCACTCGAATGCTGGGCGCGCTTCCTCGAGGTGGACTCCCCAGCCCCGGATTGGCAACGGCGACTGCTGCAATGGCTGCCGCCACTCCAATCCCACCTCAGCGGACTCCTCCAGCCGCAGGCCGGTGCATTGGCTGGGGTCCTGCACGATCTGACCTTGCACCTGCAAGCCCGCCCGGACTTGCAGCTGAGTTTTGTCAAAGTGATGCCCACGTCCCAGAGCGACCTGCTGCGCATCATCGTCCAATATGATGAGGAGACCGTCGGCCGTGCCGCCTTCGACCTAGCGCTGCGCATGGTGGATGCTGCGCTGACAGGCGAGCCCTTGGATGTCGCCGCCGGGAGGGAGGACATCACCGATCTGGCCGACGATTTATGCCTTGGGCCCAGCACCCGCTCGATGGTGGATGCGGCTCTGAGTCGCGGTATCCCGGTGCGCCGCCTCACCGAGGGCAGCTTGGTCCAACTCGGCTGGGGCAGCAAACAACAGAAAATTCTCGCTGCTGCCACCAGTCAGACCAGCGCCATCGCCGAAGACATCGTCCAAGACAAAAACCTCACTTGTCGCCTGCTGCGCGAAGTCGGCCTGCCCGTGCCGCGCGGCCGCCCGGTCGAGTCCGCCGCAGATGCCTGGCTCGCCGCCCTCGAAATCGGCCTGCCGGTGGTCGTCAAGCCGCTCGATGGCAACCAAGGCCGCGGCGTCGCCCTCGACCTGACAACCCGAGAGCAGCTCAACGCCGCCTACGATGCGGCTTGTGAGGAAAGTGATTCCATCCTTGTGGAACAATTTGCCGAGGGCCAAGATTATCGCCTACTCATTGTTGGCCGCGAGTTGGTGGCCGCCAGCCGCCGCCAGCCCGCCCACGTCATCGGCGATGGCCTCCGCAGCGTCAGCGAACTCATCGCCGATGCCAATTTAGATCCTCGCCGCGCAGCAGCCCACGCCGCCGCCCTCAGCAAAATTCGCATCGACGCGGTGGCCCTCGGCGTGCTCGCCGAGCAAGCGCTCACTCCCGACTCGATTCCGACGCTGGGAAGTAGCGTCTTTATCCGGCGCAATGCCAACCTGAGCACCGGCGGCACTGCGGTGGATTGCACCGATGACGTGCATCCGAGCATTCGTGCGGCTGCCATCGAGGCCGCCCAGACCGTCGGCTTGGACCTCTGCGGCATCGAC
>WBXD01000104.1 GCA_008932935.1 Verrucomicrobiota bacterium
GCTGCCGTGTTCGGGCACCACGCTCACTCGGGCAAACGGGCCGGCGACAAACAAATGAGTCACCCGTCCGGTGACGTCCACGCCTTCCTCCGCAGCAAAGCGCAATTCAATCTCGTGCGGCCGGATGTAACGACCATCTGGCAGCTTATTGACCTCGCCGAGGAACTCATAAACGAATGAAGTACGAGGCTCATCGTAGATGTCCTGCGGCGTGCCAATCTGCTCAATGCGGGCATTGCGCATCACCACCACCTGGTCCGCGAGCTCGAGGGCTTCCTCTTGGTCGTGGGTAACAAATAGGGTGGTAAGGTTGATTTCGTCGTGAAACTGGCGCAACCAGCGGCGCAGCTCCTTGCGCACCTGGGCATCCAGTGCACCGAACGGCTCGTCTAGTAACAACACCTTGGGCCGGATGGCCAGGGCACGGGCGAGGGCGACGCGTTGGCGTTGGCCGCCGGAGAGTTCGTGCGGACGGCGCTTGTCCAGGCCTTCGAGCCTAACCAGCTTCAGCAATTCTCCGACCCGCTCGCGGATTTCGGCACGCTTGGGCCGCCGCGCCTGCGGCATCACATCCAAGCCGAAGGCAATATTTTGTGCGATGCTCATGTGGGCGAACAACGCGTAATGCTGGAATACAAAACCAACGCCACGCTTGCCTGCAGTCACCTCGCTCACGTCGTTACCGTGAAACATGATGCGCCCACTGCCAGGGTCGGCCATTTCCAGCCCCGCAACAATGCGCAGCAAGGTGGTCTTGCCGGAACCCGATGGACCTAACAACGCGGTCAGGGACCCGTCGGGCACTTCCAGCGATATGTCGTCCAGCGCCGTGTAGGTGCCGAAGCTCTTGTGGATGGATTGGATAGAAATGGACATGATGTTAGGTGCGACGGTTGGCGCGCTGGTGGGTAATTTGCTCGACGGCGGTCTTGAGGCCGAGGGTGAACAGGGCGAGCAGGCCGAGCAGGGTGGCGCAGGCGAAGGCGGCGCTGAATTGGTATTCGTTATAGAGCACCTCGATGTGCAGTGGCAGGGTGTTGGTTTTGCCGCGAATGTGGCCGGAGACCACCGACACGGCGCCGAATTCTCCCATGGCGCGGGCATTGCACAACAGCACGCCGTAGAGCAAGCCCCACTTTATGTTAGGCAAGGTGATGCGGCGGAACATCTGCCAACCGCTGGCACCGAGGGTCACGGCGGCGAGTTCCTGATCGCTGCCCTGCGCCTCCATCAGCGGGATCAACTCGCGGGCGACAAACGGGAATGTCACAAACACGGTGGCCAAGATGATGCCAGGCAGCTCGAAGATGATCTGGATATCATGCTCCGCGAGCCACGGTCCGAACCAGCCCTGGGCCCCGAACAACAACACCCACACCAAGCCCGCGATAACCGGCGAGACGGCAAATGGCAGGTCGATGAGCGAGAGCAGCAGCGCCCGGCCGCGGAATTGGTGCTTGGTCACCGCCCACGCGGCGGCCACGCCGAACACGGTGTTGAGAGGCACCGACACCGCCGCCGCTGTTAGAGTGAGTTGCACCGCCGAGAGAGCGGCCGGCGAGTGCAGCGCAGCGAAGAACACGTCGGTCCCGCGGCGCAACGCCTCCACAAATACCGCCAGCAGCGGCAGGAATAAAAACAAGCTCAGCACCAGCAGCGCAAGGGTGATGAGCAGCCAGCGCACAGGCGCGGATTCGGTGGTGGCAGAACGGTGGGACATGATCTAACGCTTGTGCCAATTCAGTCGGCGTTGCAGCAGGTTGATGAGAAATAACAGGGCGAAGGACACCATGAGCATGCCCGCGGCGATCACCGCGGCATCGCGGTATTTGTATTGCTCAAGTTGGGAAACGATGAGCAAGGGTAGGATTTCGGTTTTCATTGGCAGGTTGCCGGAGATGAAGATAACCGAGCCGTATTCGCCGATGGCCCGCGCAAAAGCCAGGGTGAAACCGGTGATGATAGCCGGCAGCAGGGCGGGCAGTATCACCCGCCAAAACACCGTCCAGCGACCGGCACCCAGTGTTGCCGCAGCCTCTTCCAATTCAGGTCCCAAATCCTCCATCACCGGTTGCACCGTGCGCACTACAAATGGAAACCCGATGAAGGTCAGCGCGATGAACACCCCGAACGGACTATAGGCGCCTTGGATCCCCCACCCTGCCAAATATTGCCCGATCCAACCATTTGGCGCATATATTGACGTCAGCGTGATGCCTGCCACCGCCGTCGGCAGCGCAAACGGCAAGTCTACCATCGCATCGAGCACGCGCCGACCCGGAAAGCGGTAGCGCACCAGCACCCATGTGACTAACAAGCCAACAACCGCACTCACTGTTGCCGCCGCAGCACTGGCTCCGAAGGTCAGTTTGGCGGCCGCGAGCACCCGCGGAGCCGACAGGATGCGCCACCATTCAGCCGGGCCGAGTCCGCCCGCCTTGACAAACAAGGCGGCGAGTGGAATGAGGATGATGAGGCTTAGATAGGTGACGGTGAACCCTAAGGACAAGCCAAAGCCGGGAATGACGCGGGGTTTGCTCATGAGAAGAGAGGAGACGCAAGACGCAAGACTGCAAGACACAAGAGAAGAGGAAGAAGCGACATTGCCGCTCGCATTGTCTTGTCTTGCGCCTCATATGAGACGCAAGACCCAAGACTCAAAGACCCAAGATAAAGAAAAGAGAAGACATGACGCCGTGCCTCTTGTCTTGGGTCTTGCGTCTTGCTGTCTTGGGTCTTGATTTTCATAGGCCTCGCGGTGCTACGGTTTGATGACTTGATCGAAGGTGCCGCCGTCGTTGAAGTGGGTGGCTTGGGCCTTGGCCCAGCCGCCGAAATCCGCATCCACGCTGACCATTGGCAACTCCGGCAGGCGGAGCGTGGCCTGCGCTGCAATCTCCGCTTTGCGCGGCCGATAGAAGTGCTTGGCGACCATGGCCTGCGCTTCGTCGGTATAAAGGAATTCCAGATAGGCGCGGGCGGCCTCGGAGCAGCCGTGCTTGGCGGCGTTAGCCTCGACCACGGCCACCGGCGGCTCGGCCAGAATGCTCAGCGACGGATAGATGATGTCGGCAAGGCCGGGAAACTCCCGATCTATCAGGTAAGCCTCGTTTTCCCAAGCCAGCAGGACGTCGCCTTTACCTTGTTTGGCGAAGGTTGAGGTGGAGTCGCGGGCACCGGTGCCGAGGACGGGCACGTTTTTGAACAAGCGGGTCATGTAGGCGAGGATTTGCGCTTGGTCGCCGTTAAACTCTTTAGCGGCCCAAGCCCAGGCGGCGAGGTAGTTCCAGCGTGCGCCACCGGAGGTTTTCGGGTTGGGGGTGATCACTTGCACGCCATCCTTGACTAGGTCGCCCCAGTCCTTGATGCCCTTGGGATTGCCCTTGCGCACGACCAGCACAATGGTCGAGGTGTAGGGCGCACTGTGGCTTGGCAGCTTGGCTTGCCAGTCGCCGGGTAACAATTTTGTCTGCCGGGCAATCTCATCGATGTCGCCTGCTAGGGCCAGCGTGACCACGTCGGCCTGCAGGCCGTCGATGACCGCGCGGGCTTGTTTGCCCGAACCGCCATGGGATTGTTCGATTTTAAGCGTGGTGCCATGGGCAGTGTGCCACTGATTGGCGAAGGCCACATTGACATCGGCGTAAAGCTCGCGGGTCGGGTCGTAGGAAACATTCAGCAAAGTGCTGCCGGAGGTGGCACGCTTGCCGCAAGCAGTTAGCAGCAGTGCGAGTGTCAAGGCGCTTAGGCAATGGGACAAGACTTTCATAACGGTGATGATGGGTGGAGAGAGGAGTTGCCGACGGCCGCATGCGCTGTGGGCAGCGTTGGGCAGATGCTTAGATTTCCGGGAAAAACGCTTCGGCCAGCCCGGACCAACCGGCGAGGAACCCGTCGTCAGCATGGATTGTTTGGCGGCTATCATCGGGCTTGTCCCTGGCCCCGCCCACGGCAAAGGGCGGCGACACGCCATCGCGGCGCATCTTGCTCAAGGTCACTTCCACCACTTGCGCCAGGTTGTAGCGATCGAGGATTTTGGCGATGGCATTACGTACGTCGATCATGAGCATCCGCAACCCGCAGTGCGCCTCATCCGGGCAGGTGCAGCGCTGGTACGCGTTTTCGCTGGCGCAACCAATCGGTGCCAGCCGACCGTCCACCAAGCGCACTAGGTCGCCGATGCGCAGTGACGCGGGCGGTACGGCCAGCGCATAACCGCCGAGTTTCCCGCGGCGAGTGTCCACGATACCGGCCGTGCGCAGCTCTTGGAGAATGCGCTCCACGTATTTGAGCGGCAGGCGGTTGGCATCGGCTAATTCCGCGCCGCCGACTGACGGGCGTCCCAACTCTGCTGCAATCCCTAAGTGGATCAAGGCACGCAAGGCGTATTCGGCTTTTTTTGAGAGGCGCATGGCTGAATGTGGACCAATTGGTATGATATACAAAGTGCTCCGGCAAGAAAAAATTCCAAGTGCGCGGCAGATATTTTCAAATCATTGGAACGCAGCGCATTGTAAAACTCTGATTGAGGCTGGAAGCGGCACCGCCGAGCAGATGCGTAGCCACGTGAATCGCTGCATCATCAGGCATAGTGGCGTAATTTTCACTTGCGTGGCATCCAAGCCATCCAGCACCCAGCCGAGTCATATTTCCGGAATCTCTCGCCAATTCTCCTGAAATTCAATGCCTAACTCAGGAATTCCACACTCGGGTACCGGACTGCCAATGATCTGATTTTAGATGCGGCTTTTGGTTGAAGCCGAGGCTGGAATGAGTTTAGCTCCCCCGCACCTGCCCCTCGGCGCAGAATTGGTTTTAAGGCATGGTTGGCTCACTAAATTTGGAAAAAATCAGACGGCTATTCACCGTGCTAATGCCCTTCGCATGGCTGGCGGTGCTGGTGGTCGCCGTGCTGTCGTTGTATCGCGAATGGGGCGGCATCCATCTGGACGATATCAACGCGGCGTTGCTGCGCATCGGGCCGTGGCACCTAGCGATTGCGCTCGGTCTAACCGCCGTGAGTTTGCTGCTCAACGCGTCGCTAGATTTGGTGGCGCTGCGATGGTTGAAGCGTGACCTACCGGTGGGCCAGGTGCTCGGCACGGCCTTGATTGCGAGTTCGTTCAGCATGAATGGTGGGGGCACGTTGCTGGGCGGAGGCACCATTCGCATGCGTTTCTACGGCAGCATGGGCCTGGGCGGAGCGGAGATTGCCAGACTCACCGGATTTCTGCTAGTTGCCGGTTGGCTCGGTCATGCGCTGCTGGCGGGTGTGCTACTGTTCAGCGCGCCGCCAGACCTGCCGTGGTTGCCGGAGGCGGCGGGCCGCACCATCGGGTCGCTGTTGCTGGTGTCCTGTGGCGGGCTCGTCGCGCTCTCCATCACCGGCTGGCGTGGCCGCAAACTTGAGTTTTTGCCGCCCTTTGGAATCCTCATGGCGACCCTGTTCATCTCGGCGTTCGACTGGTTGTTCGCCGGCCTGGCGCTGCGAGTGTTTCTGCCACAGAGCGTCTCTACACTGGCATTTCTCGCCGCCACCGCCGTCGGCCAAGCCTTGGGTGCGGCCAGCCAAGTGCCCGGCGGCGTCGGCGTTATGGAACTGTCTATCAGCAAACTCGCCGCCGGCTTGATGCCCGCCCCGATGATTGCCGGAGCACTACTGACGTACCGGCTCATCTATTATCTCATCCCGTTCATCTTCGCGGTAGCTGCCGTGGGTGCCCGCGAAATGTGGCGCAAACGCCACTGGGCCAAACTCACCGTCGATGGCACTACTCGCGCTTGGTCGGCCATCGCGCCGCGCTTGGCCGGCATGAGCGCACTGGCAGGAGGCTTCGTGCTGATGCTCTCGGCGACCACGCCGATGGAGGCAAGCCGGCGAATTTTGGTAGAGGAATTCATTCCGCTGCCGTTTGTCGAAGCCTCGCATTTTCTATCCAGTATTGTGGGAGCGATCATGATCATCGTGGCCAACGGCTTGTTGCGGCGGGTGCATGCCGCGTGGTGGATTGCGGTGCTGATGGCCGGCGGCGGGGTGATTTTCTCGCTGCTCAAGGGCTTTGATTGGGAGGAAGCGGTGGTGTTGTGCGTGTTTCTGGCCGCGTTGCTGCCATTTAGGGCCAAGTTCCATCGCCACGCCGCCATCTGGACCCGGCGTTTCACCCCGCAATGGTGGGCCCTGATTCTATCAATGATCGGGATCACCATCTGGTTTGGTTTTTACACCAGCCGCCACGTCGGTTATGAATCCGACTTATGGTGGCAGTATTCCTTTGAAAACGACACCGCCCGCTTGCTGCGGGGCATGTGCGGCAGCGCCTTCATCGTGCTGCTGGTGGCTCTAACCCAATGGCTGCGCCCGGCCCCGCCACGCGCCCCATGGCCACTACCCGATCATGCAAAAATCGCCGAGTTGGTGGCGCACTCAGCGCGCTCCAGCAGCGCGCTGGCGTTGGTAGGCGACAAGCAATTTCTGTTCAATCAGGACCAGAGCGCATTTTTAATGTTTGGCGATCAGGGCCGCACGCGGGTGGCGCTGGCCGATCCGGTGGGCGATGAGGAGAAATTCGAGGCCCTGTATTGGCGCTTCACCGAGCAAGCCCACGACGAGGGGCGGCGGGTCGCATTCTATCAAGTAAGCGCGGCCCTCATTCCCACCTGCGTGGAAATGGGTCTGCGCGTGTACAAACTCGGCGAGGAAGCCATGGTGCCGCTTGATACCTTTGATCTGGCAACGGGCGAATTGAAAAAATTCCGCAAGGTGCTCAACCGGATGGAGCGCGAGGGGTGGCGCTTTGAAATCTGGCAACCTGAGCAAGTCGCCGCGCGCATCGCGGAACTGCGCGCCATCTCCGATGCTTGGCTGGCCCACACCGACGCTCGCGAAAAAGGATTTTCGTTAGGCCGCTTCGAGGAGGCTTACCTGTGTCGGTTGCCGGTGGCCGTGCTCATCGTTGACGAGCGGGTGGTCGCCTTCGGCAACCTGTGGCCTGGCAATGGCAAGCACGAACTATCCACCGACCTGATGCGGCACTTTCCCGACGCGCCTAACGGTGCGATGGACTGCCTATTTGTGCAATTGATGTTATGGGGCAAACAGCAGGGCTACCAATGGTTCGATCTCGGTATGGCTCCCTTGTCAGGCCTCGCCGCACGCCAACTCGCGCCGCTGTGGAGCCGCATCGGCGGCTTGATCTATGATCGCGGTGAGGCATTTTACAATTTCAACGGCCTGCGGGCCTGGAAAAGCAAGTTTCAACCGGTGTGGCAACCGCGCTACCTCGCCATCTCGACAGCCTGGGAGCTGCCCGCAGTCATTCTCGACATCACCACACTCATCGGCAAGCCGTCGTTGCGCCCGCGTAAAGCGCCTGTAAGCCCGCCACCTGTGACGTCCCCCACCCCGCCCCCACCATGAGTCCTTCCAATTGGCGCTGGCTGCGGCGCGTGCTGCTGATCATCCAACTTCTAATGTTGCTGCCGATCGGCTGGTTCATCTATCACTTGCTGATGCCCCGCAATTATTTCAGTACCAAGGCAGAGGTGCTGCCACTAAATCTAACCACGGGCCCGTTCCAAACCACTTACTACGCCTCGACCAATGCCAGGGGCATTCTCATCGTCGCCACCGGTGATGGTGGCTGGTCCGGGCAATGGGAGGAACCCATGGCGCTGCATGCCGCCGCCGCCGGCTATGCGGTGGGCGGCTGGGATTGCCGCAACTTTGCCAATACCCGATCTTTCAACCAGCCACAGCTGGTCGAGGCGTTCAATGCCGCGGTGGCCGCCGTGCGCCAACGCGCCAAGCTCCCTGCCACTTGCCCGGTCTGGTATACCGGCTGGTCCACCGGCGCCGAATGGGCGCTGGCCGCAGCCGCCAGCCCGCAGCGCGACCCGCACCTGATAGGCGTGCTGCCCGCCGCGCCCGGCGAGCGCAGCCGCTATGGGATCACCAGCGAGGATTTGCTAGGTCTGCTGTCTACCGGCCCGGGGTCCTTTTCCCTAACGGAACTCGCCCCGGCACTGCAAGGCATCCACGTCGTGCAGTTTTCCGCCGGACTGGATCCCCTGGACGACGCCACCTGGTTAGACGCGCTCGGCCCGCAGGCCCCGCACAAGCTCATCCGCATTCCCGGCGTGCTCCACGACATGGATGGGGCCGGCGAGCGCTTTCAAGCGGAGTTCGACATGGCCATCCAATGGATGATAGACACGCCGTGTCTGCCGCAGGCACCCTCACGGGCGGACCCGCCCTGATTACAAGGTGACAGATTACAAGGTGACGATTACAAGGTGACAGATAAATAGAATAGTAGAGGATCTTGTGGATTGTGCGGTTTTTGGTGGTATCGTGCTAATATGCGCAGGTCACGATGGCTGGCGGGGTGGAAGGATTCGGCGACGAAGCCGGTGATTTACCATTGCATAAGCCGAGTGGTGGATCGGCGGTTTGTATTTGAAGAGAGTGAATGCGAGGCA
>WBXD01000105.1 GCA_008932935.1 Verrucomicrobiota bacterium
AGCGACGCACCCGACCTCCACCCCAAAGCCGCCCCCGAAGCCCGACCGCAAGCCCGCAAGCAAGCACGCCAGCAAGCCCGCCAGCAAGCCCGCCAGCAAGCCCGCCAAAGGTGATATGATTTTTCCCATTGTTGGAATCGGGGCTTCTGCCGGTGGGCTGAGGGCGTTCCAAGAGTTTTTTTCAGCGATGCCAGCCGATGCGCACATGGCGTTTGTGCTGGTGCAGCATCTGGCTCCACTGCACGTGAGCGTCCTGCGCGACATCGTCAGTCGTTACACCCGAATGCAGGTGTTTGAGGTCGAAGACGGGGTGACGGTGCAGATGAATTGCGTGTATATCATCCCGCCCAATCGCGATATGGCGCTGCTCAACGGCACTCTGCAACTCATCGAACCGCACGCCCCTCACGGCCAGCGCCTGCCCGTCGACTACTTCTTTCGCTCGCTGGCGCAGGATCAGCGCGAACGGGCGATCGGTATCGTGCTTTCCGGCACCGCCAGCGACGGGACGCAGGGTCTGATCGCCATCAAGGGCGAAGGAGGCTTGGTCATGGCCCAGAGCCCGGACAGCGCGGAGTTCGACGGCATGCCCCGGAGCGCCATCGCCACGGGCCTGATGGATTGCGAACTACCGCCCAACGAGATGCCTGCCAAGCTGCAGGCCTATGCCGCCCATGCCTTGCTCCACAGCGTCCGCGTGCCAATGCGAAGCACCGCGGGAATCAGAGACGAGAGCGCAGTGAGAAAAATCTTCGTGCTGCTGCGCGCCTACACCGGTCACGACTTTTCCCAATACAAGCCGAGCACGATCGGCCGGCGGATTCAGAGGCGGATGGCCGTGCAGGAGATCGAAACGGCCGACCAATACGTGAAGTATTTGCAGGAGACCCCAGCGGAAGGCAATGCCTTGTTCCGCGATCTGCTCATCGGCGTCACCAATTTTTTCCGCGACCCGGAAGCGTTCAAGGCTCTTGAAACACAGGGCATTCCCAAACTCTTCGAGGGCAAGCCTCCTAGCAGCACCATCCGCGTCTGGTCGATCGGATGCTCGACCGGCGAGGAGGCCTATTCCCTCGCCATCCTCCTGCAGGAGGCAATGGATGCCAGCGGCAAGGTCTATACCCTGCAAATATTTGCCACCGACATCGACAGCCGGGCTATCGCCACGGCTCGCACCGCCCGTTACCCGCTCAGCATCGCCGCCGACATCACGCCAGCGCGGCTGCAGCGATTTTTCAAGGCCGAAGCCGACGGCAGCGGGTATCGGGTCCACAAAAGCCTCCGCGACCTGCTGATTTTTTCCGAGCACGACCTGATCAAGGACCCGCCGTTCTCGAAGATCGACTTTGTGAGTTGCCGCAACCTGCTCATCTATCTGAATTCGGATCTTCAGAAGCGCATTTTTTCGCTCTTCCACTACACGATGAACCCGGACGGCTTGCTGTTTCTGGGCACGTCCGAGACGGTGGGCGGGTTCGACTATTTGTTTGCCTCGCTGGACCGCCGCGCAAAGCTCTATCGGCGCAAGGAGAACCGCACTGGCACCCGGCGGCGCATAATCGATCAGCTCATTTCGGTGCAGTCCTTGCTGAATGTGGGCAGTCACCGGTTCTCGGAGAAGGCGGTGCCTGCCGCCAAACCTTCTATGCGCGCAGTGGCCGAAAAGGCGATGATGCAGCGCATCGTGCAAGCCAGCGTGCTCGTCAACGAACAAGGGGACATCCTCTACATTCACGGCCACACGGGGCGCTATTTGGAGTTGGCCCCCGGCGAGGGCGGCAACAACAACATCCTCAAAACCGCCCGCGAAGGCCTCAGGCATGCTCTGGCCGTGGCTCTGCACAAAGCCGCGCGGGACAAAGAGGTGGTGTTCTCAGCCGGCGTGCGCGTCAAAACCAACGGGGACTTCTCCATGGTCAACCTGACAGTCTCGCCGGTGCTCGCGGATCCGGTCGTCTTGGTCGAGGGCTCCCTTTATCTGGTCATCCTCGAAGAAGCGCCGATAGAGGCGGAGGTCGGAGCTCAGAGCGCAGAGGTCGGAGCTCAGGGGGCGAAGCTCAGGGGGCAGAGGGTGGATACCCGCGTCATAGAGCTCAGCAAGAAATTGCTGGAACAGGAAGAATACCTGCAAAGTTCCCTGCAAGATCTGGAGAGTGCCTCCGAAGAGCTCAGATCCGCCAACGAGGACATGCAGTCAGTCAACGAGGAATTGCAATCCTCCAACGAGGAGCTGGAGACCTCCAAGGAGGAATTGCAATCTACCAACGAGGAGCTTCATACCGTCAACTCCGAGTTGCAGAACAAGGTGCTGGACTTGGCTCAGGCCAACAACGATATCAACAACCTGCTCGTCGGCACCGGCATCGCCACCTTGTTTGTGGATCACAAACTGCATATCCTGCGCTTCACCCCGCCGATGGCCGAGATTATCAACGTCACTCTGGATGACGCTGGGCGCTACGTGCACGACTTTAGCACCCGCCTGAAGGATTATTTCACCCTAGAGAAGGATATTCGGAGCGTTCTGAACTCGTTAATTCCGATTGAGCGCGACGTGCAGACCACGCTGGACAAGTGGTATCTGCTGCGCATCATGCCCTACCGCACGACCGAAAACGTCATCGAGGGGGCGGTCCTCTCCTTTGTGGACATCACCGAGATAAAAAAGGCGCATGTCGCCATCTCCGACATGCAACAGGTGGAAGCTGATCTGCGAAAAAGTGCGGAACTCTACAAAAAAATCTTCTTCGAAGCTCCACTCGGAATTGCCATGATCGATTCCATCAGCGGCCATTGTTGCGAGTTCAATGCCAACTTTCCCAAAATCGCCGGCAGAACAGCGGAGGAAATGGCCCATATCGACACTCTGAATATCACCCACCCGGATGATATCCAAAAAGAACTCGATAACATGGCTCTCATGAATTCTGGTAAAATCAGTGACTTCCAGATGGAGAAGCGTTATATCCGTCCCGATGGGACGGCGGTGTGCCTCAATATGACGGTAGCGTCGGTGAGTGGCGAAGATGCGGCGAGTCCGCGTCATCTCTGCATGATCGAGGATATCACCGAGCGCAAGCAGGCGGAAGAAGCTATGCTCAAAACCCATGATATGCTCCGCCTTGCCGTGGTCACAAACGATTCTCGCGATGCTATCACTGTCCAGGATCTCGACGGCCGCATCATTGCGTGGAACCCAGGCGCGGTGCGGATGTATGGCTGGAGCGAGGCCGAGGCACTCCAGCTTAACGTGCGCGACCGGACTCCACATGAGCAGCGCGAGCGGGCGCTGGATAAACTCGCCCAGCTCAGCCGGGCTGAAATCCTCGAGTCGTATCGCACGCAGCGACTCACCAAAGATGGCCGGCTCAAAGATGTCTCGATCATCTCCACCGCTCTGTTCAACGAGGCTGGAGCCATGTATGCGATCGCTACGACGGAACGCGCCATCTCCGGAGATACACCATGAACGGCAGTCGCTAACTCAGGTAATCTCGCTGCGCTGGTGTGTGGAACGTAGCGTCACTGCGAAATGCTTGCCGCCAAGCCGAAAAACCGCCATGCCGCAAGGGTGTAAAGGGATGCGGGTTTTGCGGCGTTAGGGGTCATCTAACTCTACGAAATTCGCTTCCACCATCAGATCGTTGGCGAGCTTTTCCACCTCGCTCCGCAAGTCTGCGAGTTGGCTGGCGGCGGGTATTTGCATGGTGATGTTGGCATGAAAGAGCTTCTCGCCGGACATCGGCGCCATGCTGCACGCACTGGTGAATTCCTCAACGTTCACCCCGTGCAGCGCCAGCGCCGCCGCGATTTGTTGAACAATGCCGGGCCGATCCTGGCCAACAATTTCCCACACAAAGGGACAGAGAAATTATAGCGATGAGCAGAACCAGAACCGCCGGTAGTGCCTATTTCTCTGTCCCCTGATCCGCGTGAATGCAAGCGCGCCAGGCCCTGCGCATTCCCTAAAGCATCGGCAGCCACTGGCACGCGCCGCGAGACGCGGCTCCCACGGCCTGCGGCCGGAGGCGCCCAGCCACGCAGCGTGGCTGCCGCGTCTCGCGGCAGGCCGTGGCTGCGTGCCTCTGGCCGCAGTGCCCATGCGAGGCGAATGCAAGTATCACGTCAGAGTGACAGACAAATAGAATATGTTGCACCTCGGGATCGTTGCGCGTAGCAAGATTCTCTACTATTTATCTGTCACCCTGCTAGACGCATTCATCCCGCCACTTGCTCACTTCACCCGCACCACCATGAAGCAGCTGCCGCCGTCCTTGGTCTTGAGCAGCACCAGCGCGGTGTCCTTGACGTTGGCCAGCGCCTGCCGGTACTCTGCCGGGGTCGTGACTTTGAGCCGATCGATTTCCATGATGAGCTCGCCGGCTTGAATACTGGCGGTGGCCGCGGCACTGCCCGCCTCGACGTCGGTGACCACCAGCCCCTCGCCCTGGTCAAATCCGTACTCCCTGGCGTTAGCCGCAGTGACCGGCTCGACCGTCAGACCGAGGTCCATGCCCTCGGCGGTCTGGTCGGACTTGTTGGCGGCGAGGGCGGGTTGGGCGGCGAGTTCACCGACCTGCGCATTGACCCGCAGCTCGTTGCCATCGCGCAGCAGAACGAGTTCCACCTTGGCGGCCGGGGCGGTGGCGGCGACGAGGTTGCGCAAGTGGTTGACGTCTTCCACCGGCTTGCCATCGTAGCGCAGGATCACGTCGGACACCTTAATGCCAGCCTTGGCGGCGGCGGAGTTTACAGTGACCTGGGTGACGAGCACGCCCTTGGTGTTAGGTGCCTTGAATTGCTTGGCCAGCTCCTCGCTCAAGTCCTGGATGGCCACCCCGAGCATGCCGCGGCTGATCTTGCCGCCGCTGAGGAGCGTTGGCAAAATCTGTTTGGCCATGTTGATGGGCACCGCGAAGCCGACGCCGGCATTCTGGCCGATGCTGGTGGCGATGATGGTATTGAGGCCAATGACCCTGCCGTCGAGATTTACCAGCGGTCCGCCGGAATTACCGGGATTGATCGCCGTGTCGGTCTGCAGGAAATCCTGCAACATCTCGGAGTTCGTGACGTTGGCGCGGCCCTTGGCACTGATGATGCCGGCGGTGACCGTCTGCTCGTAGCCAAAGGGCGCGCCGATGGCCAGCACCCATTCCCCCACCCGTGCCGCACTCGAATCCCCCAGCTCAACCACCGGTAGGTCGTTGGGCACCTGGCCCTTGATCTTGATGATGGCCAGGTCGCTGCGCGGATCGCTGCCGGTAATCTCCGCCTCGAAGCTGCGCTTGTCCGCCAACGTCACTTTGATTTGGTCAACGTCACTTACCACGTGGCTGTTGGTTAAAATATGCCCGTCTCGGTCGAGCAGCATCCCCGATCCCAGCCCGCCTTGGTGGTACTTGTACTCGCGCTGCGGCGTGCGCAACGGGTTGCCCAAACTGCCGTCATTAAAAAACTCGTGCAGCGGAAAATCGTCGCCAAACGGCAAGCGCAAATCCAAGTGGCGCAGCTTGACCGTCTTGCTCGAGTGGATGCTGACAACTGCCGGCTTGACTCGTTCGGCCACGCTGGCAAACGCGTCGCCCAGTGCCCGCGCGGCTTTCATATCAACCTCGGGGTACTTGGCAGTGGGTTCGGATGCCACAGCGGCGCTCAGGGCGACACTGGTGATCATGGTGGGCAACAGGAGTTTAGTTAGTTTCATGTTGGTTTCCTTTCTCGGTTGGTTGTGAGCGAGTCCGCACCGAGCCTGCTAGGCAGCCCCCTGCTGGACTACTCGTAAAAAGTACCCCGCCTGGCGTCCGGTGCAACCAAAAGATGACCGCTGGCCACAGGGGCAGAGGGGGGGGGCGCGTATGAACGCAGCCATCACAAGGTGACATCACAAGGTGACAGATAAATAGTGGATGATAGTCCACGGCAAAAACGCAGCCGACTGCGAGCTCACCCTCGCCGCGATTGCCGAAGCCACCGGTCTGGGCGAGTGGCAGGCGCTGTATTCCTCCAAGGAATATAAAAAAGTGCGGGTCCGCTATTTCGCCGACGCCGATGCGGCTTGGGAAGCCGCCCATTGAAAAAGTATTGCCAGTGCACGGCGGACTTGTCAGCTTGCGCACGTGATCTCTCTAGCAAAACTTTTTGGAAAATCGGACCGCTTTTTTGAATTGCTGGCCGCCAGTGCCAACTCAGCGCACCTGAGCATCGAGGCGCTGGCCCGCCTGCTCAAAGAGAGCAACGGCGGCAATGTGGCGCTGGCGGAGTTGGCGGTGGCCCGCCGCAACGAGAAGAAAAATTCTGAGACCATTGGTGAGGAGCTCGTGAGGGTGTTCGTCACGGCGCTGGACCGCGAAGACATTGAGGCGCTGTCCAAGGCGCTGTACCGGATTCCCAAGACCGTGGAAAAATTTGGCGAACGCTACGCCATCATGCACCATCTGGTGCAGGCGGACAATTTTGCGCCGCAGATGGCCATTGCGCAGGAGGCGGCGCTGGTGGTGGTGCGGATGGTGGACATGCTAGCCAAGAGCCCGAAGCTGGAGGACGTAAAAGCGGAGAATGATAAGATGCAGGAGCTGGAGGGGCGGGCTGACCAGCTGGTGTTGGGGCACTTGAAGGAGATTTATTCGGGGACTATCGAGCCGTTGCAGGGGATGGCCATGAAGGATTTGTACGATTTGCTGGAAAAGGTCATCGACCGCTGCCGCGATGCCGGCAACATCGTCTCGCAAATCGTATTGAAAAACTCCTGAAGCCCGCCACCGCATGAGCTTTACGATCATATTCTTGGTGATTTTCATCGCCCTCGCCTTCGAGTACATCAACGGCTTTCACGACACCGCTAACTCGATTGCCACGGTGGTCGGCACCAAGGTGCTCACGCCGCGCCAGGCGATCCTGATGGCGGCGAGCACCAATCTGATCGGTGCGCTCGTCGGTCATGCGGTGGCCAAGACGGTGTCGTCCGGCCTGGTGGATTCACAATTTATTTCCCCGCAGGTGATCATTTGCGCGCTGTTAGGCGGGATCGTCTGGAACCTGCTGACCTGGCTGCTAGGATTGCCATCCAGCTCAACCCACGCCTTGGTCGGCGGCTTGTGCGGTGCCGCGCTGGCCAGTTCCCATGGCCAATGGAGCGCGATCATTTGGTCGGTGGAAAAAATCAAGGATGGCAAAGTAGTGATGGAGGGGGTGCTGCACAAGGTGCTCATTCCGATGATAGGTTCGCCGATCATTGGCTTTGTCGGTGGCTGGCTCATCATGGGGCTGCTTTACGCATTGCTGCGCGGGGCCCGGCCGCGTTTTGTGAACCGGTTTTTCGGCAAGGCACAAATCGTCAGTGCGAGTTACATGGGTTTTGCCCACGGTCTGGCCGACGCCCAGAAGACCATGGGGGTCATCACTCTGGCGCTGGTCACCGCCACCGCCAGCGGGACGTTTGCCACCTTGCCGGATTGGCTCGGGTTTCTGCGCATGGATAAGTCGCTAGCCGCCGAGACCAGCATCAAGCAACTGCAAAAACCGCAAGCCACTCCGCCACAGCAGTTGGCAGCGGCGCAAGTTTTGGAAAACGAGGGTCTGCGCTTGGCCCCCGGCGAGTTCAAGGAGGCATTTCTCGCGCTGGCGGCCAATGCTTATGCCAAGGCGGATGCGACGGAGGATGCACAACGCAGTGCCGCGCTGGCGACTGGGGCTCATCAGGAGATTTTAGCGGTGGAAGCGGCGCGGTGGTTTCCGAAGCTGCCGCTGCTCGGGCCCTTGGCAGCCGGCAAGCACAGCGACTGGCAGAAAACCCTCACCAAGGAGATGCTGACCGCCGCCGCTGCCGGTAAAAATCCGCTGGTGGTGGCTGCCGGTAAGGTCCACGACCTCTCACCCGATGTGCCGATTTGGATCAAAGTCCTCTGCTCGCTCACCATGGCCGCGGGCACCGCCGCCGGTGGCTGGCGCATCATCAAAACCCTCGGCCACAAGCTCGTCAAACTCCAACCCGTGCACGGATTCGCCGCCGAAACCACCGCCGCCACTTTGCTGGCAGTCACCGGCTATTACGGCATGACCGTTTCCACCACCCACAGCATCACCACCTCGATCATGGGCGTGGGTTGCGCCAAGCGCTTCAACGCCCTCAAGCTCTCGCTCGTCGAACGCATCATCTGGGCCTGGATCCTTACCCTGCCCGCCGCCGGCGGCGTGGCATATCTGCTAGTCAAGGGCGCCCAACTCTGCCGCTGGATCCCGTAATCAGTACAGGGTGACAGATCAGTACAGGGTGACAGATAAATTGTGAAGAATTCCGCACGCACCCTGTTCAGCAGTACAGGGTGACAGATAAATTGTGAAGAATTCCGCACGCACCCTGTTCAGTACAGGGTGACAGATAAATTGTGAAGAATTCCGCACGCGCCCTGTTCATCCGCCACGGCAAGAACGACAAG
>WBXD01000106.1 GCA_008932935.1 Verrucomicrobiota bacterium
GAAGGGCTTGTTGATTCGCTTCACGCGGTGGTTCAACCGGGTGCATTCGCGCCAAGGGACGTTGTGGGAAGAACGGTTCAAGAGCGTGATCGTGGAAAGCGGGACAGCGGCGCGGACGATGGCAGCCTACATCGACCTCAACCCTGTGCGGGCGGGGATGGTGAAAGACCCCAAGGATTACCGCTGGAGCAGTTATGGAGAAGCGGTTGGCGGTGGGAGGAAAGGGAATGGGAAAAAAGCCCGCGAGGGCTTGGTGCGAGCGTATTTTTGCGATCATGGAGCGGGCTTCGAGGCGGAAAAATGGCAGGAGGTCTCGCGCCTATACCGACGGCAGATGGGATTGGCCCTGGGGCACAAGCCGAGGCGAGCCGACGTAGACGGAGCAGGGACTCGTGTGGCTCAAAACATGCTGAACACGGCTTATATGTTAGAAAGTGAAGCCAACGGCATGGTCTTGAAGGATCTAGGACTGGCCAAGATGTTGCATTGCCGGGTGAGGTATTTCACGGATGGGGCGGTGATTGGCAGCAAGGAGTTTGTGAACGAGGCGTTTGCACGGGCACGGGATCGCTTCAGTGCCAAGCGCAAAGATGGTGCGCGGGCGATGCGGGGAAACGGCAGCAGCGCGAAGGGACTGTTGTGGAGTGTCAGAGATTTGCGTGTGGGGGTTTAAAGTCCACACCCACCCAGCGCTTGAACTCACGTCCCAAACCCAAATCACAGGCGCGGAGGAGGATGGTGATGGTGGCAAGAACGTTCGTCTGCGTGACGCATCCATCGGCTCGCCGAGCAAATCGCCCACCGCCTCGCCGCCGGGCTTGTCTACTTTTTATCTGTCACCATGTAACTACAAACCGTTAGCCAACAGCGTTCAACTATCAATGGGGACTGGTAGCGACCACCTTGAGCACATCGGCAGCCTGTTGTGCGGTGGCGGCGGCGAGATCGCGCCATACGAGTTTGCCGTCCTTGAATAGGTATGCTTGGCGTTTAGCAAAACCCAACATCTTGGGAACGCCGAATGCGGTGATCACCTTGCCGTCCTCGTCGGCCAGCAACTCGAAGGGCAATTTGAATTTATCCTTGAACGCTTTTTGCGCCTTCACCGAGTCAGTGCTCACTCCAAACACCTTCACCCCTTTTCCGGTGAGGTTGGCGTAGGCGTCGCGCAAACTGCACGCCTGCTTGGTGCAGCCCGGCGTGTCGGCTTTCGGGTAGAAGTAAACCAGCACAAAGCCGGTGTTGGCGCTTGCCAGATCCACGACTTTTCCATCTTGGTCATGCTGGGTCACCACGGGTAGGGGAGCCCCAAGGGGGAGCGGCTCGGCGCTGGCGTGGGACGTGAACAAGGCGGCGGTCATCAGTTGGGCAAAGCGGCTCATGGAGGCGAGTATCGCACGGGAAGCGCAATCTGCAAGCGGAAGAGAAGGACTGTTTTAGTAGACCTCGGTCACCACTTTCCCCATCCGGCCCGGTCACCAGCTCTGTCAGCGGCCCTCACGGGGAAGACGAATTTCTAGCATTTATCGGTGTGGAAAACTCTCACGCGGGCAGCGACCAGATCTCGCGCAGGCGGGGCACAGATTCGATCCAGGGAATGCTCTGGTAGAGACAGATCATGCCGGCGAAGAAAACGCGGGAGCAGAGCGCCCCTAACTTTTTTGAGGGCCTAATTTTCCGTGACTAACAAAAATATAAGTGAGCTATATTTGCACTCTGGGGCGTATTTTCAGCCCCGGAGAACGATCCCGGGATTATCCAAGCCATGGCTACCGGCAATTCCCGCAGTCCGTCCGTAGCCTTGTCAGCGCCCCCGCCAGAACGGGGCTTGTCGAGGAAGTTTCCCTACCGATGAGCTCGCGGCCACAACAGGCAGGCCGCGCGTTTTCTGGTTTAGAGTTTGGCGACGCGGCCAGCATCGGGCTTCTGGCGGATGATATTGGAGAGCATTTGGCGGCAATGACCGTAGCTGGTTCGCCGACTGAGGATTTCTGCACTGCGGTTGAACGAGCCCCATTGGACGACGGTCATCTCGACCTGGCGGCTACCCCAGACGTTCATCAGGTTTTTGCTAGGTTCATAAATATCCACCGTGGCATTGCCAGCGAGGGCCGAACCGTAGTCGTCGACCACGTAGAGGAAGGGCAAACCTGAGATGCGGAAGACCGTCCCTACTGGATAGAACGACCAATCGGCCGCGGCGCTGCGGACGCGGTTGGTGTAACGCAGCGGGGTACCGGTGGCGTTGCTATTGCCGTAAACGATGTGGTCGGATTCACTGTCGGTGTAGGCGGTGGTGCGAATGATGCGGGTGCGATCGGCAAACGCGTACACAGGCATGTGGTGGCGGTCCTTGGGCTTAGAGGCCGCTGCAGCGAGGGTTTTCTCAGACGGGGCGGCGGTGGGGAAACTTTCGGAGTGAGCGAAAAAACCACCAATCTCTCCGAGGCCTCGCATCGTAGATTGGGGAAGATTGGCTAATCCTGTATTGCCGCAACTGGCAAGTAGGAGGGTGGATAGCGCTGTGGCAGCGAGGGAAAGTCGGCGGAAAATCATGAATAATGGGTCACTATTGGGCTTTTGCGTCTTTCGGACGTCCCCACTATGTAAATTGAGAAGCGGGGTCAGCGCAAACCTAAAATGCGAAAGTTAGTAAAAAACTTGGGATTTTAGCCAAAACCTGTTTATTTCCAATAGGTTAATTTTTAAAATAGGCAGTGGAGGTCGGGACTGATTGTGGGTATTGAGCCATGAGGTGAGAGAAAATGGCGCTTAAGTGCGCATGGAAACCGCCTACACGGCCATCACCCGCTGCTTGCTCGGCACGTGCCTTACAGCTGAGGGAGTGGCAGCACCGGCGCTAACAAACACATCGCGGCCTACGGTTGCTTGGTTTTAGGTTTCGGTGGCTGGCGCGGCGTCAGGCGCTGCCACCATTGATCCCACGCTTTTGCCAGGGTCTCGACACGTCCGGCTTGCAGGGCTGCCAAATCGTGGATCTCGGTCGGGTCGGTGGCCAGATCGTAGAGTTCCCAGGGTTTCTGGCTGATTGCTACGAGTTTCCAATCACCATCGCGGACAAACCGGTTGCCCTCGTGTTCCATGAAAATGCGCCGCGGTGGCAGTGGTTGGCCGTTCATGGCGGGCCGCAGGCTCATCCCTTCCTGCGGCAGGATCGCCGTATCGCCGACTTGTTTCGGATAGGTGGCACCTGCCAACTCGCAGATTGTCGGCATGAAATCCGTGATGTAGCCCGGCCCTGGCGCGTAGCCCTTCGCCTTCAGTCCCGCCGACCAATGCACGATGAATGGGGTCCGCACGCCGCCCTCTTGGCCGTAGTGTTTGAACAACCGCAATGGGGTGTCGCACGCGCTGGCCCAGCCACTGCCATAACTGACGTAACTGCTGGGGCCGCCAATCTTTTGCAAATCCGCACCGGTGTGCAACACATTGTTAGGTCCGCTGACGTTGTCGAAGCCGAACGGATCCCACTCGGCACACGCCCCGTTGTCGCTCAGGAAAAAGATGACCGTGTTGTCATACTGACCGCTCGATTTCAAATGCGCCAGAATCCGGCCAATGGCCTGATCCATGTGATCGATCATCGCGGCGTACACCGCCATGCGGCGTGCCAGATCATGGCGACGATCCTCGGGCAGAGAATCCCATGCGGGAATCTCCTTATCCGCCCAACCGGTTTTGACATTAGACCAGTTAGACGGTGTGGTACCGCGCGGCGGCAAAGCCAGGCCTGCCGGCATAAGGCCAAGTTTTTTCTGCCGAGCCAGACGTTCCTCGCGGATGCCGTCCCAACCTTTTTTGAAATACATGTCCTGGTACTTCGCGATGTCAACTTCCGGCGCATGCAATGGAAAATGTGCCGCGTTGAACGCTAAATAGAGGAACCACGGCTGCCGACTCTTCGGCCCGATGAAATCCAATGCATAGTCCGCAAACGCATCGGTGGAATAAAACTGGTCCTTGGCGTACTCGCGCTTCGTTCGCTCCTTCGGCCAGCGCGTGTAAAACGGCTGCTCCTGCCAGCAGGAATTAAACCCTCCGAGCATCCCGTAGAACTCATCGAACCCGCGATCAGTCGGCGGATCACTCTCGTTGAGATGCCACTTGCCCACCATCAACGTGCGATAGCCGGCCGGCTTTAACACCTCGGCTATCGTCAACGAATTTTTCACTAGCCGGCCGGCAAGATTGGGAAAGCCCGCCTGATGTGGATGCAGGCCGGTGAGGATGCACGCCCGGGTCGGCGAACATCGCGCCGAGTTGTAGAATTGACGGAACTGCAATCCGCCCTTCGCCAGAGAGTCCAAATGCGGCGTGGCTATCTCTCCGCCGTAGCAGCCGAGATCGGAATATCCAACGTCGTCGGCGAGAATCAGTAAAATGTTTGGCTTGCCGGTCTTGGGCACCTCGGCGGCCTGCAACATGGCCAGTGGCGCAAGCAGCAGCGCGGCGAAGATAGTGGAGGGGATCATGTTCATATAATTCACTTTTTGGCTGCGGCAATGCGCAACAGCATGACGCCGTAACGCGGGAGGGTCGAGGAGAATTTGATTAGAAGCATGTGGTGCGAGCGTGTGATGCGATTCAACGCGTGGGCATGGGCCTGGGTTCGCCATCGAGGCCGAACTCGACGCGCAGCAATCCCGCCTTTTCTTTGAAGCTGGCATCGCCATCATTGCCGAAGAAGGTGCTCCACCAGTTGCCTTTCTTATCCTTGAAGAACGTGTTGTGACCGCCGTGAGGAATCGCGAGATAGCGCTGGCCGTAGGGTCCCATGAGGTTCTTGGAACTCGCCACATAACAATGATACCTGCCGTCGGTAAAATCCGCGCAAGACAGGTGGTAACGCCCGTTTTCCTTGAAGATGCATGCCCCCTCAAAGCCCACCTGCGATCCATTGGCTGTGGCCAACTGCTTTGGCTCCTCAGCCAGGCCCGTCATATCATCATTCAGACGAGCGATTTTTCCGTTCTGCCAGACAAAATACACCTTGCCATCATCGTCCTGAAAGAGCGAGGCGTCGATATCTCCGGTGAGCGGGCCATCTTTCTTGATGTCCACATACGGGCCCTCGGGTTTGCCGCTGGTGCTCTTGAGAATACCAGTGCCGGTGTAGTTGGCACAATAGGCGATCCAGTATGTGCCATTGATATAATGCATCTCCGGCGCCCAGATCGCCTGCATGTCTCCTTTCTTCTTCTGCCATGTCATGTCCTTCGCAAATGACCAAACCAAGCCCATTGCCTCCCAGGTCACCAAATCCTTGGATTTCCAGATTTTAATGCCTTCATTGGTCGCCCACCAGGTGGGCGCACCCGTGGTGCCGATGAGGTAATAGGCATCCGGACCGACGCACACGCAGGTGTCGCGCACCGGTTCATCAAAGAGCGGTTTGAGCCGGTTGACGCCGGGGGCATTAGTGAACTTGCGGATGAAGGCGACCTCGTCGGGATTTTTGGGTGATCCATCGCGGCGCAGCAGGTCATGGAACCACACCGGCGGTTCGGGTGCGTCCTTGGGCGAGCCCCACGGATACTGGCACTGGGTACGGCCGTTGACCAAACCCCAGTTATAACAGCCCACTTGCGCATCCTTGAAAAGTGGCAGTTCGGTTTGATATTTAGCGCCCATGGTGCGGGCCATCCACTCGGTGCAGATGACCGGCCGTTGAGGAATCTTGAATTCCTTGATGCGGGCAGCCATGCTGTTGTTATCGCCGTAATGATGGAAGCTGACGATGTCTGAAAGCTCGAGCTGCCGGTCGCTGATTTCCTTGGGCCCGCCCCAGACACTGATGGTCAGCGGTTGCGTGGGTTTCATCTGGCGAGCCCAGGCGAAGGAAGCTTCCACGAGCGGCAAGCTATTGTTACCCATGCCCGAGTTGCCAGGCTCGTTATACAAATCCCAGAGCACGATGCGCTTGTCATTCTTGAAGGTGCCGACCATGTCCCTGACATATTTCTCAAGGTCCGGCCAAGCGGCTTTGTCGGTCACGAGTTTCAAGCCGGGACTGGGCGTCCAGCTCGGGAGGATCATGCCGGGAATGGGCTCGCGTTGCTTGCCCAGGTACGGTTCGCGCTGAGGCGGATCGCCGAACGCACAATCATCGAACAGCACCGGCATGACGCGCAGCTGGTGCTTGTCCGCAATCTCCAACAGCCGGGTGAAGCGTTTCTTGAAGCCAGCGGGATCGGCTTTCCAAACGATGTATTGGACGAATACCCGGCACGAGTTGTAGCCGAGCCCTTGCGCCCACGCGAGTTCACGATCGATGGTGGCGGGATCAAACGTTTCTTTTTGCCACATCTCCGTGTCGTTGACCGCCGTGCTGGGCACGAAATTGAACCCGAAAAGCCACGGTTGCCTGGCATACCACTCGTTGGCTCTTTGCGCGGACCATTGGCCTACAGCGGGGGTTAGTGGCTGGGCTGCGAGCGCAACGCCGGCAATGGCCAGTGAGAAGGCCATCGAGGCCGCGAGACTCCGGATGGGTTTTTGATATATTTGATATAGTGTCATGATGTTATTTCCTTTTTATTTTCTTGAGATTCAGAAATCCAAGCGCCAATGGACGCGGATCAGGGTTTCGTCCAGCAGGAATTCAGTTCATACATTTCGAGTTTCTGGAAAGTGACATTGCCGCCGGTCACGGACACCTCGGCGCCGAGCGCGGCCGGATTGGGCGTGCAGTGCATCGGCACATAGCACAGGCCGCCAGCGGCGAACACTTCGAAGACGGTCCGGTCGGTGAAAACCGTCAGATCAAGCTTGCCGTCGCGCAGTGGCACCGCAACGCGGTGGCCACTCACGGCGAGCACTTGCTGCTCGGTGTTGTAAACAATCTGAACACCGCGCAGGGTGAATTTCACCTCACCCTTCGCCGGTGGCGTGAAAGCAGTGCGCAGTTCCAGCAGTTCGCCGGAGACTTTGGCTAACGGATTCGTCGCCCCGGGTGCCAGGGTGAGCGCTCCAACGTTGTAGGATTTGAGGCGCAAGCTCTTCAATTCATCCACCGGTGTCCACGCCATCCGTGGGCCCTCGGGCGTGGAATGCAGGGTGAGTTGGTTGGGCAGGCTCATTGCCTGGCTGAACGGCATGCCCCCCACATGGAGTGCCAGCCAGCCGATTTGGATGGTGCGGCCCTTGGGGTCATGTGAGAATGTCTGTGCCGCGACAAACGCCTCACCGAGATGGCCTTTGAGCATCGCTGTTTCGGGCGTGAAGGTCTTGCCGTCGAACGTGCCGATCCTATAGTCGCTGTTGGCCGCAGTCAGCACCCATTTCTTGTTGCTGGCCACCCCGTCCACCGCAAGTTCAAAGATGTCCGGGCATTCATAAAATCCCTCGATGCGGCTTTGATAGGTCCACTTCTTCAAATCCGGTGACGTGTGGAAGGCAATGCAGTTTTTGCCAGCATCTCCATCATACACGGCCATCACCCACTGCTTGCTCGGCGCGTGCCACAGCAGGCGCGGGTCGCGGCCGGGGTGTTTCAGCACCGGATTGCCATCGAATTCCGTGAACGTGCGCCCCTTGTCGTTGGAATAGACGATGCACTCACCTCGGGCGGTGCTGGTGAAGGCGGCCACGATCAAATCGGCCGGGCCATTTTTCCAGCCGGAGGTGTTGGCTTTATCCACCACGGCGCTGCCGGAATACACGCTATCGTCCGGGGCGTGCGGATAGATGGCGATGGGCAATTCCTGCCAGTGGACCATGTCGCTGCTCACGGCGTGGCCCCAGTGCATGTTGCCCCAGTCACAGCCGTAAGGGTTGAGTTGATAGTAGAGATGGTATTCGCCCTGCGAAAACACCAAGCCGTTGGGATCGTTATTCCAACCGCAACGCGGGGAGAAATGCAACTGCGAACGCAATGACTCACGGTATAATGTATCAGCACCCTTGATGGAATCGCTCTGTTCGATCAATTCCAGCGCCTTGGAACCCGCCACCATTTTCTCCACCTTGAGCGTGAGCGTCTTGCCTTTCCACGCGCCCACATCCATGCACGCCCACCAGTCGGGCGTGCCATTGGCCAGCCCGATCGTGTTTTTCATCACCACCTTGCCATCGACGGTGGTATTGACGATGGGGCGCGCGGGCGGGCTGTTTTTGATAGGAACATGGAGATAGCGCTTCTCGATTTTGAAGTCCCGTCTGGCATCGGCAAACAATTGCAGCTTCGGTGTTGTGGGGGCGCTTGGGGGCGGATTGACGTCGGTTTGAACGATCTGGTCCACGCTGATATGCCGCGTCGGGGTCGGATCCTCGATCTGAATGACGGCGGACTGGCCGGTGAATTCAGCCACGTCCCACGAGCCAGGCACAAGCGTTTCGCTGCCTTCAGGCAAGTCCCTTGAGGCACCAGCCACCCGCAC
>WBXD01000107.1 GCA_008932935.1 Verrucomicrobiota bacterium
AAGAAGAATCCGGCCGCCCAACCCGGCGACGTGCAGGAGTTCAACGTTACCCCAAAGGATTTCGGCCGCATCGCCGTGCAGACCGCCAAGCAGACGATGATGCAGCGCTTGCGGCAGGCGGAAAAGGAGATGATTTACGAAGAATTCAAGGACCGCGCTGGCGACATCGTGTCGGGCACCGTCCGGCGCTTTGAGCGCAACGACGTGATGATCGACCTCGGAAAGTTCGAAGGGATATTGCCGAACCGCGAACGAGTCCAGGGCGAGGACTACAACATCGGCGACCGCATCCGCGCCTATGTGCTGGCAGTTGAGAACGAAGGCCGCGGACCCGAAATCATCCTTTCGCGCAGCCACCCCAACTTTGTGCGCCGCCTCTTCGAATCCGAGGTCAATGAAATCTCCGACCATACCGTCGAAATCCGCGGGGTCGCCCGTGAGGCCGGCTTCCGCACCAAAATCGCAGTCTGGAGCAAAGACCCCAAGGTCGATGCCGTCGGCGCCTGCGTCGGTATGCGCGGCGCCCGTGTCAAAAACATCGTCCGCGAACTTAATAACGAAAAGGTCGATATTATCCGCTGGAGCGACGATCCCAAGGAATTCGTCCGCGAAGCGCTCAAGCCAGCCGATCTAAAAACCATCACCATTGATGAAGTGGCACATGTGGTTCACGTCACCGTCACTGACGAAGATTTAAGCAAGGCCATCGGCCGCAAAGGCCAGAACGCCCGCCTGTCGTCACGCCTTATGGGCTGGGACATCCAAGTGCGCCGCGACGAAAGCAAGGAGGAACAATTCAAGGAGAAAATCGGCGGCGCCGCCCACACGCTCGGTGAGCAACTCGGCATCAGCGAGGCCGAGGCCAACGCCCTCACCCTCGCCGGCGGCTTCACCCCGGAACTCGTTGTCGATATGCCCGCCGCTTTTATAGCCGAACTACTTGGCATGCCCGAAGACGTCGCCGAGGCTCTGCTCAGCCGCGCCCACGCCTTTCTCGGCACCACACTAGCCACTAACGAGTCCTGAATCCATCTTCCGCAGTCTTTTCCCGAACTACGCACACCAGCCGGATGCCAAAAACAAGCGACAGCTCCTCCGAGAAGCCCAAGATTCTCGACCTCCTCGACGACGCGAAGAAGCTCTCGCGCCGTGAGCGCAAGCAGCAGGTCGCTGAGCCTCCTGGCGAGGTAGCGGTCTTGCCAAGTGCCTTGGATGTAGCCAAACGCGAGGCCCTCGATCTTTACGCCGAAGACCAAAAGCCCAAACTTCGCAAAGCTGCGCGCCCCGGCAAATCCGTCCTGCCTACCATCTCCAAAATCCTCGAAGGCGAGGAGGAATCCCTCCCGCAATCGCAGACAACCCACGCAGCGGTGGATGATGCCGCGCCACCCGCCGCCCCCGGCAACGCCGCCGCCGCCGAGTTGCCAGAGGATCCGTCCGACGATCCGCGCCTGATCATCATCAAGCCGCCGATTCTGGTATCCGAACTCGCGTCGCGCCTTGGGCTCAAGCCATACAGCATCATGGCGGACCTGATTAAGCTCGGGGTGTTTCCCGGACCCAATCAGCCGATCGAACCGGAGATTGCCGCCAGAGTTTGCGACCTCCACGGCTTCATTTTTGAACGCGAAAAACGCGACAAAACCAAGGGCGTCCACCAGGTAGTGGAAGTCATCAAGGAGCCGGAAGTGCCCGTCGCCGAGCCCGAGGACCTGCTCAAGACCCGCCCGCCGATCATCACCATCATGGGCCACGTCGATCACGGTAAAACCTCGATCCTCGATTACCTGCGCAAAACTCGCATCACTGCCGCCGAGTCCGGGGGCATCACCCAGCATATCGGGGCCTATCAGGTGATCCACCACGGCCAACCCATCACCTTCCTCGATACCCCTGGCCACTCGATTTTTTCCGATATGCGGGCCCGCGGTGCGGACATCACCGACATTGTCGTGCTGGTCATTGCCGCCAACGACGGTATCATGCCGCAAACGCTCGAGGCCATCAAACATGCCAAAAAAGCCGGCAAAACCATCATAGTTGCCATCAACAAGTGCGACCTGCCATCGGCCAATCCCGGCAAGGTAAAATCGCAATTGGCGATGCAGGGTCTGCAAACCACCGACCAACAAGGCGACACTGAGTTTGCCGAGGTGTCGGCGGTCACGGGCCAGGGGATGACGGAATTGCTCGACCTCATGGCGCTGCAGGCCGAAGTGCTCGAACTCAAAGCCAATCCTCGTGCCACCGCGCGCGCCGCAGTCATCGAAGCCCGCGTCGTGCCGGGCCGCGGCACCACCGCCACGGTCATTATCGAAAGCGGCACCCTCAAAATTGGCACCCCCTTCATCTGCGGCCCTTATGCCGGGAAAGTCCGCTCGCTCATCAACGACCGCGGCGAAAATATTAAAGCGGCCACCCCCGGTACCCCGGTGGAAGTCATCGGCTTTGACGAACTGCCCAACGTCGGCGATCACCTCACGGAGATGAAGACCGAGCGTGAGGCCAAGTCCTTGGCCACCGAGCGCCAGGAAGAGCAACGCCTGCTGCGGCTCAAACCCCAGCACCGCAACCGCATGGAGGACCTCTATTCGATGGTCAACGATGGCGCTGCTAAGGCTCAACTCAAACTCATCCTCAAGTGCGATGTCCAGGGGTCCGTCGAGGCTATCAAAAAGGCCATCCTTGCCATCGTGTCTGCCAAGGTCGAAAGCACTTTCATCACTGCCGCAGCTGGCCCGATCACCGAAACGGACGTCCAATACGCCGCCTCTGCCGATGCGATCATCCTCGGCTTCAACGTCAAGGTCGAGGCCAAGGCGGTCAAGGCCGCCAAGGCGGCCGGCGTCCAAATCAAGTTGTACTCGATCGTGTACGAACTCATTGATCAGGTGCGCGAGGCCATGCTCGGCTTGCTAGAACCGCTCAACCGCGAGACGGTCATTGGCCACGCCGAAGTGCGCAAGGTCTTCAAACTTTCCCGCGGTCGCGCCGCCGGCTCATTCGTCACTGATGGGCGCATCCACCGCAAGGCCCATGCCCGCGTCCTGCGCGATGGCGTGCCGGTGTTCGACGGCAAAATGTCCACGCTGCGCCGCTTCCAGGAAGAGGTCGAGGAAGTCCGCAACGCCTTCGAATGCGGCATTCGCCTCGGCGAATTCAACGAGTATCTGGAAGGCGATATCATCGAGTGCTACAAACTCGATAAAATCCCGCAGACGCTGTGAAGAGAAATGCTGAAAGCTGAAAACTGAAATTCAGAATCCTCCCGCCATCCAAGTCACCGCCTCGGCCCCTCTTCATTTCAGCTTTTTCTTCTTCTAGTTTCAGCTTTTTCCTCTTCCTTCTCTTCATTTCAGCTTTCAGCATTTCAGCTTTTTCTTCATATGCGCCGCCTAGACCGAGTCAACGAACTGCTCCGCCGTGAAATCGGCGCGGTCATCCAGCGCGATTATGCCTGGCAGGGTGCCTTGGTCACCGTCAGTGACATTGAAATCACCCAGGACCTCAAGGAAGCCAAGGTTTGGATGAGCATCCTTGGCGGCAACGTCGCCGCCGTCCTGGAAAAACTCAACCGCGCCCACGGTGCCATCCAATCCCGCATCATGAAGCGCGTGGTACTTAAGTCCACCCCGGTGCTTCACTTTTACCACGATACATCGGCTGTGCGTGGCGTCGACCTCGTCAACCTGCTTGAGGCAGTAGACAAGCTGCCCAAGGCCCCCGAGGAACCCGAAGCCTGATGCCTCGCGCGTGAGTCTTTACACCCGCGAGTTTGATTTTCACCTGCCCGACGAACTCATCGCCGCGCATCCGCTCGCCGAGCGCTCAGCTTCGCGGATGCTGGTGGTCCACCGCAGCAGTGGTCGCATCGAACACCGCGCGTTCGGCGAGTTTCCATCCTATCTGCACCCGGATGATTTGTTAGTTCTTAACGACACCAAAGTGCTGCCCGCGCGGGTCCTGTCCGACGATGGGAAAATCGAACTGCTCTGCCTGGAGCGCCTGTCAGACTGCGAATGGCGTTGCCTAGTACGCCCCGGCAAGCGCATGAAACTTGGTCGCACGCTGAGCGTCGGCGGCATCTGCGGCACCGTCGCCGAGGTGCTGGCCAATGGTGACCGCCTGCTGCGCTGGAGCGAGCCGCTTGACCTGCATCAACACGGGCAGCTGGCCTTGCCGCACTACATGGGACGTGCGCAGGCAGCGGCGGACCTACTTCGCTATCAGACGGTGTTTGCCCGCGAGGAGGGAGCCATCGCCGCTCCCACCGCCGGCCTGCATTTCACGCCTGCAATGTTGGAAACGTTGCCCCACGCGTTTCTCACCCTGCACGTCGGCGTTGGCACTTTCCGCCCGGTGAGCGCCGAGTTGCTGACCGACCACGTCATGCACTCGGAAAATTATCAGGTGACGGCGGCCACCGCGGCCAAGGTGAATGCGGCAGCGCGGGTAGTGGCGGTGGGCACCACGGTGACCCGTGTGTTAGAGCATCTGCATACTGGCGATGCTGCGCCGCGCATTGCCCCCGGCCTCCATCGCGGAGCGACGGATATTTTCATCCATCCGCCATATGAATTTGGTGCGGTCGGTGCCTTGCTGACCAATTTTCATTTACCGCAAAGCACGCTACTCATGTTAGTGTGCGCGTTTGCCGGCCGCGATCTCGTGCTCGAGGCCTACCGCCAGGCGGTAGCAGAACGCTACCGCTTCTACAGCTACGGCGATTGCATGCTGCTGGTGTGAGAGACCATTGCCACTTGTTGCTCGGTAGCTCAGCGCGACGGGCCAGCCCCGGCGATGTGCCAGATGGCCAGTCCGGCACCTGCGACCAGCACGGCGAGCGCGGCGGCACCGGCGAGGTGATCAGTGAGAGTGGCACCGGGCCGTTTGGGAGAAGCGCTTTTGGGAAACACAATGGCCGCATAAGTCATGCCGGCGAGCAGGCCGCCGAGGTGCGCGGCATTGTCGACGTAGCGGTAGCCGAGCAGGCCGATACCTGCGGTGAGCAGGAGGCCGGCGAGGAGGCGGCGTTTGGCAGGGCGAGGGACGAGTTTGCCGTGGAGGGTTTCGAAGATAATGAGGAAGCCGAGCCAACCCATCAGGCCACCGGAAGCACCCACCGAGTTGGCTATTACCAGCATGGCCGAGGCGTCGCCGCCGACCACCGCGGAAAATACAAACACCAGTGCGAGGTGCGGCCAGCGGGCAAACACCTCCAAGCGCTTGCCAAGGTAGGCGAGGGCCGCCATGTTCATGAGGAAATGCACGATATTGCCGTGCAGGAATGGTGCGGTGAGCAGGCGCCACCATTCGCCGCGCAGATAGTCATGTTTAACCAGGCCGGCGGCGGCAATCGAGTCTCCCGGCAGCAATTGGGCGAGGCCGACGAAGGATATCAGGGCCAATAAAACCATGGTTACCGGGGCGGGTTGGAGTTCGAGCCAAGTTTCGAAGCGCAAGGCGTGAATCCGCGTGGCGTTGCCAGCTGAGTTCCAGCTGCCAAGGTCCGCGCGGCGCTTGCGGGCTTGGTACCACGGAATGAATCCGAATACCACAAACAGCAGAAGTGCCAAACCCAGAGTCGTCGAACCCAACACCGCTCGGCCAGCCAATATCACACGCTGGCGCCACTCGAGGACCTGCCCGGCGCGTGCGGCGTCCTTGGCAAAGAAATCCATCCCTTGCAAAAATACCTGCGTGGCAAAGCCCGCCAGCAAGATGCCAAACCAGCGCAGCCGCGTATTCGCCGCGCTGAGGTCGTCGCGGGTCCAGCGCTCGCGGGCCACGGCCAGCGCCTCTCCCAGGTCGTCAACCTCTTCAGGCAGACGCATGCGGGCCTGCTCTGGCGTCCATACCAGCAGAATTGCGCATTGGTGGTCGTTGCGCACCGCGATGGCGAGGGCCTCGAGCGACGCGCAGGAGTGCGGCCGCCGCTTCACATCGAGCCAGCCCCAGCCATGCAGTGCAGGCGCAAATGCCTCGTCACGCGCCCATACCGGCGCGCCAGCGGTTTCATTGGTGGCATCCGTCACGCAGGGAAAGCGGCGCGGCTGCACGGATTTTTCCAACAAATGAGCCGCGCGGCAAGTTCACAGTTCCTGAGCTGGGTATGAATTATCGAGCTCAGGAACTGTGGAACTAGCGCATGGCAGCGGCGTGTGGGCGCTAGTGCTGGGTGGGATCGTAGAAGATGCGGATGTCGGCCTGGTCGGTGCCGAGGAGTTGCTGGGCGCGTTTGAGGGCGTCGCGGGTGGAGAGGTTGGGATTGCTGGGGGAGTTGAGGAACAGGTTGCTTTGGCCGGCGTCGCGGTCGCAGCCGGCCTGGAGGGTGTCGAGGATGCCGGATTTTTTAAGTACGCGATAGACTTCGTGGGTGGCGCCGGACACGAGCAGGTGGAGGTTTTTTGCCCGCATGAACAGGATCAGATCTTCCAAGGCCATCACGCTGGTGGCGTCGAGATGGCGGGCATTTTTGAGCCGTAAAATGATCACCTTGAGCCGCGGGTCGTTGATGGTGCGCTGGATTTGCGTGCGAAATAACTCGGCCGCCCCGAAAAACAAATCCCCTTCGACGTGGACAATCGAGATGGACGGGATTGGCCGCTGGCGCTTTTCGCCCATTTCGCGCAGCTCGCCCACTTCGTTGAATTCATATTCGATGAGGTAAGGGCGGCTGGCCTTGCGCAGAAACAACGTGATGGAAATGGCGACCCCGACGAAAATAGCCACGTACAGCGGCGCCAGCAAGGTGGCGAGAAACGTGATGACCAGCACGCTGGCATCGTCGCCGGTCGAGCGCAGGCAAATTTTAAGGTGGCGGGCATTGAACAACGAACATGACTGGGCGATGATCAGCGCGGCGAGGGCCGCCCGCGGCAGGTAGTCGATGAGCGGCACGCCCCATCCCACCGAGGCCGCAATCAACAGCGCAAAGATGAGGGTGTAAATCCCGCAGAACATCGAGGCAAAGCGGGTGAGCGCCCCGGACTCGTGATTGAGCATTGAGCGGTTGAGCGAGCTGGAGGCGGGCATGCCGCCGCCCAGCGCGCTGGCGAGATTGGCCATGCCGACGCTCAACATATCCTGATTGACGTCGGAGCGCTCTTCGGTGCGGGAGGCTAGGGTTTTGGACATCAGGGTGTTTTCCAGGGAGGCGAGGAAGGCGATTGCCAGCGCCACCCCGAACAAGGTGGAAATATCGTTGAAAACCCCCTGGTGAAATAACCGTGGCAGTTTGGGCGCGAGGTCGGCGAAGCCGAACGTGACAAAGGTTTCTGCGTGGGCGAAGGGCTGAATACCAAAGCGGATGAGCGGACCAAATAGCACCGAGGACAACAGCAGCGACAGCGCAAAAGCCGGCCACTGCGGCCGCCATTCGCGTATCGCGGCGTACCCGGCCAGCGTCGTGACACCCATGACCACGGCCACCCAATCGGTGTGGGGCATCGCCTTGATTAAGGCGATGAGCAGGCCCGCGAAGCTGGTGGCGGCGTGGATATCGACGAATTTGTCCAAGCCGAGCATCGGAATGAGCTGGTTGGTCATGATCAGCACCGCCGCCCCGGAGATGTAGCCCACCAGCACACTGCGCGATACGTATTGCAGCAAATCCGCCACCCGCAACATGGCTCCAGCTACGGCGATGAGCCCAACCAGCAGCGTCAGCAACATCACGAGTTCGCTGGCTCGCCCGCTGAGGGCCGGGTTGACCGCAAAAAAGCTGAACAGCATGAAGGCCGTGGCATTGGTAGTGCCCAGAATCGTGTAGCGCGAACCCGCGAACAAGGGTGCCACAATCGCCGCCACTACCGAGCACAGAATGCCGTAAACGATAGGTAGCCCGGCGATGGTCGCATGCGCAATGGCTTGCGGCAGCGCCAGCATCATCACGTTGGCCGCCGCCCGTGCGTCATGCAGGAATTTCGTCAGGGTGTAGCGTTGCAGCGTGCCGATGCAGGGCAATAGGCGCACGTGCTCGGCGGCAAAAAACTTCTGCGTGTCCTGCAGTGCCTTGGTGAAATTTCGCTGCAACTTCATGGCCTGGCGCGTGGGTGGTTCCGGCCCGCTCGGGAAAAAGGGGCCGGCGGCAGTGTGGCGCTCTCTACTAACTTCAGAAGATTTACCGCAGAGTCGCAAAGGACGCCAAGGGGAGCAAAGGGGAATAGGTGACAGCAGAAGACGCAAGACGGCAAGACACAAGACCCAAGACCCAAGATAAGATAAGAGAGCACAGCGCTGCTACATCTGCTCTTCTCTTGCGTCTTGGGTCTTGAAGTCTTGCGTCTTC
>WBXD01000108.1 GCA_008932935.1 Verrucomicrobiota bacterium
ACTTGGCTCGCGCCGCGAGACGCGGCACGCACGGCCTGCGGCCGGAGGCGCGCAGCCACATGGCGTGGCTGCCGCGTCTCGTGGCAGGCCGTGCCTGCGTGCCTCCGGCCGCAGCGCCCATGTGAGGCGAATACTAGCGTGCCGCCAGGCTCAGCCATTCTCCAAGCATGGTCAGCTACTGGCTCGCGCCGCGAGACGCGGCTCCCACGGCCTGCGGCCGGAGGCGCGCAGCCACATGGCGCGAGCATCCATGCTGCAGCATGATATCATCTCAAACTCCGCTGCAGCACGATCGATGTCAGGAGTTCTGAACCTCACCAGATGTGTACACGATCTGCGGGTTTCACATAGAGTTTATCGCCAGGCTTGACGTCAAACGCAGAGTACCAGGCATCGATATTGCGCACTACTCCGTTGACCCGGGCTTCAGCCGGCGAGTGGGGGTCGGTGTGAATTTGTTTGCGCTGAGCCTCGTCGCGCATTTTCTGGCGCCAGACTTGGGCCCAGCCGAAAAACACCCGCTGCACGCCGCTAAGCCCATCCAACACCGGGGCCGGGTTGCCGTGCAGCGAGAGTTGATAGGCGTCGAGTGCGAACGTCAGGCCGCCCATATCGCCGATATTTTCGCCCATGGTGAGTTTGCCGTTGATGTGTTCGCCGGGCAGAATCTCGAAGCTTTCGTATTGGGCGCCGAGGCGTTGAGCCCGTGCGTCGAACTTGTCGGCATCCTCGCTGGTCCACCAATCCTTGAGCACGCCAGCGCCATCGGACTTGCGGCCCTGATCATCGAAGCCATGGCTGATTTCATGGGCGATGACGCCGCCAATGCCGCCGTAGTTGACGGCTGGGTCGGCCTGAGGGTCAAAAAACGGCGGTTGCAGGATGGCGGCGGGGAACACGATCTCGTTGAAGGACGGGTTATAGTAGGCATTGACCTTCTGCGGCGGCATGCCCCATTCCATGCGGTCCACGGGTTTATCTAAGCGATCGAGGTCGTGCTGCCAGGCGAATTGGCCGGCGCGGATGAGGTTGCCATACAGGTCGCCGGGTTTGACCAGCAGCGCCGAGTAGTCGCGCCACTCATCTGGATAGCCGATTTTGACCGTGAAGCTGGCCAATTTTTGTTGGGCGGCCTTTTTGGTATCCTCGCCCATCCAATCGAGTTGGTTGATGCGGGTGGCGAGCACCGTTCTCACATTGTTGACGAGTTCCAACATTTGGCGTTTGGACGTGGCGGGGAAAAATCGGGCGACATAGATTTGGCCGACCGCCTCGCCGAGCACCTCGTTGGTGAGCATGACGCCGCGTTTCCAGCGTGCCCGCTGCTCGGGTTGGCCGGAGAGTGTCTTGGCGTGGAAACCGAAGCTGGCATTGACGAATGCCTTGGATAAGTAGGGCGCGGCGGCGTCGGCGATGCCATACGCCATCCACGCTTGCAGCGTCTCAAGGGGCGTGTCGGTGAAAATTGCCGCCTTCTTGGGAAAGGCGGTGTTGTCGCTGACGATAAGATGTTGGACTTTGGCGAGACCGCGCGCGCCTAGCAATCCGGCGAAATCAAAGCCGGGCGCGTAGGCCGTCAGTTCAGCGGGAGTCATCGGGTTGTAGGTTTTGTCGCGGTCGCGGTGCTCGGCGCGCTCCCAGCTAGCCTCGGCGAGGCGGGTTTCGAAGGCGACGATGGCGGTGGCGAGGCGGGCGGGATCGGGCCACCCGACGAGGGTCAGCAAAGCCGTCACATACGTCTGATACTTCGCCTTGGTTTCGGCGAACGCCGGCTTAAGGTAGTAGTCCTTGTCCGGCATGCCTAGGCCGCCGCTGCCGATGTACACCGCGTAGTGCAACGGGTCTTTGGCGTCGGCGCTGATGCCCGGACCAAACAGGCTGCGGCACATGCTAGCCGGGTGGCCCATCATGACGGCGAGTTCGTCGCGCGAGGTGGCGGCGGTGACTTTGGCGAGCTCCGCGGCGAGCGGCTGTGCGCCGAGTTGCTCGACCTGTGCTTCGTCCATAAAGGTTGAAAAAAAGTGGCCGAGCTTGCTGGTGGCCTGCGTGGGCTGTTTCACCGCCTCCTCGAGAATCTCCCGCACCCGGTTTTCTGACAAAATCGTCAGCACGTCAAAATTGCCGAAGCGCGCCAAATCCTCCGGAATGTGCGTCCGCTCAAGATACCCGCCGTTGGCAAACCTGAAAAAATCGTCGCCTGGTTTGACCGCGCTATCCCTGCCGGATAGATCGAAGCCCCAGGTGCCGTAACGCGGCGCACTGGTGGCTGAATCGGACTGCGCGGTAACGCAGGCAACGAGCAAGGACGTGGTAATGGCAGCTGCCAGAGGGATGGGAATTTTCATAATAGTGTGGGGGCAAGGTGGAGCGGGTCGTCCGGTCACACCGCAGGGTTAGCGCAGGACCGCCACATGGATGCGCCATTGCCCGGCTACTTTCAAGCCCAACCTGCGGCGGGGGGGCCGACTTCGGTTGCGGCGGGCCGCGCTGCCCAGCATGCCGATCGGCAGCGCTACCCGTTGGGCACGTCCAGCCGAAATTCGGGGATGCGGGCAAAAATCCACTCGCCGGTGGCAGTTTCGCCGAAAAATGCCCCGGACACCTTTGCCGAGTTGGCGACGACATGGTAGCTGTTGTAGGAAAAATGCTCGCCGGGGTTGATGGCTGGGGTTTGGCCGACGACCCCGGCACCTTCCACCACACTGACCTCGCCGCCGTCCTCATGCACCACCCATTTGCGTCCGCGGATGGTCACCGGGACGGGCGAATCATTGTGAATAGAGATGAAATAGACAAACGGGTGCGGCTTTTGCACGCTGGCTTCCAGCCCTGGCATGTAGATCACATCGTCCACGCTGACGTGGAGATCTTCAAATTCGCGGAGCGGTCCTGGCATGCCACCATCGTTCCGTCTGAGTCGACTGCTGCCAAGCACGAAAATTCGCTGGTGCCGGTCCGCCGCCCCGCTATGACTAAGCCATGACCAGCGCGCCGCCAGTGGCATTGACGATTGCAGGCTCGGATTGCTCCGCAGGCGCAGGCATCCAGGCGGATTTAAAGACATTCCAGCACTTCGGTGTGCACGGGCTCACCGCGCTCACCTGCGTGGTGGCGGAATCCGCCACGCTCGTAGTGGCTGTGCATGCCGTGCCGGTGGCCTTGCTGCGCGACCAGCTCGAGCTGCTGTTGGATGCGTTCCCGGTGGTAGCGGTGAAAACCGGCATGTTGTTTTCGGCGGCCCACGTGGCGGCGGTGGCACAAGTGCTTGCGGCCCATCCGCAGCTGGCGCTGGTGGTGGACCCGGTGATGATCGCCTCGACCGGCGCGCCGCTGTTGGAACCCGCGGCGCTGCTAACATATCGCGAAGAGTTGCTGCCCCTGGCGCGGCTCATCACCCCGAACCTGCCCGAAGCCGAGGCCCTGCTTGGCATGGCCATTACTAACAAAGACGCGCTCATCCCCGCCGCCCGCCGCCTGGCGGAAATATTCGGCACCAGTGTGTTGTTGAAGGGCGGACACCTTGACGGCCCCGACTGCCTGGATTTGTTAGTCACGGATGGCGAAGTCCATCAATTTAGCGCGCCCCGCTTGGCGGTGGCCGGCTCGCACGGCACCGGTTGCACGCTTTCGGCCGCCGTCACTGCGGGCCTGGCCCAGGGCGCCACGCTGGTGGCGGCGGTGGCCGCTGCCAAATCGTATCTTAACGACACGCTGCGGCATTCCTATGAGTTCAGTTCCCCGGGTGGCGGCACGATTCACGCCCTCAACCAAGCGACTCGCCCATTACTAGGTGACAGATAAAATGTGAAGAATCGCGTCACTCTTCCCCGCGCTGCAAACCGGCGCGGCGCAGTTTCTGGCGCAACGTCGCCCGGTGCATGCCCAAGGCCGCCGCCATGTGCGTCGGCTTGCTCTCGTGCTTGTCTAGCAAATAACGCAGCATCACGGCCTCGACCCGCTCCAACATCGCCTCGTAGCCGGGGCGTTCGGCTGCGGGCAGGGCCAGTTGGGCATCCAGCCAGCGGCCGAGGGCGGCGGCGAGTTCGCCGGGCGCGGCGGGACTGGAGGCCCCGGTGGCGGGACCAGCGGCGGCCGCGACGTGTGCCGGTAGATGACTCAAAAACACCGGGCCGCCGCCGCTGAGGGTGGCGGCATAGTCGAGCACATGGCGCAATTCGCGCACATTGCCCGGCCACACGTAGGCCTGCAACGCGGCGAGCACCGGGGCGGTGAGTTGCGGAGCGGGGCCAGAGCCGCGCACGCCGAGAAAAAACCCGCTGAGGGCGGGGATGTCGCCGCTGCGTTCGTGCAGGGGCGGCAAGGGGATGGTCAGTGTGGTTAGAGCATAATACAAGTCCTCGCGCAAGCGGCCGTCGGCCACGGCTTGGCGCGGGTCAAGGGCGGAGGTGGCCAGCAGCCGCGGATGACCGTCCGGCGCGCTGGCAAGCCAGGCGGCCAAGCGGGTTTGCAGGGCGGGAGCCAGGTCGGTCACTTCCTCTAACACGATGGTGCCGCCGCGGTGCTCCTCGAACGCCGCGGCATTGTTCAAGCGGGAGCAGGCCACAAACGCCAGCGCTTGGCTCGCCCGCGGGCCGTGGGCATGGATGACCGCCGCCGTGAGAGTTTTACCCGAACCACTCGGGCCGGTGATTAGGGAGGGTACGTCGCCGGCGCAAGCGCGGGCAATGCCAATGAAAGTTTCCCGCAGGCACGCGGCAGCACCGATCAAGGTCGCGGCGCGGGTTGCCGGCACATCGGCTGAGGCCGCCGCCAGCGGCAGCGCGCTGGCTAACATCGCGCCGAGGGTTTGTTCGAACTGGCGCAAATCCAACGGCTTCGTCAGATAGGCGGTGGCCCCGGACTTCTGCGCGTGGATGGCGTGACCCAAGGTGGCGTGAGCGGTGATCATTAGCACCGGCACGCTGGTGCCGAGCTGGCGCATATTTTCTAACACCTTCAACCCGCTCATATCCGGCAAGCCGATGTCGAGCACCACTGCGGCAAAACTCCCGTCCGCCACGGCCGCCAAGCCGGCGGCACCCGAGGCCACCAAGGTGGGCAAATGCCCCATGCGCCGCACCAGAAATGACAAGGCGGTGCCCAGCGCGTGTTCGTCTTCGATGAGTAGAATCGGGTGGGCGGTCATGGGGGCGGCGGGCGGGGTTAGGAACGTTGAGTCACTGCTAAATGCTTACCGCAAAGCCGCAAAGGTCGCAAAGGGGCGCGGAGTAAGACAGGATTTTTCTCTATAATCCATTCCAGTTTGTGTCCCCTTGCGTCCTTTGCGTCTCTGCGGTAAATCTTCAAGTTAGTCGGGAGGTTCAATGATTGTTGTGAGAAACCTGCTGGACTTTGGCGAACACGGCCCGCACCCGGGCACCGCCACCGTGGCGGGTTTCAACAGCCAAGCCGCCGCCGTGAGCCTCACAAATGGCTTTCGCCACCGCCAGGCCCAAGCCCATGCCCCCTTCCTTTTCGGAGTAAAACGGCTCGCCCAAGCGGGCCAGCGCCGTCGCACTGAAACCCGCTCCCCCGTCCTCGCAAACCACCGCCACCTGCGCCGCGCCATCATCCAAGTGCACACTCACCCGCCCGCCGTGCGGCATCGCCTGCACCGCGTTGAGTAACAGGTTGCCTAACACCTGCTGCAGGCGGTAGCGGTCGGCTAGAATCACTAGCGGCGGTGTGTTCTGCGCCAGCATGCTATCGAGCAGCACCCCGGCATGCCGGGCTTGCGGCCCGATGAGGCGCAGCGCTTGGTGCAGCGCCTCGACCATATTCACCTCGGCGAACACCGGCGGCGCCGGTTTGGCATAACTGAGCCATTGGCCCACCAAGCCCTCGATGCGCTGTGCCTCGCTTTCGATGAGCTGGCGAGACATGACCGCCTCGTGCGGCGGGGCCGACTCTAGCAACTGAGCATGGAGCCGAATGGCTGCCACCGGGTTGCGCACCTCATGGGCGAGGCTGGTGGCCATCCTGCCTAACATGGCGTGGCGTTCCGCCGTGCGCCGGCGTTCGCGTTCGTGGCGCAAACTCTCATGGGTGCGGGTGAGGGTTTGCGCCAGCTGACCGATCTCATCGCGCCGCGCCACCGGCAGCGCGGGCAACTCGTGCTCGGTGCCCACCAAGGGCAGCGATTCCGCCAGGCTGCGCAAGGGCCGGGTCACCCGCCGTGCCAGCCACCAGCCCAGCCCTAACGAAAGCACCCAGAACAACCCCAGCGCCAGCCAGGTGTCTGCCCGGTCCAGTGCCAGCACGCGCCGTGCTGGAGGACGCAGGAAAATGACTCGCGAGCCATCGCGGCCTGGAACACCTATCATCCAAGCCCCGTCTGGCATCACGTTGAGTTTGCCGTCGCAGTTCATGCGCAGCGCGGCGCGAGCGACCGAATCGTTAACCATGCCAAGCACTTGGCCGGTTTTAGGCTGCCAGAAAAACACCCGCGCGCCGATAATCTCACCGAGTTGGGCCGCCATTGTCGCGCTTTGCGGCAGCCGTGTGCGCTCCAAAAATCCGGCATTCACCCGCGCCAAGTCCTCGAAGGCCCGCCGTTCCTCGCGGACGAGGTACTGCTCAAAGGCCAACACCAGTGCCAGCGAGCCCAGCAAAACAAACACGGCCACGCTCGACGTCATCCACACGGCCAGACTCGCCGGTCGCGGCTGGGAACTGGATGGAGGAGGCGTTTGAGTCATGAGTGGGTAGTTGGTATACCTTGCCGCAGCAGCGCACAGCCGCCGCCAAGCGTAGTGGTGGGAATGCGCAGTGCCAACTCATACGTTTGCAGCTTTACTTCTGGCGGAAGTTGCGCCATCCATTGGCCCGACTATGCTCCAGATCAATCCAAATCTTAGCGACCTTGTGTCCGATGCCACCCTTGGACTGCGCCAGCGCCTTGATGCTATAGCCACGGTCACGGCCGCCGCACCGGGACGGGTCAATCTCATCGGCGAGCACATCGATTACTGCGATGGCTTTGTCATGCCCTTTGCCATCGACCGCTACATCGTCATCGCCGGCTGTGCCAACGGCACCACGCAGGCCCGTATTTGCGATCATAGTTTTCCCGAAATCGTTGAATTCGACGTGGCCGGGCCGCAACACATCGCCACGCCCAAGTGGAGCAACTACCTGCGCGGGGTGATCCGCGGCTTCCAGGACCGCGGCCATCACATCCCGGGCTTCGACGCATCCATTGTGTCGTCGGTTCCTGGAGGCGCCGGCCTATCGTCCTCTGCGGCGCTGGAATGCGCCATGGCGACGTTTCTCGAAGGACTGCTCGACACGGTGCTGGACACCCGCGAAAAGGCGCTGCTGTGCCAGAAAGCCGAGCATGATTTTGCGCTGGTGCCCTGCGGCATCATGGATCAGTTCGCCTCGGCCTTTGGTAAACCCAACCGGCTCATCCTCATCGACTGCCAGTCCGGCGAACCCGAACTGGTGCCGTTTGAAAACCCTGATCTCACGGTGCTCATCGCCAATACCATGGTCCACCACGAACTATCCGACGGAGGCTATGCGGCCCGCCGCAAACACACCGAAGAGGGGCTGGCCATCCTCGGCAAATCCTCCTGGCGCGACGTCAGCGAAGCCGATGTGAGCGCCGCCTGGACGAAATTGGGCGAGCCCGTCAACCGCCGTTCGCGCCACGTCGTCGGTGAGATTGCCCGCACCATGGCGGCGGCCAGCGCCTTGGAGCGCAACGATTTTGAAGCTCTCGGCCCGTTGATGGCGGCCAGCCATGATTCCCTGCGCGACGACTTCGAGGTGTCCTGCACCGAGCTTGACATCATGGTGGCAATTGCCCGCAAAATTGGCCGCGCCGGCGGGGTGATCGGCGCTCGGATGACCGGCGGCGGCTTCGGTGGCTCGACGGTGACGCTGTGCGAATCGCACCAGGCCGCCGACATCGCCGCGACGCTGGCGGCGGAATACGCCAAAACCACCGGCATCACGCCGCAAATTTTCGCGTCACGCCCGTCGCGAGGCGCCCATTTGGTGACGGCCGGGCTGTAGGCGGCGGCGGCGTTTGTTAGAGAAGGGTTTGCGGTCACATCTCTTTGGCCGAAGACTGCGGCCGGAGGCGCGCAGACACGGCCTGCGGCCGGAGGCACGCAGCCACATGGCGTGGCTGCCGCGTCTCGTGGCAGGCCGTGCCTGCGTGCCTCCGGCCGCAGTGCCCATGTGAGGCGAATACTAGCGTGCCGCCAGGCTCAGCCATTCTCAAAGCATGGTC
>WBXD01000109.1 GCA_008932935.1 Verrucomicrobiota bacterium
CCTACCTCACTCTCACTCCGCAAAACTGCATATCTAACACCAAAAAACAACACCAAACAGCCGCTTGAAATCAGCCTCCAAATCCATCCTGAAAACTTTTACAGAAAAAAAGTTGCACGGCCAATGAATTTCTCCAGGTCCAGCAAGCCACCGTAGACGACGATGGCCAGCGGATTGCGGCCACCTTCACCCTGATTCTCTTCGACCACGAATACCTGCTCGTGCATGACCGGGTGCCAATCCAGGATGCGGCACCGCTCACACGAGAAATCTATCAACCCAGGGGGTCCACTGCCCTGCTCGACGCCATCGGCCGCACCATCGACACCATCGTCCGCGCCCACGCCGCCACCCCCGAGCCCGAGCACCCGTCCAAGGTGATCATCGCCATTCTCACCGACGGCGAGGAAAACTCGTCCCGCAAATTTTCCATGGCCGACGTCAACCAGCGCATCACCCATCAGACCGAGAAGTTCGAGTGGGAGTTTCTGTTCCTAGGGGCCAACCAGGACGCCATCGCCACCGCCGCCAACATGGGCATTCACGCCCATAACTCCGCCACCTTTGTCGCCGACGCCGCCGACGTGCAGGCCAGCAGCATCGCGATTTCAGACAAAGTAGCCGCCAAGCGCCGCCAGGCCGCCGCCTGCAACCTCAGCATCGCCGAGTCCACCGCCGCCAAGGAATCCATGGGCCAATCCCTAAAAAAATCCCGCCGCCAATAGTCGTACGCCTAGCCGCGCGCCTCCGGCCGCAGGCCGTGGTGGCCCGGGCATCCTTGCCCGGGTGCCCATACCAAGAGAATGCGCTGGATTTGGCGCGGACTCATTCGCCTCGCATCGGCGCTGCGGCCGGAGGCACGCAGGCACCGACTGCCGCGAGACGCGGCAGCCAGTGCGCCAGGTGGCGCTGGCCTGCTGCCCGCCAAGTTCAGGACATGCCACTGAGGCGATGATTGAGGGCGACGGAGCGGCGTAAGGCGCGCATCACTTCAATGAGCCTGCGGTGGGACTTGCCGGCCTCGGCACAATGCTTGTCATTGAACGAGTGACGGCTGACGTAGCGGCCGATTTCGCTCTGCATCTGGCTGATACGCGTATCAAGCGCCCCGAGTTCGGCGCGCAATAACGAGATTTCGCGGTTGGCCTCGCCGATGATCTTGAAAATAGCCGAGGCTTGAGCGCGGCGCTCGTTTTTAAACGCCTCGATATCCAGATCGATTTGGTCGAGCTGCTGGTCGCCCTGTGCGATTTCCGTGCCCACCTCGCTGCGCTTATCCTTGAGAGCGATGAACTGGAGCTTGAGTTCGGCCAGGCGCACTCTGACTTGTTCGAGTTGCTCACTGCGTTCCGGAGACGGCGCGGTTTCCTTGGTGAGGACTTCGATTTTGATTTTAAGTCCGTCGTGAATGCGGCGGATGTCCCGGGCCTGGGTGACGATTTGGTCGCGCTCGCGGGTGTGGTCTTCGAGTCTCGTGATGATAGCGATGCGCTCGTCGTACAGTTTCGTTTGGGGGAGCGGCGAGGCGTTGAGCAGATCCGAGCGGTCCTGGTGGGTGGCGTCGAGCTGCGCTTCGCTCGCGTCGAGTTGGCACTGGAGGCTGTCGCGGGTTTTGATGAGCTTGCGCAAATTCCAGTATTCGATGGAGAGCCGCTCGATGGACTCGACCTTCTCCCAGACTTCCATGCCCAGGTGGGCTTCAGCCTCCCGCAGCAGGTGCATCTCAGTGGCGGCGTCGCCCATGCGCTGGTTGCGACGAAAAATGCCGAAGGCTTGGGCAAAGCGGGCGAGGAAGTAGCGGGTGGAGGTCATATTGCGCTATCCGGTTACGGTGAGGGTGGGTTTAGCGGGTGATGCTGCGCTGGAGGGTGGCCACCACCGAGAAATCTTCGAGGGTGGTGATATTGCCGGTCACTTCGCCCGTGCAGACGAGTTCTTTGAGGATGCGGCGCATGATCTTGCCGGAGCGGGTCTTGGGCAGCGCTGCAGCAAAATGAAGGTCATCGGGCTTGGCGAGGGCACCGATCATATGGCCGACGTGGTTGCGCAATTCCTGGCGGAGGGCTTCCGACTCGACAAAATCCGCCTTGAGAGTGACGAACACAGCGAGGGCCTGGCCTTTGATTTCGTGGGGACGACCGACCGCGGCGGCTTCGGCAACAGCAGGGTGGGACACCAGAGCGCTTTCAATTTCGGCGGTGCCGAGGCGATGGCCGGAGACGTTGAGCACGTCGTCGAGGCGGCCAATGATCCAGAAATTCCCGTGTTCGTCGCGGCGGGCACCGTCGCCGGTGGTGTAAAGTCCGGGAAAATCTGCCCAGTAGGTTTTTTCAAAGCGCTCCGGATCGTTGTAGATAGAGCGGGTCATGGCAGGCCAGGGTTTGCGGATGACGAGGCGGCCGTCCTGGTTGGGGGCGCACTCGTTGCCGGCGTCATCGAGGATGACGGCGTCGATCCCGAAGAATGGCAGGGTGGCGGTACCCGGAATGCAGGGGGTGGCCCCCGGCAGCGGCGAAATGAGGATGGCACCGGTTTCCGTCTGCCACCAGGTATCGACAATCGGGCACTTGCCGCCGCCGATGTGCTGGTGGTACCAAGTCCATGCTTCCGGGTTGATCGGTTCGCCGACCGAGCCCAACAAGCGCAGCGACGACAGGTCGTGACCCGCGGGGAAGGCGTCGCCAGCTTTGATGAAAGCGCGGATGGCGGTGGGCGCGGTGTAGAAGATGCTCACGCCGTAGGCTTCGATCATTTGCCAGAAGCGGCCGAAATCCGGGTGGTTCGGCGCGCCCTCGTACATCACCTGGGTGGCACCGTTGGCCAGTGGGCCGTACACGATGTACGAGTGACCGGTGATCCATCCGACGTCGGCGGTGCACCAAAAAACGTCTTCTTCGCGCAGGTCGAAGATGTACTTGCAGGTGGAGTAAGTGCCAGTGAGATAGCCGCCTGACGTGTGGAGGATGCCCTTGGGCTTCCCAGTCGAGCCGGACGTGTAGAGAATAAAGAGCGGATGCTCGGAATCAAACGCCTTGGCCGTGTGCTTCGCCGGGGCCTCGGCCACGGCGTCGTGCCACCACACGTCGGTCGCCGGGTTCATCGTCACCTCATTGCCGCAGCGCCGCAACACGATGACCCGCTTGATTTTGTGGTATTTGGCCACCGCTTCATCGACCGCCGGCTTGAGCTCGACGACCTTGCCGCGGCGCCATCCACCATCAGCGGTGATGATGGCCACCGCCCCGGAATCTTCCAAGCGGTCGTAAATGGCCTCACTGGAAAATCCGCCGAAGACCACCGAATGGACGGCACCGATGCGGGCGCAGGCGAGCATGGCAACCACCGCCTCGGGCACCATCGGCATGTAGATGATGACCCGCTCGCCGGCCTTGATGCCGTTGGCTTCGAGCACGTTGGCGAAGCGGCAGACGTCCCGGTGGAGCTGGCCGTAGGTGATGACGCGCTGGTCGCCGGGCTCGCCCTCCCAAATGATGGCAGCCTTGTTTTTGCGGGGGCCGGTAGCGTGGCGGTCCACGCAATTTTCGCAGACGTTGAGTTTGCCGCCATCAAACCATTTGGCGAAGGGCATTTTCCAATCGAGCACCTTAGACCACGGTTTGCGCCAAAAGAGTTCCTTGGCCTCGGTGGCCCAGAACGCCTCGGGGTCGGCGATGGATTGCTGATAGAGCGTGCGGTAGGCCTCCAGCGACGGAATGCGCGCCTTGACGGCAAAATCGGCGGGCGGCAAATAAATGGCGGCGGCTCCCGTGGTGGTGGCTTCTTGAGGTGCTTGGGAGTGACTCATTGGGGGTTTCTAAAAGAGGCAAGGGGTTTGGATGGAGTGTCTGCTGAATTCGCCGGAAGCTGGACTCTAATTGACGTTGCGCCACATGGCAAGTGACCCGGCGCTGGTCAGCGGACCTTTTTCCGCGTGGCAGCTACCGTGCCGCGCTGGCCCCGGGATCCGGGCAAGATGCCAGGCCCACTTTTCCGCTTGGCGCGCGCATCCTGCCCGCTGCCCCGGGATCCGGGCAAGATGCCGGGTCCACTTTTCCGCGTGGCGCGGGCATCCTGCCCGCCGCCTGATTTGCGTTCCTTGGGCGCGTCGCCGTCGCGGGGTGGTCGCGGTGGCGTGGTACGCTTCTTGGTGGCTGCGGCCTCTCCCAAGAGCATGGCGACTTCTGACGGAGTGAGCACGGCCCAGTGACCCGGTTCCAGATCGCCGAGCCACAATTGGCCGATGCGCACGCGCAGCAGCTTGGAGACGGTGTAGCCCATCGTCTCGAACATCACACGGATCTGGCGCTTGGCACCATGGTCGAGCACCACCTTAATGCGACGGGCCGACAGGCGTTCGATCGCCTTGGCGCGCAGCTTGCCGCCCTCGGTGTAAACCCCTTCGAGAAACTGGTCGAGATGGACGTTTTCAAAGGACTGGTTGGCGGTGACCAGGTATTCCTTTTCCACCGATTTAGACGGGTGCATCAGGCGTTGCGAGAGGTCGCCGTCGTTGGTTAAAATAAGCAAGCCTTCCGAATCCCGGTCAAGCCGACCGACGTGGTGCAAGGCGTGCAGCGTGCCGGGCAATAGCGTGTAGATCGTGTCCCGCCCGAGCTCATCCTCGCGCGAACACACGTAACCGCGCGGCTTGTGAAATGCCACTATCGTCACCTCGCGCGGCACCACCCGCCGACCATCTACCTTGACGTGATCCCCGGCCTGGATGCGGGTGGCTAGCTTGGCGCAAGAGCTGCCGTTGACCTCGACACGGCCGGTCTGAATCAATGCATCACACGCACGGCGAGAGCCGACGGCACAGGATGCAAGGTATTTGTTGAGGCGGGTACCGTCGTTCATGGGGGGAGGCTTGGAATGCAAAAGGCGCGGAGCCTGGCAGGGTCCGCGCACTTAGAAATTGACAACCCGCAGGGGCTTTACGCCTCGTGCTTGGTCTTGGGCAGGCCTACCGGCGAGCGCCCGGCCGTCCATTCGCCGCGCTCCTTGAGGAGTTTGACGCGCTCGAAGCGTTTGAGGACGGAGCGTTTGCCGCCGACGGTGGTACTGGATTTGAGGCTGTTGTGCTTGGACATCGTAGGAAGAGGAATGAATTAGCGGGGCGCGCACCCTGCGCCAACCCGCTGCGGCTGGCAATGCCAAAATTGGAAAAAGTTTGCGATTATTAAGTGGTGTGTGTTGCCAGGGGCCGGGATTGCTGCTAGGTCTATGGCGATGGGCCGCCTGATGTCACAGCTTGAATTCCGATGGATCTCGTGGCTGCGCGTGCAGTGCTCGCCGGTAGCGCCACATGAATTCCAGGACAAGGCTGACAAGACCGACAGCAAGCTGACCGCATGGTGTGTTGAAACCAGTAAATCGTTGAATTTGATGGAGTTGTCACGGCGCGTGCAGGTTTGTTGGAACCCCCGAATGCAGACGACTGCCGGTCGGGCGTGGTGGCCCGACCGGGTTATCGAGCTCAATCCAAAACTTGCTCCCCTGCCCCCCGAAGAGCTGTGGCGCACCCTCAAACACGAACTCGCCCACCTCATCGCCTATGAGCGGGCCGGGCGGCGTTACACCGAGCCCCACGGCCAGGAATGGCGGGCCGCCTGTGCGGAATTGGGCATTGCTGGGGAAGCTCCGTATCACACGCTGCCCTTTAAACGCCGCCGGCTGAAACGCAATTACGCCTACATTTGCCCGCATTGTTTGACCAGCTTGCAGCGCGTCAAACCCATCCGCCGCACCGTCGCATGTTACGCATGCTGCCGCAAATTCAACAACGGTGCCTACCACACCCGCTTCCGCCTCGTCGCCCAAAAACCTTGATCGGCGGATTTTTTGAGTGGACTCGGCACGGCAATTGAGGTTTGGACATCGGGTATGCAAGCACGCGCCACATCAGCCACCGCCATGACCCAACTCGGGCGGATTGCCGCAGGAGACGCCCGGGCCGGCTCAGTCATCGCCCTAGTGGGCGGCCTGGGTGCCGGCAAAACCCATTGGACCAAAGGCTTGGTGGCCGCCATGGGCTGCCCGCTGGAAGTCACCAGCCCGACGTTTTCCCTGGTCCATGAATACCGCGGCGGCCGACTCAACGTGTTTCACTTCGATTTCTATCGGCTCGACAGCGCCGCCGATGTACTCGCTTTGGGCTGGGACGAATATCTCGAGACTGCGGGCATCGTCGTCGTCGAGTGGGCCGACAAATTTCCCGCATTGCTGCCGCCGGATGCCATCTGGCTGCATTTCACCGTGGAATCCGATGAATCCCGCACGGTGGCGCGCATCGCCTGAACCTCCCAAATTTATAGACCGACCAAGTGTCCGGTGTTGCCGATCAGGCGTCCAACGCTACCGATCATGTTAGTGGCCGCGCCACAACTGGTAAGCGCGGACACGCACACCAACAACGAGAGAAGAAGGCAAATTCGTTTCATGCGCCGCGACGCTACCCCGCTCGCCTGCCGAGTCAAGTGCCGAAATCCCCCCTCTGCTCAAGCAAGTTTCCATTGCCGCGAGCCGTTCCCCGGCGCAGGCTCGCCCGCAACCCATGGACAACGCCAGCGATGCCTTTATCCGATTCCTGGCCACCGAGCGCGGCCTGTCCGACGCCTACCAACTGTCGGTGCGCCAGACGCTCGACGCTCTGGCCGGCTGGATGCGCCAGCGTGGCACCGGCCTACGCGATATGGGGACAGATGAATTGGCGGAATTTCTGGGCGGACGCAAGCGTGACGGACTCATCGCAGCCTCGTTGCGCATCACCACCGTGCATCTGAAAGTGTTTTTCCGTTGGTTGGCGGGGCAGGGGAGGGTGACAATGGATCCGGCCGAACCGCTGCTCGCTCCCCGCCCCGACCTGACTTTGCCGGAAACCCTGCACGCCGCGGAAATCACCACTTTGTTGGAATCAATCGATCCCGCCCAGCCGCTGGGCCGCCGCGATCTGGCCATTCTCGAGGTGTTCTACGCCTCCGGCCTGCGCTTGTCCGAGCTGTGCAAGGCGCGGTTGGAGATGATGGATTTCGATGAGGGCTTCCTACGCGTCACCGGCAAGGGGAATAAAACGCGCATCGTACGCGTCGGCACCAAGGCCTGCGCGGCACTCCAGGATTATTTGCACAACTCCCGCCCGGCGCTCGTCTCCAAACGCAGCTCTTCACATATCTTTCTCAGCGTGCGCGGCGGCCCCTTGTCGCCGGACCGCGTGCGCCAAATCGTCAAACGCCGCGCCGCACTGGCCGGCATCGCCCACAACGTCTATCCGCATCTGCTGCGCCACTCGTTCGCCACCCATCTGCTGGAAGGCGGGGCCGACCTGCGGGTGATCCAGGAGTTGTTGGGCCATGCCGACATCGCCACCACCCAGATCTACACCCACGTTGACCGCCAGCGGCTCAAGGCTGTGCACCGCCAATTCCATCCGCGCGGTTAGCCAAAACAAGAGGCACTCCAAAGTGTCAAAATCCATGCAATTCACCCTTTTCTTCATCCCGCCCTGTCTATCCGTATCCCAGCCTGTTTAATCATCATAATGAAATATCGCACACCATTTATTGTTGCAGCATTGCTCGCTCTAGCGGTCACTGGCTATGCTAATCAACCAACTGCACCCGATGTGCCTGGGAAGAGAATCGGGATTAAATTCCCGTCTGATGACTTCAGCACGTCACCCGACGCCAGATGGAAGCTGCTCTTTAAGACTGCTGAAACCGACGATGGAGAGAAATACTAAGAACTAAGTGACAGATAAATAGTATAAGATGGGGAGCGCCGGCATCCTACCGGCTGGGTTTGGCATCCTGCCGAACCCTCTGCGGTGAGCCTGCGCCTGGCGCCACCCATGCTCGCGCCATGGGCAACCGGGCAACATGCCCGGTCCACGGAGTTTGGCATCCTGCCGAACCCTTCAGAGCACTCCAGCGCCAAGTTTGGGCGGACTTCAAACCCTCACGCGCAAATCCCTGGCGCTCCACAGCAGTCCCTTCGCGCCGCTGCCGCTGCCCCGCATCGCCCGCGCTCCATCCTTGCGCTTGGCGCTGAATCGTTCCCGTGCCCGCGCAAATGCCTCATTCACAAACTCCTTGCTGCCGATCACCGCACCGTCCGTGAAGTATCTCACCCGGCAATGCAGCATTTGGGCTAATCCCAGATCCTTCAAGACCGTGCCGTTGTCTTTGCTTTCTAACATCTC